>CAMBUL010000024.1 GCA_945871065.1 Chthoniobacter flavus | reverse complement strand
GGTGTTGATGTTGCGGGGGTTTGGGTGGGCGCGGGTGGCGGCGTGGGTGAGCACCTTGGTGCTGGTCGCGGCGTTTGCCTGGCGGTCTATCGTGGGATGGATGGCTTATGCGGCGGGGGAGCCGAAGCTTTTTGCGGCGTCTTTGATTACGCTGATGTTGGGAGCGTCGTTAGCTTCGCTCGGCGTGCTCTGGCGGCGGTGACGGCGGCTGCGGAAGGATCTCGGCGCGTCGGGGACGCCGCGCCCTACCTGTCGGGAAAGTCGTGCGTTTTCGCAGCGTGGAAAGCGGTGACTTTGTCACCGCACTCCAAAATTTTGCGGTGGGGGTGTTTTGGAGTGCGGCGGCTTGACGCCGCTTTTGTGGATGCCGGTGTGGTCGAACGGACGTCGCCGGGGACGGCGACGCTACAGTTCAGAGTTTGCCGGCGGAGGGGCAGAGGCTGCGGAGTTCGCAGTTTGGACAATCGGGGTTGCGGGCCATGCAGCGGCGGCGGCCGTGCCAGATGAGAAGATGGCTCCAGAGGGTCCAGGCGTCTTGGGGGATTTGTTTGATGAGATCCTTCTCGATTTTGACCGGATCGGTGTGCTTGGTCAGCCCGAGGCGTTTGCTCAGGCGGGCGACGTGGGTGTCGACCACAATGCCGGCTTCGATCCCATAGGCGTTGCCGAGGACAACGTTGGCAGTCTTGCGTCCGACTCCGGGAAGGTGGGTGAGGGGTGCGAGCTCGCGGGGGACTTTGCCGTGATGGTCTTGGACGAGTGATTTTGCCGCGGCGATGAGGTTTCTCGCCTTGTTGTGGAAGAAGCCGGTGGAGCGGACGAGGTCTTCGACGTCTTCCTGCCGGGCGGCGGCGAGAGATTCGGCGTCGGGATATTTTTTGAAGAGGGCGGGCGTCACGAGGTTGACCCGCACGTCGGTGCATTGGGCCGAGAGAATGGTGGCGACGAGGAGCTGGAAGGCGCCTTGGTGGTCCAGCTCGCAGTGGGCGTCGGGATAGGTGGTGCGCAGTCTTTGCAGAACGGCGGCAGCGCGTGCGGCCCGTTCCATGCTATGGCCCGCCGAGGACGTTGAGACGTTCCCGGGCTTTGGGGGCGAATTCGGAGTCGGGGAATTTTTCGGTCAGTTCTTTGTAAGCGCGGACGACTTGGGCTTTTTGCTTGGTCGCTTTTTCCGGGTCGCTTGCTTGCAATTCGGTGACTTGCAACTCGAGGAGTTGTCCGCCTTCCCAAAGGCCGGTGGCGGCGGTCTCGGGCACGCCCTCGTAGAAGGCGGAAATCTTGATGAAGTAGTCGATGGCGGCGTCGCGCTCGCCTTTGTCTTTCTGGATGAAGCCGCCGAGGAGCATGGCGTTGGCGCGGAGGTCGGTGGGGGCGGTGGGGGCCCGGATGATCTGCGTAAGCAGGGCGACGGCTTCGTCGCCTTTGCCTTGTTCCTTCAGGGAAGCGGCGATGCCGTAGTTGGCTTCGAGGACTTTGGGGGACCACGGGTAGAGGGCCTTCAATTTTTCGAAGAGGCCGCCGGCGCCGGTGACGTCTTTTTGTTCCTGCGCGACGCGGCCGAGGCCGAACAGGGAAATGGCCTGGGCTTCTTGGATGGCGGGCGGCGCGGCGGCGGGTTCCTGTCCGGCGGGGTTCGGATAGTCGGCGGCGATTTTTTCGAAGACGGCCTTGGCTTGGTCCGCTTGGCCGCTTCCGAGGAGGGCGAGTCCGTAGAGGTCGAGGTCGGAAGGCGCGTAGACGAGGGAGGCGTCGTAGGCTTGGTTCATTTCCTCGAGGGCGCGGGCGGGGTCTTTCTCGCTGATGAAGGCGGCGCGGGCGAAGAGGATTTTGCTCTTGGCGCCGGCGGGGGCGGAGGCGGCGAGGTCGGCAAAGTATTTTTCGAGGGCGGCGGCATCGATGAGTTCGGCGGCGAGTTCGAGTTTTTTGGCGGTGAGGAGGGAGCGGAGTCCGAGACCGAGCTGGGCGCTGTCCGGGTAAGTCGCGGTCATTTTCTCGCCCGCGGCGATGGAGGCGGCCAGGGCAACTTTCCATTTCTCCTGCTCCTCGGGGGTGAGGGCGCCATAGCGTCCGAATTTTTCCGCGGCGGCGCGGTGGAGGTCGGCAATTTTGAGGAGGGCTTCGGGGGCTTTCGGGTCGGCGGAATATTTTTCGACGAAGCCTTGGTAAGCGGCGACGGCGGCCGCGATGTTGCCGCGGTTGGTTTCGGTCTGGCCGATGCTGTCGTAGGCGAAGAAGACTTTGTCGTCGGCCGGATATTTTTCGGCGAACTCGGTCATCAGACGCACGACTTCGTCGGAGTTCTGCGCGGCGCCGGCGAGCTGGGCGCGCTGGAAGTAGGTGAAGGGGGCGGGCTGGCTTTGGGGGAATTTTTCGGCGAGGGACGTCATGCTGGCGACGGCTTCGTCGTTGCGGCCGAGGGCGAGGAGGGCGGCGGCGGACGAATACATGGCGCTGGGGGTGAGTGAGGTGTCCGGGTATTTCGTGACGAAGGATTCGATGAGGGGGAGAGATCCTGCGTTGTCGCCCTTCTGCTGCGTGCCGACGGCAACCCAGAATTCGGCTTCCTCGACTTGGGCGGCTTGCGGGAATTTGGCGACGAGTTCTTTATAAGCGGCAATGGCTTCGTCCCATTTGCCTTGTTCCTTGAAGACATTGCCGATGCCGAGTTGGGCCACGGCGCCGACTTCGGCGGGCGGGTTGGTGGCGAGGAAGTCGCGGTAGGTTTTGAGCGCGCCGTCGAAATCGCCCTGCTGAGCGCGGGCGGTGGCTTCGTTGACGATGGACAACCCGAGTAATGGGCTCTTCGGGTAGATCTCGGCGGCTTCTTTGAAATATTGCGCGGCTTTCTCCGGGTTGCGGACGCTGGGGTCGGGGTGGGTGAGGAAGAGGTTGCCGACGGCCACCGGGAGGTTGGCGGCGATCGGATCACCTTTGTGCGCGCGCTGGAAAGCGTCGTAGCGGGTCACGGCGGGATCGGCGGCATTCTGCACCGCGTAGGTCATGGCGAGGAAGTAGAGGTTGCGCTTTTTGTCCTCGTCATCGGTCAGGAGCGGTTCGATGTGGGCGAGGACGACGCGCGATTCGTCGTATTGTCCGGCCTGGAAGTAGCTCTCGCCGATTTTTTGCAAGGCGGTGACGGTTTGGTCGGGGCGGGACTGCAATTCGGCGAGTTTGCGGCGGTCGCGCTCGGCCTGGCGGTCGATGCGTTTGAGTTCCGCCGTGTTGCGCGCGGCGAGGGCGGCGCGGCGCAGGGCGGGGATGCCGTCGATTTTTTTCTGCTGGAGGGCGACGATGGTTTCCTTGGGGAGGACGCCGCGGAAGGCGTTGCGGGCCTGCTCGAGGAGGGCGGGCTTGCGATCGTCGGGGGCGAAGGCCACTTCGTTGAGGAGGATTTCGCCGAGTTGGAATTGCGCGGTGTTGACCAAGGCGAGGTCGGTTTTTTTCTCGATGATGGCGCGGAGGAGTCCGGCCGACTTGGTGTAGAGGGCGAAAGCGGCCTGTTGGTCGGCACCTTCCGCCCCGAGCATTTTGCTGCCCTCGGTGGCGAAGATGAGGGCGAGGAGATTCTGGCTGTCGAGGATCCCCGGGCTGTTGGGGAAGCGTTGGAGGTTGGTCTCGAGTGCGGTCTGGGCCGCGGTGTAGTCGCCGACTTGGAACGAGGCGATGGCGCTGCCGTAGAAGGCGGATTCCACCTCGGAAGATTGCGGATATTTTTCGTTGAAGGCGGCGAATTTCTTGACCGCTTCCTCGTAGTTGGTTTTGCGCGCCGGGTCGTCCGCTTTGAGCGAGGCGGCCAATCCGGAAAGAGCCTGCGGTTCGAGAAAGGCGGCAAGTTCACTCAATTCCGCTGCGGACGGCGGACCGGTGAGAAATTTTCCGAGGATATCGAGGCTCTTTTGGTTTTCCCCGGTGAGATAATAGGAAAAGGCGAGTTGAACTTGGGCGTTGGGGACAATGGTCGAGGTGGGGTAGTCGCGGAGGAGGGCCTCGTAAGCTT
The DNA here is from genome assembly GCA_945871065.1 of Chthoniobacter flavus. Classification (GTDB taxonomy): domain Bacteria; phylum Verrucomicrobiota; class Verrucomicrobiia; order Chthoniobacterales; family JACTMZ01; genus JACTMZ01. The sequence goes on along the minus strand of CAMBUL010000024.1, from coordinate 30,606 downwards.
GGGCGGCGGCGGGGTAGTCGCCGTTGGTGTAGACGGCGTTGGCTGCTTCGAGGGCCTGCTGCGGGGCGTCCTGCGCAATGGCCGGGGCCACGAGGAGAAGGAGAGCCGGGATGAGGACACGGGAGGAAAATTTCATCCTTGAGACCCTAGATGATCAGGCGGGCGAGGGAAAGTCCGCTGGGCGGGTGGGGGAGGCGGAATTTTGTGGGCGACGGGCGGTGGCAAGGTTCAGGTCGTCGAGGATGGCGTAGAGAGCGGGGATGAGAACGAGGGTGATCAGCGTGGCGAAGGTGAGGCCCCAAATGATGGCCTGGGCCATGGGGGCGAGGAACTGCTCTTGGCCGGTGCTGAGAAAGGCAAGGCTGAAAAGGCCGACCACCGTGGTGATAGTGGTGAGGAAAATGGGGCGGAAGCGGGTGCAGCCGCTGGCGATGATCGAGTGCCAGCGGACGCGGGGGTTGGCGGTGTCACGGTTTTGGCGGTAGGAGTTGATAAAGTCGACGAAGACGATGGAGTTGTTCACCACGATGCCGGCGAGGGCAATGGTTCCCATGATCGACATCAGACCCATGGGTTGGCCGGTGAAGAGGAGGCCGAGGACCACGCCGACGATGCCGAAGGGAATGACGGCCATGATGACAATCGGCTGGAGGAACGAGTTGGTGATGGTGGCAAGGAGGGCGTAAATGAGGAAAATGGCCACGAAGGAGGCGAACTTCATCGCGGCGAGGCTGCGCTCAGTGTCTTCGCTTTCTCCGGTCAGCTGGATGCCGGCGCCGGGATGGGCCGCGAGCAATTCGGGGACCATCGCGGTGAAGATCTGGTTGACCTCGTTCGAGGTTGTCTCGCGCGGATCGATGTCGGCCGAGATGGTGATGACGCGTTCCTGGTTGGTCCGTTTGATGCGGGCGACACCGCTGACCCGCTCGACGGTGGCGAGGCTGGCGACATCGACCGCGCCTTGCGGGCCTTTGACCAGGAGGTTGCCGACAAGGTCGGGGTCCTGGCTGAACCGCTCATCCATCTTGACGCGAACGATGACCTCGTCGTTACCCCAGCGCAGGCGGGAAGCTTCGAGGCCGCGGAAGGCGCCGAGGAGGGTGCGTCCGACTTGGGTGGCGTCGAGTCCGGCGCGCGAAGAGCGGTCTTCGTCGAGGCGGAGACGGTACTCGGTTTTGCCGCGCGGGAAGTCATTTCCGGTATTGATTAGCCCGGGAACCTGCGCGAGCCGCTGCTCGACGTCGGCCGCGGCGGCCTTGAGGGTGTCGAGGTCGATGCCGCGGATTTCGATGTTCAGCGCACGCCCGACAGGCGGTCCGCCTTCTTCTTTTTTGGCGATTCCGGTGACCAGCTCCGGGAAGGCGACAAGCATGTTGCGCAGATCGCGCTCGATGACCGAGGGTTTGCGGCAGGCGGGGCTTTGCTCGTCGAGATCCACGATGATGGTGACAAGGTTGGTTCCGTATTCGAGGAATTCGTTGTCCGAGTCGAACATCACCCCGATGCGGGTGAGAATGGCGACCAGATCGGAAGCCGGCAGGGTGTCGATGATGGCCTGCTCGACGCGTGCGGCGACATCCGCGGTCTGGTCGAGCGTATAGTCGGCGGGGAGTTCGAGTTTGACGTTGATCGCGTCGGAAAAATCGGTGGCAAAGAGCCGGAACGGGACGACGCCAGCGTAGACCAGACCGCCGACGAAGAGCAGGGCGGCCATGAAGACGCCGACCACGGCATAGCGCGTGCGGAGGGCGAGGTTGAGGAGGTGGGCGTAGATTTCGATGGTGCGGGAAAGTACACGATCGACGGCCTCGCGCAGTTCCGCGTAGGAAAGCCCAACTCCGCGGCTCAAGCGGCGGAAACCTCGAGCGGGATCCCTCGCCATGGCGGCGCGGCGGTCGGTCGCCGAACGGACCGGGCGGAGGAAGTCGGCCAGATGCGAGGGCAGAACAAGGAAGGCTTGAAGCAGGGAAAAGCAAAGCGTGGCGATGACGACCACCGGAACAATGGCAAGAAATTTGCCGATGATGCCTTCGCCCCAAATTAGGGGGAGGAATGCGGCGACGGTGGTGCTGACGCTGCCGAAGACCGGCCACACGACTTCATGTGCTCCGCGCACGGCGGCAGTCGCGGCGGATTCGCCGGCACTGTAGTGGCGGAAAGCGTTTTCTGACGTGACGATGGCGTCGTCGACCACCATGCCGAGGGCCATGATCATGCCAAAGAGGGAAAGCATATTGATCGAAAATCCTCCGAGGTAGAGGACGAGAAAGGTACCGGCAAAGGAAAAGGGGATGCCGAATGCGACCATCAGCGCGACGCGCCAGTCGAGAAAAAGGAGCAGAATGGCGGTGACGAGGATGAGCGATTGGATGCCGTTCTCGGCCACGGTTTCGATGCGGGTGTTGATGTATTTGGTGGTGTCGCCGATGACCTGCGTCTCGACCGATGGCGGGAGGACGGCGGCTTCCGCGACGAAAATCTGGCGCGCTTTGCGCACGGTTTCGATGACGTCGGTGCCGCGCTTTTTCACCACGGTGAAAGTGACGGCGGGACGCATGTTGACACGGCCGTAGGATTGGGGCTTTTCCGAGGTCTCTTTGACCGAAGCGATGTCGCGGATTTTGACCGTGCGGCCGTCGGAGCTGCGTCCGAGGGGCAAGTCTTCGAGTTGTTCGGCGGCGGTGATTTCCCCGAGCAGACGGACGACACGTTGCCCGCCGGCGGCGTCGAGGCGTCCGCCCACCACATTGACATTTTTTGCCGCGACGGCGTCCATCACCTCGGTGAGCGACAATCCCGCGAGGCGCAAGCGGTAAGGATCGACTTCAACCCAGACCTCACGGCGCTCGAGGCCGTCGACCAGGACTTTGGAGACGCCGGGGACGAGTTTCAGTTTGCGCTCAATGTCGTCGAGGACAGGACGGATTTTGCGCAGATCGAAGCCGGGTGGGTAGGAAACGGTGAAGGTGACAAGGGGCAGGGGGATGTCGAATTCCTCGACAACGGAAGGTTCGGCCGACCGGGGGAGTTCGGCGCGGGCTTTGTCCACTGCCTGGCGGACGTCGTTGAGCACGGGTTGGATATCGTTGATGGCGGGGTCGACCTCGACGAAGATGTTCGAGAAATTGTCTTGCGAAATGGAGCGGATCTTGGCGAGGCCCTTGACACTGGCCAGTTCCTCCTCGATGGGCACGGTGATGGTGCGCTCGATGTCCTCCGGCGCGGCGGTGGTGGCGTCCAGCGTGGTGACGAGGACAAAGTTGGTCGTGACGTCGGGGAAGAGGTCGCGCTGCAATTCGCTGAAGGCCGCGTAGTAGCCGGCGAAGATGACCACGAGGGTGAAAATATTGACCGCGACGCGGTTTTTCACACTCCATGCGGCCAGACCCATGTCGACATTGTAGTCGGGCGGCGGTCCGGTCGCAACGGTGGGACTTTCCAGTGGTGGGGCGTATCCCGTATATTGGGAGGTCTATGGAAAATCTTCCGGCTTTGTTGCAAGAGGGGCTGCGGCACGGGTTGCTCGCGTCCTCGCTGGAAAACATCAACTCCTTGCTGGCCGCAAATCCCGAGACGTACGAACGGGCGAGTATCGCCGAATTGGCGTCCTCGGGAAACTGGGAGGAGCTGAACAACCGGTTCTTCCGCACCTTGGCGTTCGGGACCGGCGGTTTGCGGGGCAAGACGATTGGCACGGTCGTGACGGCGGCCGAGCGCGGTACGCCGCAGGCCATGGACCGTCCGCAATTTCCCTGCACGGGGACCAACGCGATGAATGACCGCAATGTGAACCGGGCCACACAGGGGTTGGTGGCCTACGTCAAGGAGTGGGCCCGGCGGGAGAAGTTGTCGTACCGGCCGCGGATCTGCATCAGCTACGACACGCGCTACTTTTCCCGGGAATTCGCCGACCTGGCGGCCAAAGTGATCACCGAACTCGGCTGCGATGCGCTGGTTTTTGCCGAACCGCGCCCGACACCCGAGCTGAGCTTCGCCGTGCGCCAGACCGATGCCGCGGCCGGGATCAACCTTACGGCCAGCCACAACCCGCCTGCTTACAATGGATACAAAGTTTATTTCAACGACGGCGGCCAGGTGGTCGAACCGCATGCCTCGGGGATTATTGCCGTGGTCAATGCGGTGCAGAGCCCGCATTACGAACCGTTGCCGCCGGATGAACAGGGCCGGCGCGTGACCCTCGGCGCGGAGATGGACGAGGCTTATCTCGACCGTTTGGAGCGCGTGGTGCTGGATCCGGCGCTGGTGGCACGCGAGAAGGGGCTCAAGATTGTCTATTCGCCCCTGCATGGCGTAGGGGCATCGATCATCATGCCCTTGCTGCAGCGTCTCGGTTTGGACGCGACCGCGGTGCCGGAGCAAATTGTGCCGGACAGCCGTTTTCCCACCGTCAAGTCGCCCAACCCGGAATATGCCGAGGCCTTGACCATGGCGCTGCAATTGGCTGACAAGATCGGGGCGGATTTGGTCATGGCGACCGACCCCGATGACGACCGCATGGGTGTGGCGGTGCGCAACCGTGCGGGGCGGATGGAGTTGCTGACCGGCAACCAGATTGGCTCGATGCTGGCCTACTATCGCGCCTCGCGGATGTTCGAATTGGGCATTCTCGACGAGACGAACAAGTCGCGCGGTGTGATCATCAAGACTTTCGTGACAACCGACCTGCAGAAGGCGGTGGCGGAGCATTTCGGTTTGCGCTGCGTGGAGACTTTGACCGGGTTCAAATACAATGCGGCTAAGCTGCGCCAATACGAGGAGGCGATCCCCGAGGCGCTGCGCGCGGATTACCGGCGCCTCCCCGAGGAGGAGACGCGGCAACTGCGCTTGGCGCACTCCTCGCTCTTGGTCATGGGCGGTGAGGAGAGTTACGGCTACACGCTTTCGGATTTCGCGCGCGACAAGGATGCCAATGCGGCGGTGGCCGGTTTTGCCGAGGTCGCGGCTTATGCCCGCTCCCGGGGGATGACCGCGGTGGAGTATCTGGATGAGATTTTTGCCACACTCGGGGTCTACCTGGAGCGCGGGGAGTCGCTCGTTTTCGAAGGGGCGGAGGGTGCGGCGCAAATCGCGAAGTTGGCCGCGTCCTACGCCGGGAATCCGCCGGAAGAGATGGACGGTGCGGCGGTGGTGAAAATGGAAAATTTCGCGGCCGATACGATTCACGACACGGAGGGTGAGCGCATCCCGGCCGAGGGGATGATTATCTTCACGCTGGCCGACGGAAGGCGTTGTGCGGTGCGTCCGAGCGGCACCGAGCCGAAGATCAAATATTACATTTTCGGCGTGGAGAAACCCCCGGGGCAGAAGATGACGGCGGAGGAAGTGGCCGCGGCGCGCGGGCGGGTGCAGGCCTCGGTCGACCGCCTGTGGGACTGGCTGCACGCGGACGCGTTGCGCCGCGGGGCGGCTTGAGGCAGAATTGAGGCTCACGTGAAAAGTTTCCTTCAGTTCCTTGTCTTCGTGCTGGTCATTACTTTGGCCCTGGCTGGGCTGTATGCTTGGAAGAGCGGACATTTCGAGCTGGCGGGTCGGGCCGCGGCCCCATCAGCCCCGCATGCGCTGCCGGCGGTGCAACCTGCGCTCGGCGCGGGTTCTTTGCCGGGGTTGGCCGCCTTGGACGCGGAATTCGGGCGTCTGGCCGAGGCGGTTATTCCCTCCGTGGTAAGCATTACGGCGCGGCGCGGCGGGATGGCGGACCCGCGCGAGGAATTTTTACGCCAATTGTTCGGTATGCGTCGCCAAATGCCCCCGGAGACATTTCCGCAAGGCTCGGGCGCGATCATTTCCAAGGAGGGCCATGTGGTGACCAATCTCCATGTCATCGAAGGGGCCAGCGAGGTTGTGGCCACCTTGAGCGACGGGCGGCGTCTCCCCACCGAATTGCTCGGCTATGACGAGACGCTCGACATCGCGGTGATGAAAATCGAAGCCGAGCATCTGCGTCCGCTGGCTTTTGCCGACTCGGAGGAGGTACGTGCCGGGCAGTTGGTGTTCGCGGTGGGAAATCCCTTCGGTCTGCAGGAGACCATCACCCAGGGCATCATTAGTGCCCGCGAAAGGCTGTTTGCCAGCGAAACGGACAAAGAATTTTTCCAGACTGATGCTCCGATCAATCCCGGCAACTCCGGAGGCCCTCTGGTCAACATCCGCGGCGAGATTGTCGGCATCAACAACTTCATTTTCTCGCAATCGGGGGGCAGCCAGGGCATCGGCTTTGCCATCCCGTCGAACGCGGTCCGCCGCGTGGTGGACGACATTCTGCGTCCGGGCGGCGCGGCGCGTCCTGTGCTTGGCGTGGTCCTGCGCCCTCTGGACGACATTTCAGCTTCGCGCTTCGGTCTGGCCGACGCGCGCGGCGCACTGGTCGATGCGGTGGGCCCGGATTCGCCAGCGGCTCAGGCAGGTATCCGGCCGGGCGACCTTATCCTCAAGTTTAACGGTCGTGAGATCCGCGACTTTGGTGAATTGCGGCGGCGGGTGGCACAATCGAAGATCGGTGAGCCGCTGGATGTCGAATTGCTGCGCGACGGCAAAAAGTTTTCCTTGCAGGTCCGCTTGGCCGAGGAACCGCGTTCGGGACGCACGGCGTTGCCCGCTCCACCGGCCGGAGGCGTGGTGCCGCAGCCGCTTCCTGCACAGCCACCTGCCGCGGCCGGTCAAAGCGCACTGGCCGGAGTGGCCGTGACGGGTGTCACGCCGGCCCTCATCCGGCGTTTCGGCCTGCCGGGGAATCTTGACGGGGTGATCGTGCAGTCGGTGTCGCCGGGGGCGGCGGCTGAGGGCGTATTGCAACCGGGCGACGCGATCGAACAGGTCAATGACATGGCGGTGGCCACGGAGGACGACTTTGCGGCCGCGGCGGCCGCGCTGACCCCGGGCGAGCGGGCCATTGTTTTGCTCTCGCGCGGGCCGGCCCGATCGTTCGCGGTGGTGGGGCCTTGAGGGCGGGGACTGACCGTCGTTGACTTGCAGGGTGGCCAATCGGCATGCTTGTGGATCGATGAAAACCCCCGTGGGCACGACATTTGTGGTGGCGGCCAGCCTTCTCGGCGTGGCGGCAGTGGTGCAGTTGGTGGCCATTCTGGTTTATTTCGGGCCGGGCTTTGCCGTTGTTCGTCCGGAAGTGGTGGTGGTCGCACCGCTACCAACCCCCGAGCCCGCCGAGCCCGAAGCGAGCCCCGCTCCGCCCGCCGAAACGGCCGAGATGGCTGCCCAAAAGGTGCGTCTCGAGGAGTTGATGCGCGAGGTGGAAACGCTGGAGCAGGGGCCGTCGCCGGATGCCGCGCTAGTTCCCCTCGAAGAAGCGGCCAGCTTGCAACCGCGCAACCCGGACGTGCTTTCGCGGTTGGCCAGTCTGCATGAAAAACTCGGACAAATCGAGCTGGCCCAAGGGGCCTGGAAGAGTGTGCTCGACCTCGGTCCGGACGCGGGACGATTCCTCGAGGTGGCGGAGATCCGCCTGCGTCTCCTGCGGCCGGAAGGGCCGGCGTCAGGCGGCAGCGCATTGCGCGATCAGGTCGGGTTGCAACCGGGCTCCACGCTCGGAGTGGTCGATCTCACGGTCAAGGAAGCGGCAGATAAGTCGACGAAAGATTTGCGCTTGGCGGTCAAAGCGCGTCCTGATGAGACGATCGACGGCCGCGATGTGCGGATCAATGTGACTTTTTATGAAATGCAGGACGGCGAACCCGTTCCGACCACGAGCCGCGTGCAATCGATGTGGTTCACCACACCGGTGGATTGGCGGGACGAGGGCATTGAAATCCTCGAGGTCAAATACGAGGTGCCGCGCATCGGCGCGGATGGCGGTCCGGCGCCACAGTATTACGGCTACATGGTGAACATTTACCACCGCGGGCAACTGCAGGAGACGAGGGCCGACCCGGTCGACCTGCAGGAATTGTTCCCCCCACCGCTGAGCGAGTTGCCTGATTTCGGCGGTGCGGGCGATGGTGCTGCACCGTGATGAAGATCCTGCTGGTCGACGACGAGGCCCACGTGCTCGAGGCTTGGAAGGCGCTGCTCGAGGCGGCCGGAAGTTGCGAGGTGCGCATTGCCGCGGTCGGGGGCGAGGCCTTGAAGCAAGCGCGGGCGTGGGGTGGTCCGGATGTGTTGGTCACCGATGTGGTGATGGAGCCGATGGACGGCTTCCGCTTGCACGGAATGCTGGCCAAGGAATTTCCGGCCATGCGTGTGGTTTTTGTCAGCGGCTACGATCTTTCCGGCTATGCCGGGCAATTGGCTGGGGCCACGGTGTTGAGCAAACCGGTCACGGTGGAAGATTTGTCGGCGGCGGTGGGTCTGACTGCCGGGCCGGCGGCTGCCCCTTCAGGCGACCCGGGTGTCGGCGCGACCCTCGGGTCCTATTATTTGCAGGAGTTCGCGGGGCAGCACGGCGCAGTTTGCGATTACCTAGCCTGGCAGCAGAGCATGTCGCGCCATGTCGTGCTTCATTTGCTGGTTAACCATCCGGACCTGCCGCCGGGGGCGGTCGCCGAATTTCTGGCCGATGCGCGGGCCAAAGCCGCGGTCACCCACCCGTATCTGCTCGCGGTGCACGAAGCGGGAGAGGTGAACGGGCATAGCTTTTACACGTCGGACCTCGTGCCGGGTCACACGCTTGCCGCTTATGCCGAAGCGGCACAGACCCTGGACGACCGGGTCCTGCTCAACGCGCTGCGCACGGCGGCGGAGGTGTCCGCACATTTCAAGGAGCAGGGCTTGGCCCGGCGGGCCATCACGCCCGCCGACCTCGTGCTTGATGCGGCCATGCGGCCCCGATTGGCCAATGTTGCGCAAAGTTCGCCGCAGGAGATCAATGAACCGGCCGAGGTGCGGGCCATGGCTGTGACGATCGCGGCCTTGGCTGCCGCGAACGGTCCGGCGGCGGCAGCAGCGGCTGCCTTGGCCGCCAACGCGGAGCAGGGATGGGCGGCGGCCCTGCCCTTGGTGGCCGCGGCCAAGCCGGCCGTGGTTCCGAAGGATGCGGAACGGCTCACCGCGCGCACGGAAAAATCCAAGCAACGGCTGGAGCAGTCACGCCAGCAGCAAAAGAAGCGTCTGCTCGTCACGGCCGGCCTTTCTTTCCTGCTCCTTGCCGTCGGGTCGTTGGCCCTGTGGCAATTCCTCGGCGGAGGCACGCGCACTATTGCGTCGCGCCTGATCGAAATTCCGGCCGGAGAATTTGTTTACGGCGATGGCGAGAAGGTCACTCTCCCGGCCTTTTGGATCGACGAGTACGAGGTGAGTATCGCGGACTACAAAGAATTTCTCGACTACCTGGCCGCAAATCCGGGTGAGGCGGCAAAATTCGCGCATCCCGACATGCCGCAAGGCAAAGACCATACGCCTTTGGATTGGGCGGACAACAAGCAACTCGAGCCGCCGATGCCGGGGTACTACACTCGTGCGGTGCGATGGAAGCAATACAAGAACGCCGCGCTCGATGTCGACTCACCGGTTTTCAATGTCGATTGGTATGACGCTTACGCTTACGCCAAGTGGAAAGGACGGAGGTTGCCGACCGAGCAGGAGTGGGAAAAAGCGGCTCGCGGGACCGACGGCCGCAAGTATCCGTGGGGCAACGAGGAGGACCCGTTGCGGGTGAGTAGCGGCCACGATTTCGACCCCAACCCCGAAAAGGGCGGTGGCCTCGACGGATACAAGCGTTGGTCCCCGGTCGATCTGCCGCCGGGCGACGTCGGTCCCTACGGTGTGCGGGGCTTGGCCGGCAATGTTTCCGAATGGACTGCCACGATGGCACCACACGAGGGTGGGATGGGCGGAGAGGTTCCGGTCATCCGCGGAGGCAATTGGGGGAATCCCGAGCACCACCTCACCCGCCGCCTTGCGGTGCTGGACCCCCTGCAAGCGCAGGATACACTCGGCTTTAGAACCGTGTCCGACACCCCACCGCAATGAGCCGCCGTTTTCCAACCGGGTTAGCCCTCGTTGCCGGCTTTCTCTTGTTGGCCGGAGCGGCCGAGGAGGCTGCGGCTCAGGTGAGGGTCGACATCGCGTTCAAGCGGAAGCTCTACGTGATGTATGAGCCGCTCATCGCCACCGTGACAATCAACAATCTCAGTGGCCGGCCGTTGCTGCTGGAAAATTCCGATCACCACCACTGGTTTGGCTTCAATATCGAATCGGCGGATGGACGGATCATTCCGCCGATCAATGCCGACTATGCACTCGCCGCCGCCGCGGTCGGACCGGGGGAGAAGCTGACGCGCTCGGTCAATCTCACCCCGCTTTTCCCGCTGCATGAATTCGGGCTCTACCGGGTGAAAGCATCGGTTTACGCGGCGGCTTTTGCCCGGTATTTCAGCTCTCCTCCTTTGGCCGTGGAAATCACCGACGGCCGGCCGATTTGGCAGGAGGTGGTCGGTATGCCGGGAAATGGTGGCGAACCCGACTTGCGCACCATCACGCTGCTTTCGCACAAGCTTTCACGCAGCACGCGGCTCTACGTGCGGATTGAAAATCGTGAGCACGGGCGCGTCTATGCCACCCATCAGCTCGGTCAATTCCTCACTTTCGGCCGCCCCGAGGTTTTGCTCGACGTGGACAACCAGATCCACATCCTGCAAAACACCTTGCCCAAGCAGTTCCTTTACACCCATCTCGGGCTGGATGGCGAGATTCGCGCCCAGCAGGCCTACAACGATGCCGGTTCGCGTCCCAGATTGGTCAAGGAGGCCGGGGGGACGGTCAAGGTTGCCGGCGGTCGTCCTTTCACTCCCGGCGTGGAGGACCCGCAAGACGAAGCCACGACCGACAAGCTGGGGGACCGTCCGGTCCCATTGCCCGGCTCCTGACCAAGACGAAAAGCCTTGCACCACCCCTGCGCCGCTCGTTAGTGTCCCGCCCCCTTTCAAACCGGAGTATTTAATCCATGGCCGTCGCAAAAAAGAAAAAGACCCCCGCCAAGCCCGTCAAAAAAACGGCGGCTAAAAGCAAGTCCGTGCCCGCCAAGAAAAAGGCGGCCCCGGCCAAGAAAAAGCCTCTTTCGGCCAAATCCCCGGCTAAAAAAGCGGCCAAGTCCCTGCCCCAAACCCCGGCGCGGAAAGGGCCAGCGACCAAAGCTCCGCTGGTCGGGACGCGCGACATGCTGGCCTTCGGTCAGCCCGTCTCCAAGGAGCGCCGTCTCAATCCGTGGATGAAGAAGCAGCAACTGCGCCTGCTTGCCTTGAAAGACACGCTGCTTGATTCCATGACCGGCGTGGCCCGCGACAATTTGCGCACCGGCCACGATGCCCACGAGGCATCCGCCCACGGTTTGCACCAAGCCGATGCTGGCAGCGACTCTTACGACCGTGACTTCGCGCTCAACCTCCTTTCTCAGGAGCAGGATGCACTCTTCGAGATCGACGAGGCTCTAAAGCGCATCGCCAAAGGCGCCTATGGCACCTGCGAGATGAGCGGCAAAGCCATTCCCAAAGCCCGCCTCGAGGCGCGGCCCTTTGCGCGGTTCACCGTGGAATGCCAGAACGAAATCGAGCGCAAAAACCGCCACAGCCGTTTCCGTCAGCCCGTTGCGCGTCTTTTTGATTCGACCGACGATGAGGGCGGCGACGATGCCGACGAAGAGCCGTCGGCGGAAAGTAAGGAATAAACAATATCATGCCACAGGAAATCATCACCCTCGAATGCACGGAGGCGAAAGCTGAAGGAATGCCCGTCTCGCGCTACATGAGCAAGCGCAACAAAAAGAGCCCGCGCACACCCAACCGTCTCGAAAAAAAGAAATACAACCCGCATCTGCGCCGCCATACGCTGCACCGCGAGACCAAGTAACCCTAAATGCAACCCAAGACACCCAAACGCCGCGCTGCCATGCGCCGGGCCAACCGCCCGATGCCCCGCCGCCGTATCGACCTCCCGGTCGAAGCGATCGATTACAAAAATCCGGAACTGCTCCGCCGATTCGTCACCGAAACCGGCAAAATTCTTCCCCGTCGCCTCACCGGTGTGCCGGCCCACTTGCACCGCCGCATCACGCGCGCGATCAAGCGGGCTCGCTCCGTCCTGCTCCTCAAGTAGCAGACCGGTCCCCGGCTTCGTCTTTCTTCGGCGGCTGCTCCTGCGGCTTCGAAGGCCCCTTGGGCAGTGCTTTGGGCCGCCATTGCGGATTGGATAGTTTTCCGTCCGACACATATTCGAGCAGTTTGCTCACCGGGTAGAGCAGGAGCCCGGGAACCCCCTGCGCGTTGATGCGCACCGAGAAATCCATGGCGTCACGCAGGTAAAAGAGCGAACCCTGGCCGATCATGCTGAAACCTTGGCCGGTGACATCGAGGTTATCCGTGCGGATCTCACCGTCGGCCACGCGGAAGTCACAAGTCGCCCGCCGCGCGGTCTGATAACCGGTGCCCGGCACGATGCTCCCGAGGACCGCGGAGAGCGGGCCGAGGACCGGAATGGCAAACACATCGCCATTTTCGACCAGCAGGTTGCCGTTGCCCTGCATGAGCTTCGGGGAGCCGGGAACGAAGCTGAACTTATAGCGTCCGCTGACCAAGCCCTTTGAACCTTTGTAATCGAAGTAAAGGCGGGTCAATGTCTCGAAGTCGACGGAGTTGAGTTCCACATCAACTGATTGTGGCACACCGGGCTGGCCCGTGTTGATCTCGGCCGTGATTTGCGCCGAGCCGCCGAAGAGCCGAGCCGACGGCACATCAACTTTGATCTTCCGGCCGGTGAACTCGAGGGAACCGCTGGTCGCGCCGAAATTCAGGGTGCGGTCAAGCAAGTCATAATCGAGCCCTCCTGGCGCGGTGAAATTTGCCCAGAGGCGCGTCTGCGTGGGGTCCTTGAGCCCGATGACGCCGCCAACCGTGACCTCGGGGGGTGCTTTGAAGCGGTAGGGCTTGGTTTCGGGTGCGATTTTGGGATCGGCCCACTGCAGAACATTGAAAATGTTCATCGTGCTGCGGATCCCCTCGAGACGCACCTGCTGGCGTTTGAAGTCATAGGTGAAAGCCCCGGATCCCGAGCCTTCGGGACGCTTGACTCTGATATTGCTCAGGGTGAGCGCGCGGTCGGCAAAGGACAGGTCCGCCGAGGCGTTCTCCATCGGCGAGTCGTGGATTGAAGTGCGCCCGAGCTCCATTTTTCCGGTGGCGCTGAGTTGAGCGATATCCAACTCGGGCCCGTGCGCCTCGAAGCGGACAGACGGTACGTCGGTCAATTTGAGATTCAGCTTGGCCACGCCTTGCCGGTCCCGCTCGTTGAGCAATGCGGCTAGAGGGAGCGGGTCGGCCCGGCAATCGACGCGCAGGCGCACATCGCCGGGGCGCAGCATGAAGTCGCTGCGGATTTCCCCCCCGCCCAGACCGATGACGGCATCGCTGATGTAGAGGTCGCCATCGCGCCAGGCAAAGCCGCCAGCCAGAGAGTCGAACTTCACGCCACGGAAAGAAAACTCACCGGCCACGGCCGTGCCCAGCACTTGCACGCGGCGTGGTGTGCCCGGTTCGACCTCGAGATTGCCCTGCACGGTCGGTGGGGCGGCGAATGACAATTCGCCCCACGGCCCATCGGGATGCCATTCCGCCAGCCACGGCGCCGGGTCGAGTGCATAACTCCAATCGGCCCGCGCGCGTCCGGTCGCCATGTTCCACTGACCCGAGAGGTCGAAGCTGCCGCGTTTGGCATCGCGCGCAGTAAGGCGCTGGATAGAGAGGACACGGTCCACGTAGGTGGCATCCAAACGGATGTCGCGCAAGTGCACCTGGCCGAAGGTTGCCTCGGAAGCCAAGAGTCGGATGCGCGGCAGTTGCAGCGAATCCGGTTGGCCGGCACGGGCGGTGAAGTCCAACTGCAGCTCGGGGGGATTTGTCCCGAAATCCAGTGCCTCGATGATTTCCACAATGCGGGCCAATTCTTGCGGAACGACCAACGGGGCGCCATCGTCCGCCGGACCGTCCAGCGCAACTTGTCCGCTAGCGACCACATTGATGCCCTGCAAATTGAAGCGGGCCAGCGGGACACTGACCACCCTGTCGGAAAGAATCAGGCGGGCCCGCGCTTTGGTCAGGCGCAATATTTGGGCCACGCCATCCGAGCCTGACAAGGGGAGGAAAAGTTGCGCGCCGCGCAGGTCGAGGGAATTCAGTTCGACCTGGCCGCGCATCAGTTGCCGCCAGTCGAGAGCGACGGCTGCGCGGTCTACCGCGACCTCGGGTTTTTCGGGAAGCGTTTCGGAGCGCAGCCTTACCCCGTCGAGGACGAGCCCCTCGATCGGGCTGAGTCGCATGCGCTCGAATTGCAAAGCAAGCCCGGCCCGCGCCGCGGCGTCGAGCAGCAGGGGGTGCAACGCGCGGGGAAGCCCGCTGAAATGTAGAATGATCAGCGCGCCTGGGACGACGAAAAGAAAGAACACTTGCGCGACACGCAAAAGAGTCTTCAGCGTGTGGTGCGTGAGGATCCGCCAAGACATGAGTCCTGCACGGTATCAACGTAGCGTCCGCTTGTCAGGCGCGGCGCATCAGGAGCAAGCGTAGGCTGTTTAGGACCACGACCACCGTGCTGCCCTCGTGCGCGGCGACCCCGAGGGCGAGGGGCAGGGGGTAGAAGAAGGTGACTGCCACCATCAGACCAACTGTGCCGAGGGCCACAACCATGTTCTGGCTGATGACGCGGCGGGCATCCGTGCTGAGATTGAGGGCCAGCAGGAAATTTTCCAGCCGGTCGTTCATCAAGATGATTTCCGCTTGTTCAAGGGCGGCATCCGATCCGCGCGCGCCCATGGCCACGCCGATATCGGCCGCCGCGAGGCAGGGGGCGTCATTGACCCCGTCGCCAATCATGGCCACGCGTTTCTTTCCGCCATCTTTGAGTTCTTCAATGGCCGCTACCTTGTCCTCTGGCAGCAACCCCGCACGGATCTCGTCCACCCCGGCCGCTCGGCCCATCGCGACGGCCGGTCCCTCCCGGTCTCCGGTCAGCATCACGGTGTGTATGCCGCGGGCGCGTAATTGGGCCAGCAACTCAGTGCTTTGCGGGCGTACCTCGTCGAAAAAGCGCAGACAACCAAGCATATCCTCGCCTGCCACCCAGACTTCCGCGGCATCGGAAACACAGGGACCCTCGGCCGGCGCGACTTTCCATTCGGATGCAACGAAGGCGCGGCTGCCGAGGACAAACGGTTTGCCGTTGATCAGGCCGCGTACCCCGCGGCCCGGCAAGGTCTCGTGTCTCTCGACCGTCAATTCCGCCATTCCGCGGGGCAGGGGCACACGCTGGATGGCGCGGGAGAGGGGATGTGACGAATGCCGGGCCAAGGCGTGGGCGGCGGCGAGCAGCGCGGTCTGGTCACCGCGCTCCATGTCAATGCCGGCAAGCGCCAGTTGGCCGGAGGTCAATGTCCCTGTTTTGTCGAGCGCAACGACATCAATCATAGCAAGGTTTTCAATCGGTGCGCCGCCGCGAAAGAGAACACCCCGCCTCGCCCCGGCGGCAATGGCCGCGAGGATCCCGGAGGGAACGGAGAGGACCAGCGCGCAAGGAGAAGCGACAACAAGGAGAGTCATGGCGCGGTAAAAAGCGCTGCGGATTTCGCCCGAGCTGCCGAAGGGCGGCAGGCCGATGATCAACCACCAGACAAAAAACATCACGGTGCAAGACGTCAGGATGATCCAGGTGTAGGTCGTGCCGAAGCGGTCGGTGAAAGTCTGCGACGGGGCGCGCAGAGCCTGGGCCTCGCGGATGAGACGGATGATCTTCTGCAGGGAACTCTCCGCCGCGGGCCGGAGGACAGGACCCTCGAGCAATCCGCTCAGGTTGATCGTGCCGGCCAAAGCTGTTTCACCGGGCCCTTTCGGCACGGGAACCGATTCACCGGTCAGGTTGGACTCGTCGCATTCGGATCTTCCGCGGGCGATAGTCATGTCGACCGGAATTTGCCCGCCGGCCAGCACGCGCACGATCATGCCGGGTTCGAGGTCCTCGACGGGTACTTCGCGTTCCGAGTCCTCGACCATGACCAGCGCGGTCTTGGGTGCGCCGCGCAGGAGCGCGCCGATTTCACGACGGGTGCGCCCCATGGCATAGTGCTCCATCGCCCCGGAAGTGGAAAAAAGAAAGAGAAGGAGAGTGCCTTCCCGCCACGCGCCGATGAGGGCGGCGCCCGCAGCTACGGCAAGCATGAGAAAGTGGATGTCGAGCTGCCCGGATTTAAGACGCTCCCACGCATCGCGGGCGGCGTCCCATCCACCGCAAAGATAAGCAAGGATATAGGAGACAAGCGGGGCCCAGGCGGGAGCGGGCGCGAGTTCGAGGGCCCAGCCGGCGAGCCCGAAAAGCGCGCAGCCCGCGGCCAAGGCGGCCATGGGTCTCCACTCCGTTTCGCTGTGCTCTTCCAGGGTCCCCTTTTGGCGCGGCGCATAGGCCGGCCAGACGAGCTTGACCCATTGCCAGAGAGAGATGGCGGTGACGCAGGTGGCCTTGCGGATCAAGGTTGTGCCGAATTTTTCCGAAACGAGAAGTCGTGAGTCCCCGGGTTGCTCTTCGCGGCCCACGGCACACAAGTTGCAGGGATTCTGTTCCGCGTGCGGGCAAGGCGGGAACTTCTCCCGCAAGGCATCGGTGACACGCTTGGACAAACGCCCGTCTTGGTCCCGGCCCAGCGTGGCGATGGACAGCCGGCGGGTCGCCGGATTGAAGGCCACGGCTTCAAGGCGCGGCTCTTCATGCAGTAAGCCGGCCAACCGTGCAATCGGGCAAGGCGAGGTCTGGGCCTGCGTCGTACCCGGCTGGAGGACCGTGGTTCCCATGGTGCGTCAGGCTGCCACCTCCACCACGGGGTTTTCCAGGGTGCCGATACCTTCGATTTCCACGGATACCGTGTCGCCGGGTTGTAGCCAGACGGGCGGACGCCGCGCCATGCCGACGCCGTGGGGCGTGCCCGTGAGGATCACACTGCCTGCGGGAAGCGTGGTATCCGCACTGAGAAACTCAAGCAGTGCGGGCAGATCGAAGATCATGCGGGCGGTGTTGCTTTGTTGCATGACGCGCCCATTGAGGCGGCCGGTGATGGCAAGATGCAAGGGGTCCGGCAGTTCATCCGGTGTCACGATCCATGGCCCGAGTGGACAGAACGTGTCGAACGATTTGGCGCGGCACCACTGGCGGCCGGAGCGGCGAAGTTGCCAGTCGCGTGCGCTCACGTCATTGGCGCAGGTGAAGCCGGCCACGTGGTCAAGGGCCGTGGTGCGGTTTACGTTGAGGCAATCCCGCGAGAGAACAACGGCCAACTCTGCCTCACTGTCCACCTCGTCGCTGCGCAATTTCCGCGGCAAACGGATCGGCTCGCCCGGACCGGTGACCGCGCGGATATTTTTCATGAAAAGCACGGGATAGTCCGGAACTGGCGCGCCGGTTTCGAGCGCGTGATCGTCATAATTAAGACCAATGGCATAAACCGCCGTAGGAACAATGGGCGCGAGCAAGCGTCCGGTGCGGACGATCCGCCCGGTCGGCTGGAATCCCCCGGCCCACGACCCTTCCAGCAGGGCAAAAGCACCCGGGTCCCCGGTCGGTGCAGCGTGGTGGACCTCGTCGTGTTCGTCGGCGATTCGCCCGATGCGCATGAGGCCATCCTAACCCTCGCGAGACCAAAGGTCACGCGCTGACGAGGGGTGGTGCGCGTACTTGCGCCGGGGCAGGACGGGTGACATTCTGGACGCCATGCACCGGGGGCGCATCCTGACCACAGAGGCCTTATCGGGGATCCGCGACGACATGGCGCGCGCGGGTCAGAGGCTGGTTTTCACCAACGGATGTTTCGACCTGCTCCATGTCGGTCATGTGCGTTATCTGCAGCAAGCCCGGGAATTGGGCCACGCTTTGGCCGTCGGGCTCAACAGCGACCGGTCGGTGCGCGAGTTGAAGGGCGATGGTCGTCCGATCAATGCGGAGGACGATCGTGCGGAGGTTGTCGCCGCCTTGGGTTGTGTCGATTACGTGGTGATTTTCGACGGCAAACGGGCCACAGACATCCTGCGTGCGGTGCGACCTCACGTTTATGCCAAGGGCGGCGACTACACGCCCGAGTCGCTCGATCCCGACGAACGGGCGGTTCTGGCCGCGGCCGGTGCGGAGGTGCGGATTCTGCCGTTGGTACCCGGGCGCTCCACCACGGCGGCCTTGGAAAGGATGCGCAGACCGTGAGCGCGGGCGACAAACTGCGCATCGGCATCCTCGGCTCGGGCTCGGGGACCAACCTCGATGTGATCTTCCGCGCCATTCACGACCGCATGCTGCCGGCAGAGGTCAAAGTGGTGGTTTCCGACCTGCGCGAGGCCGGCATTTTGCAGATCGGCCGGGCGCATCGTGTGCAAACCAAATACGTTTACCCTGGGGAAGTGCCGGGCGTTCTCGAGCCGGCCAGCGAGCACAACATCGTCAATGCCCTGCAGCACCAGCAGGTCGAACTTGTTCTGCTCCTTAACTTTGGTCGCCCCCCGGGTCAGGATCTGCTCGGGGCCTTTCCGGACCGGATTCTCGGCATCCACCCCTCACTCCTGCCCCGCTATCCCGGCGCGCGCGCTTGGGAGGATGCCTTGGCCGCCGGCGATGCGGTCACAGGCTGCACGGTCTACCGGGTCGGGGCGGATGGCGGCAGCGCGGGCACCATCGCCCAAGCGGAGGTCGACATCCTGGCTGGAGATACATCCGACATGCTGCGCGACCGTATTCGTCAGGCAGAAAACATCCTCTACCCTGCGGTGGTGGAATTTTTTGCCCGGGAGCGGCCACTTGGAGGATAGACATCCGGACGGCGGGAGCTTTTATTGGGTTTCATGTCAATGGGACAAGGATCAGCCGGAA
The DNA here is from genome assembly GCA_945871065.1 of Chthoniobacter flavus. Taxonomy (GTDB): domain Bacteria; phylum Verrucomicrobiota; class Verrucomicrobiia; order Chthoniobacterales; family JACTMZ01; genus JACTMZ01. The sequence goes on along the minus strand of CAMBUL010000024.1, from coordinate 11,754 downwards.
ACGTTATCGCCGCACTAGCCAGTCTCCTGGTTCCGGGTCTTGGTCAGTTGGTTCAAGGCAGGTTTCTCCCCGCATTGCTCTTTTTCGCCGGGGCTGGCGTGCTCTGGTTGGTCAGTCTCGGCACGCTGGGGTGGATCATGCATCTCTGGTCCTGCCTCAACGCGGCATTGTGGAAACCGCGCTGATCCGGCTTAACTTGCTCTCATGAAAACCCTCCTCAACCACATCAACGGCCAATGGGTCGCGGCCCGCAGCGGGGCCACTCGCGACATTCTCAATCCCGCGGACAACAAGGTCATTGTCAAGGCGACCGACAGCGGGGCAGCCGATGCGGAGGATGCCGTCACTGCGGCGCGCGAGGCTTTTGATCAAGGTCCCTGGGGTAAGAGCACGGGACCCGAGCGGGCGGAGAAACTGTTCGCCTTGGCCAACTTGGTGGAAAAACACGTCGAAGAGTTCGCCCGGCTCGACACCGAGAATAACGGCAAGCCGCTGCGCGAGGCGCGCTACGATGCGGCGGATGCCGTGGGCTGTTTCCGCTACTACGCCGGCCTGGCCAGCAAGCCGCAGGGCCAGACTTACAGCGTCAGCGACCCGAACATGGTTTGCCTAACCGTGCGCGAGCCGATCGGGGTCTGCGCGCAGATCATCCCGTGGAACTACCCTTTGCTCATGGCGGTCTGGAAACTCGCGCCGGGTCTGGCCGCAGGCAATGCGTGCATTCTCAAGCCGTCGGAAATGACGCCCGTTTCCGCGGTGAAACTTTTCGAACTCATAGCCGAAGCGGGTTTTCCGCCCGGTGCGGCCAACCTCATCCTCGGGCCCGGTGACCCGGTGGGCTCGACCCTCGCGGCGAGCGACCGGGTGGACAAGGTCGCCTTCACCGGCGGTGGCGTCACCGGACGCAAAATCATGTCCGCCGCGACCGGCAACCTCAAGAAAGTGACCCTCGAACTCGGCGGCAAGAGCCCGAACATTGTCTTTGCCGACGCCGATTTTGAAGCCGCGCTGGAATTCGCCATGTTCGGCATCTTCGCCGGACAAGGTGAGGTTTGCAGCGCGGGTTCACGCCTGATCCTCGAGCGCAAGATAGCCGAAAAATTCCTCCCCCGCCTGGCCGAGGCCTGTCAAAAAATTGTCGTTGGCGACGGCGCGGAGGCTGAGACCGAAATGGGTCCGCTGGTCTCGCGGGCGCACATGGAGAAAGTGCTCGGCTACATCAAGTCCGGCCTCGACGAAGGGGCCAAGCTCCTTTGCGGCGGGCATCGCATTGAGAAAGGCGCGCTGGCCGCGGGTAACTTTGTCGAGCCAACCGTTTTTGTCGATGTCCCGCCGCAGGCCCGCATCATGAAAGAGGAAATTTTCGGCCCGGTCCTTGTCGTGGAATTGTTCGACACCGAAGAAGAAGCCATTGCCAAGGCCAATGACACGATCTACGGCCTGGCTGGTGCGGTCTTCACTTCCGATGGCGCCAAGGCGCACCGGGTGATCAAACGGCTGCGCGCCGGCATCACCTGGATTAACACCTATCATCCGACTTTCAACGAGGCGCCGTGGGGCGGTTACAAGCAAAGCGGCATCGGCCGCGAGCTCGGAACCTACGGGTTCGAGGCCTATACCGAGGTCAAACAGATCAATATCAACCTCGCGCCCGGTCGCATCGGCTGGTTCAAAAATCTCTGATCCCATGAATCCGATGGTCGAAGTCCGCGATGTGACCAAAAGGTTCGATGATTTCGTCGCCCTCGACCGCGTCAGCCTCGAGATCGCCGAAGGTGAATTCATGACCTTCCTCGGGCCATCCGGCTGCGGAAAGACAACCTGCCTCCGCCTGATCAGCGGCTTCGAGCAACCGACCAGCGGGCAGATCCTTATCGGCGGCCATGACGTTTCCCACGACCCGCCTTACAAGCGCAACGTCAACCAGGTCTTTCAAAGCTATGCCCTTTTCCCGCACCTCACCGTGCGCGAGAACATCTCCTTCGGGTTGCGCATGAAAAAAATGGGGGCCGACAAAATCAAAGAGAAAACGGAATGGGCTATTGCCATGACCTCGCTCCAAGGCATGGAGGACCGCAAGCCGGCGCAGTTGTCCGGCGGGCAGCGTCAGCGTGTCGCGCTGGCGCGGGCCATTGTTTGCGAGCCGCAGGTTCTTCTTTTGGACGAACCGCTCTCCGCCCTCGACGCCAAGCTGCGCACGCAGATGCGCACCGAGTTGAAAAACCTGCAGAAACGCCTCGGTATCACCTTCATCTTCGTCACCCACGACCAAGAGGAGGCCTTGAGCATGTCCGACCGTATCGCGGTGATGAACAAGGGGAAGGTCGAACAAATCGGCACGGCCGCGGAAATCTACCACAACCCCCGCACCGAATTCGTGGCTGGCTTCATCGGCGAGACCAACATTGTCGAAGCCGAGGTGCTTGAGCGCCAAGACGGGCTCATCCTCTGCCGCCTCGAGGGCGGCCTGGAGCTTTGGATCAAGGAGAGCGAAGGCGCCCGGCCCGGCAGCAAAATGCTGGTCTCGGTCCGTCCCGAGAAGATCCGCCTCTTTCGCGACCGCCCTGCGGCGGGCGAAAACGTCTTCTCCAGCCGGGTGAGCAGCGAAGTTTTCAAGGGGGCGGTCGATGACATGACCATCGTGACCGAGGGCGGCCTTGAACTCAGCGCCCTTCTGGCCAATGCCGGGGAGACCGGGCTCGATTTCCACGAAGGCGAGCAGGTCTGGTGCCTGATCCACCCGAACGACATTAGTCTGCTGGTCAAAGAACAAACTGGCATCGTCGGTTGATTCTGTCCGGCGGACAGGGCTGGGGCCACCCGCGGCCGATGGAAAACCAGACGAGTGGCGGGAATTGACCACCACCGAGCCTCTTCGGGCCCTTTTTTTCAGAGAGCGAAAAAAACCATTGCCCCATGGCACGGATTTTGCTTCTCCTTACGAGTTCATAATATCCGTTCGCCTGCGGAGCGGTCCCACAAACAAAACAAACCAAAAAAACATCATGAAAAAAATCATCGCATTATTGGCAGGCGTGTTGCTCGCGGTTCCGCTGGCGCAGGCCCAATCCGAAACCGGCACTTCGGCCGGGGCGCAAGCCTTCGACATGGCCCGCTCCGGGGCGATCAGTGCCGGACGCACCACGGCAGAGACGGTCACGGTCACCGACTACAAAACCGCGGGCGGTAAAGAAATCGTCGTGGTTGAAGAAGACGAAAAATGGTGGTCGGTCAACGCCTCTACTGGCTGGGACAGTCTGTACATGTTCCGCGGCGTCAATGTCCTCGGCAACGGGAACGGTCTCTACTGGCTCGGTGCCGATGTCGGGATCAGCCCATGGGAGAACGGAACCTTCGTGGCCGGTGTCTGGTATGGCGTCGGATCTTGGTGGAACGGGGCCAATGCCCAGGCGCGCTATGGCGAGCTCGATGTCTTTGCCGAGTACACGCACACCTTCGGAAACCTCGCCCTCACCGCGGGATGGATCTATTACTACTATCCTAACTATGCCACGGAAGTCTCCGGGCCCGGAAACTCGCAAAACGAGATCTATTTCGGTGCGGCCTATGACATCGCGCTCGGCCCGGTCACGATCACACCGAACACGACCTACTACTACAACGTCGGTCCGGAGCTTGGTTCTTATGGCGGAGCGGTCAATGGCGGCTCCTCCTACTGGATCCTGGGCTTGGATATGAACGTGCCGGTTGCCTATGACGGCGCCGTGGCCCTCGAGCCTTACACGCAATTCGGCGTTAACTTCGGCTTGAATACGCGTTATTCCGATGGAGCCTACAACCGCTTCAACGGTGGTAACAACTGGCAGGCTGGTGTTGCTCTACCCATTCAGTTCACCAGCTGGTTCAGCGTTTCACCTTACATTGCCTACTCTTATCAGTGGCAAGACCTGTACGCGGGTGCAGGAACTGGCACAAGTCAAACCGCCGTCAACACCTTCTGGGGCGGCATCAGCGCCAACTTCTCCTTCTAAGTTAGTTTGCGTTAACTTAATCCACCAAACCCCTCCGGCTCCGGCCGGAGGGGTTTTTGCTTTCTGGATTCCCGCGGCAGGCCGGGTATCGTGGCCGTTGCCCATGGAAATCCTCCAACTTCTCGGTGTCGCGGTCGGCCTGGCCACTTTGTCCGGGCTGAATCTTTACCTGACCGTCTTTCTCACCGGTCTGGCCGTCCGCTTTGATTGGATCTCCCTCGCCGCGGAATACCAGCGGCTGGAAGTGCTGGCTGATCCTTGGGTCTTGGCGGCTTCCGGACTGCTCTTTGCCATGGAGTTCACGGCGGACAAAATTCCTTGGGTTGACTCGGCCTGGGATGCGGTGCACACCGCGATCCGTCCGGTGGGCGCTGCTTTGTTGGCTGTGATGGTGCTGGGCGACGGGAATCCGGTTTTCAATGTCGTCGTCGGTCTGCTTGCCGCGTGGCTCGGTTTCACCACGCACGCGCTCAAGTCGACCGTCCGCCTGCAGGCCAACGCCTCGCCCGAGCCGATTTCCAATATCGCGCTCAGCGTGGCGGAGGATGCCACGGTGGTTCTCGGGCTGGGCCTCATTTTCACCTACCCGATTGTCGCGCTGGTCGTTGCAGTCATCGCGCTGGCTGCCATTTGGTATTTCGTGCCGCGTATGTTGCGGTCCACCTGGATCAAGCTCTGGCTCTGCGGGCGCAAGTTGCGCCTCTCTCCGGTCGATGAGGAGGTGGCCGAGATGCCCGACGATTTGCCCTCGGCCGCCCGCGCCGCAGTCACCGGTCATGCGGGGGCGGAGTGGAAGGGCGAATGGTCTGTGCCCTGCATCAGCGGATCCGGTCCGGGTTACCCGCCCAACCGGTTCGGTTGGCTCGTCTCGGCGGACGGTCCGGCCCAGATGCTTTACTTTGTCCCCCGTCACTCGAACCGGCCCCGCGCCCTGCCTCCTGGTTCTCCCATTGCCCGGCTCGAGCAGAAATTTTTGGCCGATGTTCTCGTCCTCGAGTGGCCCGGCGGGGAGCAGGCGCGGTTTCTTTTCGACCGCGGGTCGCGTTCGTTGGCCCGGCTCGTTTTCTCCAAATTCACCGGACCCCGATGAGTGCCACCCCCCGCAGTGTCGAAGAACTGGCCCAAGCGTTGGTGCGCATTCCCAGCGTCAATCCCGACGGCGATCCCGGAACCGACCGCACGGGCGAGCAGGCCTGCGCGGAATACCTCGCCGGTTTTCTCCGCGAACTCGGCGCCGAGACCGCTCTCCACGAGGTGTATCCGGGGCGGCCGAATATCGTGGCGCGTTTCCCCTCCGCCGCGGGCAAACCGCGCCTGCTTTTCGCCCCGCACACCGACACCGTAAGCGTGGCGGGCATGAGTATTGATCCCTTCGGTGGAGAAATGCGCGGAGGAAAACTTTACGGCCGCGGGGCGAGCGATACCAAAGGTCCGATGGCCTCGATGCTTTGGGCGCTGCACGAGTGCCGCGGAATCCTCCCGGAGCTAACCCACGAAATTTGGTTTGCCGGGTTGATGGGCGAGGAGGCCGGGCAGGACGGCGCCAAGGCTCTGGCCGAGCGGGAGCGGTTTGCTTTTGTCATCGTGGGTGAGCCGACCAATCTTGAGGTCGTCTTCAAGCACAAGGTCGACGTCACCGCCCGGATCAGCGCCACCGGCCGCGCCGCGCACAGCTCGTGTCCGGAGCGGGGTGAGAATGCCATCACCAAGCTGGCGGCCGGACTGCTTGCTTTGGCCAAAGCTCTGACTTCCCATTTCGAAACGGTTTCCGACCCCGTGCTCGGGCATCCCACCTTCAGCATCGGGACGATCCGCGGCGGCACGAAATTCAATATCGTGCCCGACCACGCCGAGGCGGTCATCGATTTGCGTTTGCTTCCTTCCCAATGGAAAAACGGTGAAGCGCGCGACGTTTTTGAGGTCATGCGCCAAGCCTGCCCGGGGCTTCAGGTGGAGCAAATTATGGGCTCGGAGGCGTTGGACACCGATCCGGACCATCCGCTCATCGCCCAGCTCACGGCCGCGGGTGGCCGTCTGGCCGGTGCGGCGTGGTTCTGCGATGCTGCGATTTTCTCCGCGCAAGGTGTTCCCGCCGTCGCCGTCGGTCCCGGTTCGATCGCGCAGGCGCACACTGAGGATGAATTCATCGAGGTCGCCGACCTCGAGCACGGTGTCGAATTTTTCAAAAGATTTCTCCACAGCTTGCGTGTCGGCTAAGCTTCGTAGTTTTTATGAGCGACAAATCAGCCATCACCCCGACCCGCGCCGACAATTTTCCCGAGTGGTACCAGCAGGTGATTAAAGCTGCCGACCTGGCCGAAAATTCTGACGTCCGCGGCTGCATGATCATCAAGCCGTGGGGCTGGGGGATCTGGGAAAACATGCAGCGTCAGCTCGATGTCATGTTCAAGGAAACGGGCCACGTCAACGCCTACTTTCCCCTCTTCATCCCGCTCAGCTTTCTCGAGAAGGAAGCCAAGCATGTGGAAGGATTCGCCAAGGAGTGTGCCGTGGTCACCCACCACCGGCTGGAGGAAAAAGATGGCAAGCTCGTCCCGGCCGGCGAGCTGGCCGAACCGCTTATCGTCCGCCCGACCTCCGAAACAATCATCGGCGCGGCCTATGCCCGCTGGGTGCAAAGTTATCGCGACCTCCCGCTGCTCATCAACCAGTGGGCCAACGTGGTCCGGTGGGAAATGCGGCCCCGGCTTTTTCTCCGCACGGCCGAATTCCTCTGGCAGGAAGGACATACGGCGCACGAGACCATGAACGAAGCGGTGGACGAGACGGATAAAATGCTCGGGGTTTACGAAAAATTCGCCCGCGAGCATCTCGCCCTTCCGGTCTTCACCGGCGAGAAATCCGAGAGCGAACGTTTTCCCGGCGCGGTCAGCACCCTCTGCATCGAGGCCATGGTGCAAGACCGCAAGGCGATCCAAGCCGGCACGTCGCATTTTTTGGGGCAAAATTTCTCCCGGGCTTCTGGGATCGAGTTCGCGGCGCGCGACGGGAGTCGTCAATTTGCCTGGACTACGAGCTGGGGGGTGAGTACGCGGCTCATCGGCACGCTTATCATGGCCCACTCGGATGACGACGGGCTTGTCCTGCCGCCGCGCATGGCGCCTTCGCAGATTGTCATTTTGCCCATTTTGTCCAAGGAAGAGTCCCGCGCCGCCGTGTTGGAGGCTGCGGAAAAACTGGCCGCGCAACTCCGGGCGCAGACCGCGTTCGGTGAACCGGTCCGCGTCGAGATCGACCGCCGCGAGGCCGGCGGCGGGGTGAAAAATTGGGAATGGATCAAAAAGGGTGTGCCCCTGCGGGTCGAGATCGGGCCGCGCGACTTGGAAAAAGGCAGTGTGGCGGTCAGTCGCCGCGACCGCGGACCGAAAGAAAAGGAATTTCCAGCGATGGCTGAATTCGCGGCGGGGATCGGGACCACGCTGGAAGCGATGCAGGCGGCTTTGCTCGAGCGCGCGACGAAGTTCCGCGACGAGCATACCAGGGTCATTGATTCGGCGGAGGAATTTCGCGCCTTTTTCACCCCGGCCAATGCCGAACAGCCGGAAATCCATGGCGGCTTTGCCCTGACCCACTGGGACGGCACGCGCGAGACGGAGGAAAAAATCAAAGAGGAACTCAAGGTGACGATTCGCTGCATCCCGCGCGACGGGGCGGCCGAGCCGGGAGTGTGTCCTTTTAGTGGCAAGCCGAGCGCCCGCCGCGTGGTCTTTGCCAAGTCTTATTGATGAGCGATCCCGCTTTTGAAAGGCGGCCCTTCCCGGTTGCTGCGGGCTGGAAGAAGGCTCTTTCCCTGGGGCTCACGGGGACTCTGGTCCTTCTTTTGTTGCTGACCGCGCCGGTGTCCGCGCAAATCCCTTTCAGTGCTCTGCGCTTCCTCAAGCCCGACGGGCAGATCAGTCCAGCACTTCTCACCGAGTGTTCCGGTTTGGTGCACAGTCTTCGTTACAACGGCGTTTTCTGGGCCCATGGGGATGGAGGCAGTGGCGCGTCCATCGTCCCGGTCACGGCCAGCGGCAAGCTGGCCCGCGGTTGGACCGGTGCGGTGCGGGTTGAGGGTTGCAAGAACAACGATTGGGAAGACATCGCGTTGGATGACAAAGGGAATCTCATCATTGCCGACGTGGGAAACAACAGCGGTCGCCGCAAACAGCTTATGCTTCATTTTGTCAGCGAACCCAAGCCCGGCGCCGTCTCGGTCCGTCCGACCCGGACCTTGCGCGTCCACTACGAAGACCAGAAGGGTGATTCCCCGGATTACGATTGCGAAGCGGTTTTCTCCGCCGGCGGCCAGATCTACTTCCTGACCAAACACCGCAGCGACAAACGCACGCGCCTTTACCGGTTGGACGGTGAATCCACCACCCGCTCCAACCCGCTACGGCTGGTCGGCTCGTTCGACGTCGGCGGGATGGTCACGGCGGCGGATGCTTCGCCCGACGGCAAACTGGTTGCCGTGCTTACTTACACCACCCTCTGGGTTTTCTCCTACGACCGTGCTTCGGGCAGTATTTTCACCAAGAGTGAGAGCGTCCGCCGGACCCCGATTTTCGCCTGGCAGGCCGAGGCGGTGGCCTGGGAAGGCAAGGATGCGCTGGTCATTGCCAACGAGAACGGCCAGCTCTTTCGGGTCGCCTTGTCCTCGCTGCAGGCGGCCCGTTAACTCCTTACCCTTGCTTCCCGCGTTGCCCAGAGCGCTGCAGTCGGGCATAACGTCCGGATGACAGACGCGCGCTACGATCGGCTGGCCGAGGTCCTGACCAAACATTCCACCGCTCTCCAGCCCGGAGACAAAGTGCTCATCGATGTCTCCGATGTTCCCGATGCCATGGTCATCGCCCTCATCCGCGCGGTGCGCAAAGCCAAGGCCCTCCCGTTCACCCAACTCCAGCACAGCCGCGTTTCGCGCGAAATGGCCATCGGGGCAACGGGCCCGCAGATTGGTCTCGCGGCCGAGGTTGAAATGGCGCGGATGAAAAAGATGGACGCCTACATTGCGATTCGCGGCAGCGACAACGCGACGGAAATGAGCGATGTGCCGGCGGACAAACTCAAGATGATCGCCGCAACGATGCGTCCGGTCATGAATCACCGCATCAACAAGACCCGCTGGGTCGTGTTGCGTTGGCCTTCACCCTCCATGGCGCAGCAGGCGCAGATGAGTACGGAAGCTTTCGAGGACTACTACTTCCGGGTCTGCACCCTGGACTACGGAAAATTGCGTAAAGGCATGGAAGTGCTCAAGGCGCTGATGGACGGGACCGACAAGGTGCAGATCAAGGGACCCGACACCGACCTGCGGTTCAGCATCAAGGATATCGGTTCGGTCATTTGCGGCGGCGACCGCAATATTCCTGACGGGGAAGTTTTCACCGCGCCGGTCAAACGCAGCGTCGAAGGCAAGGTGCGCTTCAACGTTCCCACCATTTATCACGGCACCGCCTTCGAGGATGTCGCCCTCGAATTCAAGCAGGGCCGGGTCATCAATGGCACGGCCGGCCGGAATACGTCCAAGCTGAATGCCATTCTTGATGCCGATGCCGGCGCCCGTTTCATCGGCGAGTTCTCGCTCGGTTTCAATCCGCACATCCTTCATCCCATCCGCGACATTCTCTTCGACGAGAAGATTGCCGGGTCCTTCCACTTCACCCCGGGCCAAGCCTATGAAGTCGGCGGCAACGGCAACCGCAGTCAGATCCATTGGGACATGGTCTGCATCCAGCGCGCCGACTACGGCGGTGGGGAGGTGTGGTTCGATGGCAAACTGATCCGCAAAGACGGCATCTTTGTCCCGCCGGAGCTAAAATCGCTCAACCCGGAGCGGGCGAGGTAGCAGCGCTGGAACATCGTCCTATCCCGTTAAGGTCCGCTGGCGCCATAACCCTTTCGCGCGACCCCCCTGGACAAACCGAGCCCAGCCGCGTCCGGGGCACGTCTTCAACTGCATCGTTATGACCAAGAGAATCTCTGGTCGCATGCTCTATGTGCGAACGTTAGAGCGGATGCACCGGCGGTGTAGAAGCCCAAGTTCAACGAGTGGTGGTGGTGCCGGTTGCATCCCACGGCCTGTTCGCTTCTTTCAGTTTATTGGGAAGCCATCTGAACAACGCGAATGTGACGAATAGGCTCACGAAGAAGAGCGCGACTCCCGGAAGCCATCCAAAAACCGATGCAAAGGGGTTGGCCGCGCCGCTACTCCCCAGTCCACCCGCACCATTCATGCCAGACAAGGTTTGGCTCCAGACGTTGATGAGAATCGCAAAGTGAAGACTGCACCACGCAGCTAGCCCCGACACGGCGGCAAAAAGAATTACCCAGCCTGACTGCGGAAATATGCCTCGGATAACTCCCAAAGATATGGGCACGAGGAGAACAAGTATGCTCACAATCCTGCTTGCAGTTCCGGAATAAGGCAGGCTCATGGCACTACAGCGAGCACCTCCAAGGCTCAGCCTGTCCCGCCGATAAGTTCGTTCAAACCCTCGACAATCTGGTCCATCTCCCCCGCTGAGGCTTTGCCGATCTTCTTTTTAAGGCGCTGCACGGAAAGCGTCCGGATCTGGCTGATCTTGGCCCAAGATCGCTTCGGCAGTTTCGTCTCGAGCAATTCCAACGTGAGAGGGAAACCGGCTTTTTGCGGCTGGCTGGTTAAAGCAATGGCAATGACCGTTCCCGACCGGTCGTTGAAAACATCTTCGCTCAGGATCAACACCGGACGCTGCCCGGCTTGCTCGTTACCGCGCGTCGGCTCGAGGACGGCCCAGACAATGTCGCCCCTCAATATTCGGGCCATTGCGCGATCTCCGAACCCATCCCCTCTTCGGCAAGAGCCTGCTCGAACTTGGGATCAAGCTTGGCGCACTCGCGAGCCAACCGCCCTCGATCCATGCGCCGCAACCTGTCGGCCACGGCGTCCTGAATCGCCCGGCTCCGATTAGGATAAACATGCTCTCGCACGAGCCGATCGACTTGCTCGACCAACCCCACTTCCATGGTGATCGCGATTTTAGCAACGCTCATGTTGGGTATGATGATATATCATACTCGCGGCAGCGTCAAGCCGCCGTTTTCTGCCGAATGTCCGCGATCACCTACCCCTCGCCGTGGCGCGACTCGTGCGTCGCTGCTCTGGGCGACAAGCACGAGGCGTGACACGGTGAGGGGATTAGGAGAATCGCTTCGATCGGCATGTTTGCGTTTGATTGCACGTCACGTTGAAATCTAATCAATTATTCGTTTCGATATAGAGCATGCTTGGTAATACTCCATCCAATTCCGGCCAAGCAATATGCTAGACCGGCGATAAAAATGGCATCGTATCCTGAGAAATGCGTCAATGCAGCAAGAACACCACCGATGAAAAATGAGCATATCAATAATGCAGGGACGGCAATCTTCCATTTTGGGACATCGTAGCCACGCAGTCGCATTCCAAGCGTAATGCCAAAGTCAGTGAACATCCCAGTCAAGTGGGTCGTTCGTAAAACAAGCCCGCGATAGTGGCTAGCCAGAGCGTTCTGGACACCGCATCCGAATGCGGCCAGCCCTATTCCAAGTATAGGCTTACGGACAATCACTATCGATGATAGAATAAATGGTTCTTCGCGTAATTTGCTGTGAAAGCTTGCTGGGTTGGGCAGGATAGTGGTTAAGAGGCTGGGTGAAGAACAGTGAATTTTACCAGCAGGTTCTGGGGCTGCAATGGCCTTGGAGAGTAGAGCAAGTGGAACTAGACCAAGCGGCT
>CAMBUL010000023.1 GCA_945871065.1 Chthoniobacter flavus | reverse complement strand
CGGTTCGGCGACCATTCCTGCTTCCGCAGATGCCGCGCTGGTGAAAGCCCGACTCGATGCGGCCAACTCCGGAGCAGGCTGGTTGAGTAGCGGCCCATCGACTGTCACAGGCTCGATGCCTCGCTTTGTTGTCAGTATCGCCGCGCCGGCCGGAACTGGGGCCGGCGGTATCCAAGCACTCTCGACCTTGGACCCGTCCTGCACGGTTCGCATCGGCGAGAAGCAGAAGGCCGGAGTGGCCACTCCTCTCGTGTTCGAGATTGTCGTGACGCCTGCCGCGCAGAAGGTCGCCGCCACCGCGTCGGTGGCCGAAACTGTTTCCACTTTGTTGGTTGAGGAAAAGCTCGGAGATCTTCTCGGAAGAACAAACCTTACAGTCTTGCCGGGACGCGCCGGGGATGAATCGCGTGTTCCTCTTGGAGATTCCGATCTTTCTTTGCTGGCATCCGGCGGAGTGGCCGCAGTGTCCGCTTACACATTCTCGGGATTGAATACTCCGATCCGGTCAGCTGTCACCGCGGCCGCGCCTGCACCCAACGTCGCAGCACTTCTCCAAGTGGCCAGCGCCGTTTACGAATTCAGCAGCCGCAGGACGAACGAAACGGCAGCACCTCTCTCCGAATCGGAGATCGGCAACGTTCTCAGCAACAATGTCATCCCGCCTGACATTGCATCCGACGCGGGGTTGCCCATCGACATCCTGCGTTCGTTCATCCGCACAGGCGTGATCGATTCGCGTGTCACCAATGCGCCCGCACCCTCCGTGGTCTCCAGCGCGGTGATCGGGGTGGGTGAAATTCTCGGCTCCGTGGCTCCTCGTCCCGAGGGCATCCTCACCTTGACCATGGGCTACTCGGGCGAGTTTGAGCTGCCCGGGGGCGGATTCCCCTCCATGCCGGTCAGCTACAAATTGCTCGAAGCGGGTGGGAATCCCTACGCCTTCAACAAGAGTCTGGATCTCCGCCCTGGGGCGCAGATCGCCGTCACGGGCTACACCGATGTGTCGCCTCCCTCGGGCTTCTACGGCCAAGCCATCGAGGTGAAGTCGGTGGTGTTGCTCAGCCTGCCCACTTCGCCCGGTGCGGACACCGATGGCAACTTGCTGGGTGACGCCTACGAGCAGGCGTTTTTCGGCGGGATCGGCCAGAATGCCTATGCCGAGGGGGCGGGAGGCAAATCTCTCGTCCAACTCTATCTTGATGCTTCCGATCCTTTGCTAGGCTCAGGTTCTCCTCTGGTCGATCTTTTTCCCCGCAGCCTGCGTCTCAGCAGATCATCCGACTCCAATTACACCATGCACTGGAAGTTTCCCGCGGCTTACGCAGGGGCATTCGGCTACGAGCTGCAGACCGCTTTCAGCCTGACGAATGTCTTTTCCACGTCGATTCCCGAAGACTTGATCACCACCGTGGGAGAAAATAACGAGCTGCCGCTCGGGTTGCCCGCAGACTCGAGGAAACAGTTCTGGCGGTTGAAAATGCACCTTCACCGCTGACTCGGAGCGGCCGAATCAAGGCCGCGTCATGGCTTCCGGGTCGACCCACTGGTTGAACTGCTCGCCGGTGAGGTGGCCCGAGGCGATGGCGGCTTCGCGCAGGCTGGTCTTTTCCTTGTGTGCCTTTTTGGCGATCTGCGCGGCTTTGTCGTAGCCGATGTGCGGGTTGAGCGCGGTGACGAGCATGAGCGAGTCCTGCACGTAGTGGTTGATCCGCTCCATGTTCGGCTCGATGCCGAGGGCGCAATGGTGGTTGAAGGAACGGCATACGTCGGTCAACAGGCGCACCGAGTGAAGGAAGTTGTGGATGATGACCGGCTTGAAGACGTTGAGCTCGAAATTTCCCTGCGATCCGGCGAAGCCGATGGCCGCGTCGTTGCCCATGACCTGGCAGCAGACCATGGTCATGGCTTCGCTCTGGGTCGGGTTGACCTTGCCGGGCATGATCGACGAGCCTGGTTCGTTCTCCGGGATGATGAGTTCGCCGAGGCCGCAGCGCGGTCCACTGGCCAGCCAACGGATGTCGTTGGCGATTTTCATCAGCGAGCAGGCGAGGGTCTTCAATGCGCCGGAGGCGAAGACGAATTCGTCGTGCGCCGAGAGCGCGGCGAATTTGTTAGGGTTCGAGGTGAAGGGCAGTCCGGTCAGTTCGGCAATTTTCTTGGAAGCGCGCTCGCCGAATTCTGGATGCGAGTTGAGCCCGGTACCGACCGCGGTGCCGCCGACGGCAAGGGACATCACGCCGGGCAGGGTGGCTTCGATGCGCGCCAGGTCGGCATCGAGCAGGGCGACGTAGCCGGAGAACTCCTGTCCGAGCGTGATTGGCGTCGCGTCCTGCAAATGGGTGCGCCCGATTTTGACGATGCTGGCGAAGGCTTTGGCCTTTTGATCGAGCGTGTCGCGCAGTTCGCGCACGGCAGGCAGGAGGTTGTGGACGACGACTTCCGCCGCGGCAATGGACATGGCCGTTGGAAAGGTGTCGTTCGACGACTGCGACATGTTGACATGGTCGTTGGGGTGCACGGGAGATTTCGACCCCATCTCGCCCCCGGCGAGTTCAATGGCGCGGTTCGAGATGACCTCGTTGGCATTCATGTTGCTCTGGGTTCCGGACCCGGTTTGCCAGATGCGCAGGGGGAAGTGGTCGTCGAGTTGGCCGGCGATCACTTCGTCGGCGGCCTGGGTAATGAGCGCGGACTTCTCGGACGGGAGTTTCCCGAGGTCCTCATTGACCAAGGCACAGGCTTTTTTAAGCACGCCGAGCGCGCGGATGAGCTCGCGCGGCTTGGTGTCGTCCCCGATGTCAAAATGAAGGAGGGAACGGGCGGTCTGGGCTCCGTAGTAGCGGTCGGAGGGAACCTCAATGGCTCCCATGCTGTCGGTTTCTTGGCGGATTTTCATGGGCAGGCTAACCAAAGTAGGGCTTGCAGGTTTCTTGGAACAGAGCGGTGGCAATTTTTGCATCAAGGGTCGCACACACTACCTTCTTGGTTGTTGTAGTGCAGTCCTCAGGATGGAACAAAGACCACTTTGGTTATACCCCTGATGACGGGGGCGTCACTACCGGAATCCGCATCTCGGAACTCTGCGGGGTTGATGTCCTGCGGCTTCCCTCATGACGAAATGAACAGCGGCCCCCGGTTTTTCTGGAGGGCTACTTGTCCCGCGAAGTCGCGGCGGCTTGAGTGTTCGCCTGTCCCGGCTTTTCCTGCTCGTAAACCAGCCCGATGGCGGCACGCCACCGGTCCAGGGTGGCCATATTGCCCAGCGAGTCGGCCACCGTCATGGCTGGAACCTCGCGGAATCCTTGGGCCACGGCACTGGCAAAAGCGTCTGCTTCGAGTTCGTAAAGCGCGGATTGGGCCACGACCGAGATGGTTTCCTCCCGGCCTTGCCTGTGCAGGAAAAAGTGGGCCGGCTGGATCCCGCAGGAGGGGTGGTATGGGGCGGGAACGCGGAGCATTCCGTGGGTCCCGTAGACCCGAAGCGTGTTGTCCTGTTCGACGCCAAGGCTAGCCGAGACTTGTGCGACGAGCCCGGTGGGGAAGCGGAGGGTGGCCGCGGCGACGAGATCAACACCCGTCTCCGGGTGGAGTTGTCCTGCGCCGGTGACTTCGACGGGATCGAGGAATGGCGCGCCGACCGCGGCGCCGGCCAGCAAGCGTGCCATGGAGACGGGGTAACAGCCGACATCAAGAATTCCACCGCCGGCCATTGCGTTTGACCAAAGTCTCGACCCGGGGTCGAAGGGAGCGTTGAACCCGAAGGCGCTTTGGATGAGTTTGATTTCGCCGAGCAGGCCTTGGCGTACCATTTCGACGATCTTTGTTGTTTGCGGGTGACAGCGATACATGAACGCCTCCATGAAAAGCACCGAGTGAGCACGGGCGGCTTCGGCCATGATCACCATCTCCGCGTGGGTTAACCCGGCAGGTTTTTCGCAGAGCACGTGCTTACCCGCAGCGGCCGCACGGACCACCCACTCCACATGCTGCGGGTGAGGAGTGGCAATATAAACGGCCTGCACTCCCGGATCGGCCAGCAGCGCCTCGTAGGAAGCGTGGACGCGAAGTCCGGGGAAGTCGCGGGCGAAGCGCTCCGCGTTGGCGGGCGATCGGCTGCCGACGGCGGCAAGGCGGCCATGCAACGAGCGGTCCACGCCGCGGGCAAAGCTCCCGGCAATCCGCCCGGTGGCAAGGATACCCCAAGCCAACGTGGTTTGATCGACAACTTGCCTCATAACCTGTCCGTATCCGCCGCGGCTCGGGTTGTCCAGAGCGGGGCAAAAAAACGGGGCGACCATTATGGCCGCCCCGTTGTGAGTTGGGTTGAGACGGGACTTAGTAGTCCATGCCGCCCATACCGCCCATGCCGCCGCCGGGCATGGCCGGGGATTTCTCCTTGTCGGGGATCTCGGTGACGAGAGCCTCGGTGGTGAGGAGAAGGCCGCTGATCGACGCGGCATTTTGCAACGCGCTGCGGGTCACCTTGGTCGGGTCGACCACGCCGGCTTTAACGAGGTCTTCGTAGTTGCCGGTCGCCACGTTGTAGCCTTCGTTGCCTTTGCCCTTCTTGACTTCTTGCACGATGAGCGCGCCTTCGAGGCCCGCGTTGTCGGCGAGTTGGCGGAGCGGGGCTTCGACCGCGCGGTGCACGATCTGGGCTCCGATGGCTTCATCACCTTCGAGCTTGAGGTTGGCCAGGGCCTTCTGGGCCCGGATGAGGGCGACGCCGCCGCCGGGGACGATGCCTTCCTCGACCGCCGCACGGGTGGCGTGGAGGGCGTCTTCGACGCGGGCTTTCTTCTCCTTCATCTCGGTCTCGGTCGCGGCGCCGACATTGATCACGGCGACACCACCGGCCAACTTGGCGAGGCGCTCTTGGAGCTTCTCGCGGTCGTAGTCCGAGGTGGTCTCCTCGATCTGACGGCGGATCTGGGCGACGCGGCCCTGGATGTCTTTGCTCTTGCCTTCACCTTCGACGATGGTGGTGGCTTCTTTTTCCACCACGATGCGCTTGGCTTTGCCGAGGTCATCAAGGGTGATGCTCTCGAGCTTGATGCCGAGGTCTTCGGTGATGCAACGGCCGCCGGTGAGGACGGCAATGTCTTCGAGCATGGACTTGCGGCGGTCGCCGAAGCCGGGGGCTTTGACCGCGCAGACCTGCAGGGTGCCACGGAGCTTGTTGACCACGAGGGTGGCGAGGGCTTCGCCTTCGACGTCTTCCGCGATGATGAGGAGAGGACGGCCGCCTTTGGCCACCTTCTCGAGCAATGGAAGGAGGTCCTTCAAGCTGCTGATTTTCTTCTCGTGGATGAGGATGTAGGCGTTCTCGAGAATGGCTTCCATCGCCTCCGCGTTGGTCGCGAAGTAGGGCGAGAGATAGCCTTTGTCGAACTGCATACCTTCGACTACATCGAGGGTGGTTTCGATCGACTTGGCTTCTTCCACCGTGATGGTTCCATCCTTGCCGACCTTCTCCATCGCATCAGCGATGATCTGGCCGATGGTTTTGTCCCAGTTGGCCGAGACGGTCGCGACCTGCGCGATTTCGCTGCTGTCGGAGACCTTCTTCGAGATCTTGCCGAGTTCGGCCACCACGGCCGCAACGGCCTTGTTGATGCCGCGTTGGAGCGAGGTCGGGTTGGCACCGGCCGTCACATTCTTGAGGCCTTCGCGATAAATCGCTTCGGCCAGAACGGTGGCGGTGGTGGTGCCGTCGCCGGCGATGTCGGACGTTTTCGACGCGACTTCGCGGACGAGCTGGGCGCCCATGTTTTCGTAAGGGTTCTCGAGCTCGATCTCCTTGGCGACGGTGACGCCGTCCTTGGTGATGGTCGGGCTTCCGAATTTCTTGTCGAGGATGACGTTGCGTCCGGACGGCCCGAGGGTCGCCTTGACCGCCCTGGCCAGTTTCTCGACGCCACGGAGCAGGCTGTGCCGCGCGGCTTCATCGAATTCCAATTGTTTAGATGCCATAATTTTTAAGTATTCAGTTTACAGTTTTCAGTGATTCAGTTTTTAGCTGAGGACGCCGAGGATGTCGTCTTCGCGCATGATGAGGTAGGACTTGTCGTCCACCTTGATTTCCGTGCCCCCGTATTTGCTGAAGAGCACTTTGTCGCCGACTTTGACGACAAACTCGATTTTCTTGCCGTTGTCGTCCGATTTACCGGTGCCGATTGCGACAATTTTGCCTTCTTGGGGTTTTTCCTTCGCGGTGTCGGGAATGATGATCCCGCCTTTGACCGTTTCCTTTTCGTCGAGCGGCTCAACGAGCACGCGGTCGCCGATAGGTTTTAATTTGGCTGCCATATTTTTGGTTTCTTACCTCCGTTGGTTGGTTTTGGGTTGTTGAATGCGCGGACGGACACCCGTCCGCCCGCGCGGGTTCAAAGTTTTGGCCGGGTCAGGGTTTCTTGTCCTCGTCGACCATTTCGAACTCGGCATCGACGACATCGCCTTGTTTGGCCGCACCGGCATCGGCTGTCGCTCCGGGACCCGCGGCATCGCCTTGCGGCGGGGGCGGGGCCTGCTGGGCGGAGGCTTGCTTGTAGAGTTCGCTGCTCACTTCTTGGAATTTTGCCTGCAGGGCGTCGGTGGCCGACTTGATTGCGTCGGTGTCCGATCCCTTGAGAGCGTCACGCACCTTGGTTACAAGGTCTTCGACATCCTTTTTGAGGTTGCCGGGCACTTTGTCACCAAGGTCCTTGAGTTGTTTCTCGCACTGGTAGGCAAGAGAGTCGGCATTGTTGCGCGCCTCGACGCCCTCCTTAGCCTTGGCGTCATCCGCGGCATGTGCCTCAGCCTCCTTCTGCATCTTGTCGACTTCGTCCTTGCTCAGTCCGCTCGAACCGGTGATGGAAATTTTCTGCTCCTTGCCCGAACCGAGGTCCTTGGCCGAGACGTTGAGGATGCCGTTGGCATCGATGTCGAAAGTCACTTCGACCTGCGGGACGCCGCGCGGGGCGGGCGGGATGCCGTCAAGATGAAACGTGCCGAGTTGCTTATTGTCCTTGGCCATGGGGCGCTCGCCCTGCAGCACTTTGATTTCCACGCCCGGCTGGTTGTCGGCGTAAGTGGAAAACACGTTCGACTTCTTGGTCGGGATGGTGGTGTTGCGCGGGATCATCGGCGTGGCGATGCCGCCGGCCGTCTCGATGGCAAGGGTCAGCGGGGTGACGTCGAGCAGGAGCACGTCCTTCACGTCACCCTTGAGCACTCCGCCTTGGATCGCTGCGCCGATGGCCACAACTTCGTCCGGGTTGACCCCGCGGTGCGGGTCGCGTCCGATGAGGTTCTTCGCCGTCTCGATGACCTTGGGCATGCGGGTCATGCCGCCGACGAGGACGAGTTCCTGCACTTCGCTCTTGCCGAGCTTGGCATCCTTCAAGCAATCCTCAACCGGCTTGATTGTGCGGGTGAAGAGATCGTCGGTCAGTTGCTCGAGTTTCGATCGGGTGAGCTTTTTCTGGATGTGCTTCGGGCCCGAAGCGTCGGCCGTGACGAAGGGCAGGTTGATCTCGTATTCCTGCGCGGAAGATAGGGCGATTTTGGCTTTCTCTGCTTCCTCCTTGATCCGCTGCACGGCGTCGGGCTGCTTGGAGAGGTCGATTCCGGAGTCCGCTTTGAACTCCGCCATGATCCAGTCCATGATCTTGTGGTCCCAGTCGTCGCCGCCGAGATGCGTATCGCCGTTCGTCGCTTTGACTTCAAAAACGCCGTCGCCGATTTCGAGGGCCGAAATGTCGAAGGTGCCGCCGCCGAGGTCATAGACCGCGATCTTTTCGTCCTTCTTTTTGTCGAGTCCGTAGGCGAGGGAAGCGGCAGTCGGCTCGTTGATGATGCGCAGGACTTCGAGTCCGGCAATTTTGCCGGCGTCCTTCGTCGCGTTGCGCTGCGAGTCGTTGAAATAGGCTGGGACGGTGATAACCGCTTGGGTGATTTTTTCACCGAGCTTGGCTTCCGCGTCGGATTTGAGTTTGGCCAAGATCATCGCGCTGACTTCCGGCGGGCTGAACGACTTCTTTTGGCCGTTGATGTCGAGTTCGATGTGGGCATCGCCGTTGGCCGCCTTGACCAATTTGTAGGGGACGCGCTTGTCCTCATCTTTAAGTTCGTCGAACTTGCGCCCCATGAAGCGCTTGACCGAAAAAACCGTGTTGGTCGGGTTGGTCACGGCTTGGCGCTTGGCGGCTTGGCCGACGAGGCGTTCGCCGTTCTTGGCGAAAGCGACGACGGACGGCGTGGTGCGCGCGCCCTCACTGTTTTCCAGCACAACAGGTTCCCCGCCTTCCATCACGGACATGCAGGAGTTGGTTGTGCCGAGGTCGATACCGAGAATTTTGCTCATAAAAGTGTATTTCCTTTAAGTTTGGAGATAGACTCCAAGCAGGATCGGTGCCATGAGGGTGTGGTGTATTACATGTGACTAGTGACGAGTGACTTAGGAAAAATAATACCGCAGCGAGAGGTGCCCGGAGAGTGTGCCACAATGGCGCATGCGGGACAGCCCAACGCAAGCGGTGTGACAAGGTGACACTCAGAAGTGCTGTTCTCCTGACAGCAGGACACGTTCCCTTGCGTCCTGTTGCTTGCAAGGGTGCCGATTTTCGCCGTAAGTGTCTCTTCAACAGGACTTCCCCTGTGCCCCCATGAAATCCCCCGCGACATTTGTTGCGTTCCTCGCTGCTTGGCTGCTGGCGACCGCGTTTCCCGTCTCGGCGACGGAATGGATTTCGCGGCACGGACTGAGCGGTGCGCAGTTCCAGTCGGAGTTCAACACATGGACTGCCGCGCCCTACAATTTCCGTCTCGTCTCGGTCTGCGGCTACGAGGAAGGCGGTGCGGCAAAATTCGCCGCGGTGTGGGAAAGGAAGACGAACAGCATTCCGTGGGTTGCGCACCATCAGTTGACGCCGGCGCAGTTCCAGCAATACCGCACCAACTATGCCGCGCAGAATTTGCATCCGGTTTTTCTCACCGGTTTTGGGGTGGGTGGTCAGCAGTATTTCAGTGCAATCTGGGAATACGCGGCGAATCCCGATGTTGAATCGCGTGCGGGTATGAGTTGGCCGGATTACTTCACAGCCGAGACCGCATTGGCCATCCAAGGATACAAGCAGTCGTTCCTTTGGGAGTTTGGCGTTGGCGGAACTAATTACTTCAACGGCATCTGGCGCAAAGATCTTCCGTCCGGTTACGTCTGGACAAATGCGGAGCACCGCACATCGGCGCAATACCAGTCGGACTTCAACGCGGCGAGCGCAGGCGGATACGAATTGGTCGCTTCGAGCGGTTCCTTTGTCGACGGCGCCAATTATTACACCGGCCTCTGGCGCAAGCCTGCCGTTGCTCCATGTTCCTACAGCTACCACGGGCTGACCTCGGCAAATAATGAAGCCGAGACACTCAATGCCTACTACACCGGATTCCGTCCGGTGGTGGTAGGTGCCACAACCGGCGCATCGGGGCCGCGTTTTCATCCTGTGTTCCACGCCAACGGCGGCATGCAGCCGGCGAATCTCGCGTTGATCGACAATGCGATGCGATCTTACATGCAGAGCAACCAGATTGCGGGCCTTTCGCTGGCCATCGCCCGACAGGGAAAGCTCGTCTACGCGCGCGGCTTCGGCTTGGCCGACATGGAAGCAGGCGAGAATGCGCACCCACACCATCGGTTCCGCATCGCCAGCGTGTCCAAGCCCTTGACCGCGGCGGCAATCCTCAAGCTCGATGAAGATGACGGCGAGGCGTTCTCCATTCTGGATCGCACGGTCTTTGGCGGTGCCTCCTCACTTCTCGGCGCCATCTACGGAACCAACGCCTATAGCACTTGGGAGACCCAGTTCACGCTGAGGCAGTTGCTTAACCATACCACGGGCATGTCGACCAACGGGAATGATTACCTCTTTGACAATGCTTACGGAACGAACCATGCGCAGGTGATCGGCGACTACCTCGACCAGAATGACCCTGTCAATGCACCCGGAACAATTTCCGATTACTCGAACATGGGCTATTGCATGGCGGGCCGCGTTATCGAGCGCTTGAGCGGGAAAAGCTACGAGCAATACGTCAAAGATAAGATCCTTGCACCCTGCGGCATCGGGGAGATGGAAATCGGGGGTGGTACCCTAGCTGAGCGCAAACCGCAGGAGGTGCGCTACTACGATGCGCAAGGCAAGGACCCTTACGCTCTCAGTCCCCGTCGCATGGATGCTCACGGCGGCTGGTTGGGAAAGCCTATCGATTTGTTACTTTTTGCCCGGCGAATCGATGGAGACTCAAGCCAAGTGGATATTCTCTCGGCCGCCAGCACCGCGCAGATGGCGATGGGGTCGGGGCCCGACCCAACCTACGGGTTGGGTGTAGCGTGGCTGAATGCAGGTGTTTTCCCCGCCCACAATGGCTCCATGAGCGGCACCGGAGCTGTGCTCGTGCGACGCAGCGATGGTTTTTCGTTCGCCTATGCTCGCAACACGCGGCCGGCAACGAACAATGACACAGGCAGCGTCGCTTTCGCGAATTTGGTCATCGGGCTCATCGACACAATCAGCGCGACCAACGGATGGCCGAGCTACGATCTTTTTTCTGGCGGGAATCCGAAGTTCGGCGAATGGGTGAATTTCAAATTCGGACGGGAAGCACGAGAGCAATTTTCCCTGCAGAATTTCTGGTCGGCTGAGGCTGATCCGGACTTCGATGGCCTGCCCAACATTGCCGAGGCTTTGTTCGACACAGACCCGCTCGCTCGCAACGCGGCGCCCGTGACCGCTTTGGTCGAAGGCCGCGAGTTTGTCGTCCGCTGGATCACCAAGACCAACGATGTCGGAGTCGTGGCCAGACCGCTGCAGCGCACGAATTTGGCCGGCGTCGCATCAGGATGGTCGGCGGGGCCGGTGGTTAACTCCTCGACCAATCGCTATGGCTCTCAGGTCACTAATGAGACGCGCGTTCCGATCGAAGGACGCGCCAGCTACTTCCAGACTTTGTCAATCCAGGCGCAGTAAGAGTGTAAAGACTCAGGCCACTCCCCACATCCACCGGATGGCCGCCCAGTAGAGCGGGATGCCGAGGGTGATGTTGAAGGGGAAGGTGATGCTCAGGGAGAGGAGTTCGACCAATCCGGGATTCGCTTCGGGGATGGTGTGGCGCATGGCGGCGGGTGCGGTCCGAAACGCGCGGTGTCACAGCTTGGTGTGGTTTCTCGCGTGGCCCGCTTCGGCACGAACGGCCCCCGCAAAGTGTCGCCGCTCTTCGGGCTGTGTGCTGCGCTACTCCGGCGGCGGACCAGTTGGTCTAGGCAGCGAGGTGGCTTCTTCGACGTCGATGAAGCCGTCGGCGTTTTTGTCGTGGCTTGAAAAATTGCGCGCCATGGGCGGCGGAGCTTCTTCTTTGGAAATTTTGCCGTCGCTGTCGCGGTCGAAGCGCCTGATCGGACCGCGGGAGTTTCCGCCTTGTCGCGGGGGTCCTCCACCGTTGCCCGGCCCCTTCCTTTGGAAACTCGGATCGGGCGTTCCTTTCGTCATGCGCGGATAAAAAGGAAACTCCTCCGTGGCCACATAGAAATAGGTTTCCTGCGGATACTCCCCGGTGACCCCGGTGCGTCCGTTGGCTTCGTCGAGGGTTCCAGATGCGGCGACGAATTCGAAATCCTGAGTGTAGGTGCCGTCGTATTTTCCTCCGGGGCCTTCGCTGCCGCCGGGACGAGTGCCGGATTTCAAGCGGTAACCGGAACGATCGTCGGAAGTTTGCGTGTAGACCGGAAACCCGTCCGCGGCGTAACCGATGAGCTTTCTTCCCGTCCCGGGCAAGCTTTGCACCAGGCCGGCGGGGACGCCGTGGTAATGGTAGGCGCCGCTGGGTTGCACGTGGGCCATGTTGCGGTCCAGGCCGAGGGTGCTGCGTCCGCTGATGATGCCCTCACGGTGCCAACCGGATGAAGGATCGTTATTCCAATATTCTGCCGTGCCGGGATCGAACACGACGCCGTTAACGGCCACGCCGATGGGTTGGCGTTTTAATGGGGTGAAAGTCGCGTTGGTCTCCGGATGCAGCGGCATGCGGAAGAGATAATTTTGCGCGCTGATGGAATTGGGATTTCCGGGGTTGGGGAAATTGCCCGCGGGGTGATCAGGCAGGCCGTTGCCCCGGATCACGCGATAGTTGCCCTGGGTGGTTATCTCCACTTTCGTTTCCGGCAATCCCGCGCCTGAGTTCGTCCCCGCGGCCGCGGGTTCATCGTGACCGGGATGGGCGACCGCCATGGAAAGACCTCCTCCCCAAACCAGCGCGGCAATTCGAATCGCTTTCATGAAGGATTAAACCGCGGCGAAGGGCAAAAGGTGCGGGTTATTTTCGATTTTGTTGCGGAGGAATCGGGCTCGAGGCGGATCCGTCGGTCAAGACAGGGGCGGCGTGCCTACCGCTTGCCAGGGCGCCGGACTAAATCACCATGAGAAAGTCAAAATGCGCATCGTCGCGGACGGCTTCAACTTTGTGGTGGCGAGCGCATGCTGCGATGAGGATGTCCGCGAAAGGGGCCGTTTTTCGTGCCCGGCGGCAACGGTGGGCGAGTTGGCGGGCCTGTTCCCAGACTTCTTCGCCTACTGAATACTCTGGAAGAACCTGTTCGTATTCGCGCCATCTCAGGAATTGCCGTACGGGCCGGCGGGATAAGAGGCCATCCAGATTACGCCACGGCGTCAACAATGAGATGCCGTTTCATGCTGGCCAACGCGTCCGCAGATCAGCTAGTTTCTCCGGTTGCCAAAATCCATCATTATGAGCAAATCCACCGTGGTCCAAGAAGTCGAAGCCGCCAATGCGCAATACGCTGGGCGTTTCGGAGAAAAGTTGAGCAAGCTGCCCATTCCTCCAGCGCGCAAGTTCGCGATCCTGACGTGCATGGATGCGCGCATGCATGCATCAAAACTTTTCGGACTCGAGGAGGGTGATGCCCACATCATCCGCAATGCGGGTGGGCGGGCCAGCGACGACGCCATTCGCTCGCTCGTCATCTCCTACAAGCTGCTCGGGACCAAAGAATTTTTTGTCGTCCACCATACCAATTGCGGCATGGTGACATTCAACAACGGCGTGATGGCCGGACTGCTCGCCAACAGCCTCGAGACCGCGGTGCACGATGGCACCGCGTGGAAAGATGTCGGGCAGGGTCCGGGTTCGGCTGAGGCGGCCAAGATCGACTGGCTGACCTTCACCGACGACCGTCAGGCGGTGATCGATGACGTGAAAAAGGTGCGCAACCATCCGCTCGTGCCGAAGTCGATCCCGGTTTACGGGTATCTCTACGATGTGCGGACCGGGAAGCTCGAGGAGATTGCAGAAGCGACGGAGATCGGGAAGGCGGCATGAGTTATGGGCCCGCGGCTTGCGGGCCTGATTTCAGGTGAAGCGGGCGAGCGGGCCGCTCGTCCTTACCTTTTGTGTTCACTCCCGCATCTTGACCAGCAAATCCCCGGCGTCGACGGCATCGCCGCTGGCGACCAGAAGTTCGTCGATCGCGCCGTCGCACGGCGCATAGATTGTGGTCTGCATCTTCATCGCTTCCATGGTGAGGATTTTGTCGCCTTTGGCCAATTTGGCTCCCGTGCCGTGATCGAGATTGGTGATCATGCCCGGGATGGGTGCGCCGATTTCGAGCAGCTTGGCGGCGTCAGCCTTGCGGCGGGCTTTCTTCGTGGTTTGCAGTGATTTGTCGGTGATGGTGACCTCGCGCGGCATGCCGTTGAGTTCGAAAAAGACGATGCGGTGGCCGTCCTTGTCGACCGGACCGAGGTTGACCAGCTTGATGAAAAGGGTTTTCCCCTGCTCGATTTCCACCGCGATTTCCTCGCCGGGTTTGAGTCCGTAGAAAAATGCCGGGGTGGGCAAGACGCTGACGTCTCCATATTCGCGCTCGAATTTGTTGAAGGAGGCAAAGACGTCTGGATACATCAGGTGGCTGTAGAGCTCGTCCTCGTCGGGAGCGTGCTTCAGCTTTGCCGCAAGTTCCTTGCGCACGGCGGGGAGGCTGACCTTCGCGGCGCGTGCCGGCTTGGCTTTTGCTTTGCCGAGGATGGCTTTGACCACGTCCTTCGGCCATCCGCCGGTGGGTTCGCCCAGTCCGCCGGCCAGCATGTCTTTAACTGATTCGGGGAAGGGTGTGCCGGGCGGGAGGTTGGGGACGTCGGCCGGCTTGATGCCGCGGGTGAAAAGAAAGAGAGCCATGTCACCCACCACTTTGCTCGACGGCGTGACCTTGACGATGTCGCCGAAGAGCTGGTTGACCTCGGCGTAGCAGCGGGCGATCTCCGGCCAGCGGTGGGCGAGGCCCATCGAAGCGGCTTGCTCCTTGAGGTTGGTGAACTGTCCGCCCGGCATTTCATGCAGGTAGACCTCAGCACTGCCGGTGCGCGGGGCAGTGTCGAAGGGGGCGTAGAACGTACGAACCCGCTCCCAGTAATCAGCGAGCTCGTTGAGCGCTGCGAGGTCGAGGCCGCTGTCCTGCGGGGTGTGTTGGAGGGCGGCGACGAGGCTGTTGAGATTCGGCTGCGAGGTCGATCCGGACATCGAGCTGATCGCGGAGTCGACGACGTCCGCCCCCGACTCGATGGCGGCGAGCACGGAGGCGGCATTGACGCCGCTGGTGTCGTGCGTGTGGAAGTGGAGCGGGAGGTTGGTCTCGGCGCGGAGAGCTTTAAGCAGGGCACGGGCCGCGAACGGACGGCAGAGGCCGGCCATGTCCTTGATCGCGATAAAATGCGCCCCCATCTTTTCCAGTTCCTTGGCCAGCTTCACGTAGTACTTGAGCGAATACTTGGTGCGGCGGGGATCGAGGATGTCGCCGGTGTAGCAGATGGTGCCTTCGCACACGGCGTTCGTCTCCCGGACGGCTTCCATGGCCGCGCGCATGTTCGAGAGGTCATTGAGGGAGTCGAAGACGCGGAAAATATCCATGCCGCTTTCCGCCGCATGGCGGACAAAACCGGCCACCACGTTGGGCGGGTAATTCGAGTAGCCGACCGCATTGGAACCGCGGAAGAGCATCTGGAAGCAGATGTTGGGAACTTTTCCACGCAGGGCGCGGAGGCGTTCCCACGGATCTTCGCGCAGGAAACGCATGGAGGCGTCGAAGGTGGCGCCACCCCACATTTCGAGGCTGAAGAGTTCCGGGGTGCGGCGCGCCACGGCGTCGGCCACGAGGAGCATGTCATGGGTACGCACGCGGGTGGCGAGGAGGGACTGGTGGGCGTCGCGGAAGGTGGTGTCGGTGAAGAGGGCACGCTTCTGCCGGCGCGTCCACTCGGCAAATTTCTCGGGTCCGAGCTTGAGCAATTGCTGGCGGCTGCCGGCTGGCGGGTCCACGCGCAGGTCGACGCCGGGAAGCGGCGCGGGGGCGAGGCGGCTGGGCGGGAGATATCCTTTGGCCTCGGCGTTTCCGTTGATCGAGACATCGGCGAGGAATTGCATCAGCTTGGATGCACGGTCACGGCGCGGTTTGAATTCGAAGAGCGCCGGTGTTTTATCGATGAAGGTGGTGGTGGCGTCGCCCGAGCGGAAGACGGGGTTAGTCACCACATTCTCGAGGAAAGGCATGTTGGTCTTCACGCCGCGGATGCGGAACTCGCGCAGGGCGCGGTGCATGCGGTCGAGGGCGACCGGGAACGTCTGGCCGGACGTGGTGATCTTGACCAGCAACGAGTCGTAGAACGGCGTGATCGTGCTGCCGGTCGTGCCCATGCCCGAGTCGAGGCGCACGCCAAAGCCGGCGGCACTGCGGTAGGTGACGATCTTGCCGTAGTTCGGGGTGAAGCCGTTGGCCGGGTCCTCCGTGGTCACGCGGCATTGCACGGCAAAGCCGTTGCGCGGGATGGCCTCCTGCGCGGGCAGGGCGAGTTCGGGTCCGTGCAGGCGCGCGCCCGCCGCGACGAGGATCTGCGAGCGCACGAGGTCGATGCCGGTGATTTGTTCGGTCACGGTGTGCTCGACCTGAATGCGCGGGTTCATCTCGATGAAGAACCACTCGTGGCGGTCGTAGTCGTAGAGGAACTCCACCGTGCCCGCGTTGTTGTAGCCTATGCCACGGGCGATTTTGACCGCCGCCGAGCAAAGGTCGGCCCGGACCCCGTCCGGCAAATTGATCGACGGGGCCACCTCGACCACCTTTTGGTGACGACGCTGCACCGAGCAGTCGCGTTCGTGCAGGTGAAGAACGCTGCCGTGCGCATCGCCGAGAATTTGCACTTCGATGTGCTTGGCCCGGGGGATGTATTTTTCGAGAAAGACGGCAGGATTGCCGAAGGCGCGTCCGGCCTCGTTGCGGGCCTCATCGAGGAGTGCCGCGAGATCGCTTTCCTTGCGCACCACGCGCATGCCGCGGCCGCCGCCGCCAAAAGCCGCTTTGATGATCAGCGGGAAGCCGATTTTTTTCGCGACTTTGATGGCCTCCGCGCGGTTGTCGACCGGTTCCTCCGTGCCGGGAAGGACGGGAACGCCGAGCTTGATCGCCAAGGCGCGGGCGGCGGTTTTGTCGCCCATCATTTCGAGCAACTCCGGTCGCGGACCGACGAAGGTGATGCCAGCTTCCCCGCAGGCACGGGCAAAGTGGGCGTTCTCGGAAAGAAATCCGTAGCCCGGATGGATCATGTCCACACCGCGGTCACGGGCTAGTCCGACGATGCTCTGGATATCGAGGTAGGCACCGACCGGCCCCTTGCCGCGGCCGACCACGTAGGCTTGGTCGGCTTTGAAGCGGTGGATGGAGAAGCGGTCCTCCTCCGCGTAAACCGCGATGGTCCGCATGTGCAACTCGTTGGCGGCCCGGAAAACGCGGATGGCGATTTCGCTGCGGTTGGCCACGAGCAGGGTTTTTCCCGCCACGTCGAGGAATGGTTGAGCGGTAGTTGTTTGCGGCGGCTTTGGCATGGTCGTTTCTAAGGTCGTCCGCGACCCGGGCGGGAGCCTAATGAGCAAAGCCCCCGTGATAAAGCACTCTTTGGGCGATGGCCGGGGATTTTTTCGCGGCGAGCGGGGCTGACAGTCTTGTCCCTCGAAGCGCGATGATCTAAGCAATACTGTCTGGTCAGGAAAACGTTATGAAAAAGCAGAAACCTCTCGTGGGCATTATTATGGGCAGCAAGTCGGATTGGCCGACGATGAAACATGCGGCCGACTTGTTGTCCAAGCTGGGTATCCCGCATGAAAAGCGCGTGGTTTCGGCCCACCGTACGCCTGATCTCATGGCCTCCTACGCCAAGGCGGCGCGGGCGCGCGGCATCCAGGTGGTTATTGCCGGGGCCGGCGGCGCGGCCCATTTGCCCGGCATGGTGGCGGCTCACACGGATTTGCCGGTTCTTGGCGTGCCGGTCCAGAGCCGCGCCTTGAAGGGCCTCGACTCGCTGCTTTCCATCGCCCAAATGCCCGCCGGCATTCCGGTCGGCACGCTGGCCATCGGCGAACCGGGTGCAATCAACGCAGCACTCCTCGCGGCGGCGATTTTGTCGCTCGGTGATGCGCAGGTCCGCGTGGCACTGGAAAAATTCCGCGCGCGCCAGACTAAAGCCGTGCTGGCGGCGGGCCGGCTGCCTTCATGAGTCCCGTACTCGCTCCGGGCAGCCGCATCGGATTGATGGGCGGCGGCCAACTCGGCCGCATGTTCATCCTTGCCGCGCGGAGCATGGGTTACCGGGTCAATGTGTTCGTCCCCGAGGCCGATTCGCCGGCCGGGCAGATAGCGGACCGGGAAGTCTCGCGTGCCTATCTGGACGAGGAGGCGGTCCGTGAATTTTCCCGAGGAGTGGATGTCCTGACTTTCGAATTTGAAAACATCCCGCGGCAAACCGTGCAGTGGGCCGCAGAGCATTGCGAGGTTCGTCCGAGCGGCGGGATTTTGCACATCACGCAGAATCGCGCGCGCGAAAAAGAATTTCTCGCCGCCGGCGGATTTCCTCTGCCGACCTGGGCGAATGTCACCACGGCCGCGGACTTGGTGGCGGCCGCAGGGCGCACGGGTTATCCGGCTATTCTGAAAACGGCGTCGTTCGGCTACGATGGCAAAGGCCAGCGGCGGCTCAATTCGGACGAAGAGGCGCGGCGGTGCGACCTCTCGGGGGGACCGTTTGTGCTCGAGGCCCAAGTGCCCTTTGTCATGGAAATATCGGCCGTCGTTGCGCGGGGGGGCGACGGGCAGTCGGTGTGCTATCCGGTCTGTGAGAACCTCCACCGCAACCACATCCTCGACACAACGGTGGTGCCGGCCCGCGTGGCGCCGGAGGTGGCGGTTCGTGCCGCGGAGTTGGCCTGGGCCATGGCCGAGCGTCTCGATCTGGTCGGAGTCCTGACCGTAGAGATGTTCGTACTCCAAGACGGCAAGTTGCTGGTCAACGAACTTGCACCGCGTCCGCACAATAGCGGCCATTTTTCCATTGATGCCTGCGTGACCAGCCAGTTCGAACAGCAGGTGCGCGCGGTCTGTGGTCTGCCGCTGGGATCGCCCGAATTGCTGCGGCCGTGCGCCATGGCCAATTTGCTTGGGGACTTGTGGGCGGACGGGGAGCCGGATTGGGCGGCCGCCGCGGCTTCCGGCGATGTGAAGATCCACCTTTACGGCAAGACGGAACCCCGGGCGGGGCGCAAGATGGGACACCTCACGGCCTTCGGATCGTCGCCCGACGAGGCGCTCGCCCGGGTGCTGGCCGCGCGGGAGGCCCTGCGGACGGGGCGCGAACCTTGACCGCGGGCCAAGGCGGGTGGAGATGGCACATTTCGTGCTCTCTCGATATTTTGTTCAAACCGCGATGACGTCCCTTTTCCAAGATTATGAGCCAGGCGATTTTTACGATGAGATGTTCTCTTCGCCGGGTGTGGTTCGTCCTCACTACCGGATGCTGCTGGAGCGGGCCGAGGCGCTCACGGTCGATGACTTCAACCGCAAGCGCCAGATCGCCGAGCGGTCCTATTTGAACCAGGGGATCACCTTCACGGTCTACAACGACAAGCAAGAGGGCACGGAGCGCATTTTTCCTTTCGATCTCGTGCCGCGTATCATTCCCGGTGACGAATGGCGTCACATTGAGCAGGGCCTCAAACAGCGTCTCAACGCGCTGAATGCCTTTCTCCACGACATCTACCATGAGCAGCGCATCGTGAAGGAAGGGGTTATTCCCCAAGAAATCATCCGCAGCGCGAAGCATTTCCGTCCGGAATTCATGGGCTTCGATGTCCCGAGGAACATTTACATCCACGTGTGCGGGACCGACCTGATCCGCGACCGGGACGGTCGCTACCTGGTTCTCGAAGACAACGCCCGTTGTCCTTCCGGCGTCTCCTATGTTCTGGAGAGTCGCATGACCATGAAGCGCGTCTTCCCGCAATTGTTCGCCCGGTACGGGGTGCGTCCGGTCGACCGTTACGCGCAGGACTTGGTCGACGTCCTCCACCACGTGGCGCCGGCCAGCGCGGCGGGCGATCCAACCACGGTCTTGCTTAGCCCGGGCATCCACAACGCCGCTTATTTCGAGCACTCCTTTCTCGCCCGGTCCATGGGAATCGAGATTGTCACGGGCGCGGACCTTCTGGTGCAAAACGACCGCGTCTTTATGAAGACGACGAAGGGACTCAAGCCGGTTCACGTCATTTATCGGCGGATTGATGACGACTTCCTCGATCCCAAAGTATTCCGTCCAGATTCCCTTCTTGGTGTGCCCGGCTTGGTCGAGGCTTACCGCAAAGGCAATGTGAGTCTGGCCAATTCAATCGGCACCGGCGTGGCCGATGACAAGGTCGTCTATTACTACGTGCCGGCCATGATCAAATTTTATCTCGGCGAAGAAGCCATCCTGCCGAACGTGGAAACTTTCCTTTCCGCTGTGGAGTCCGACCGTAAGTATATTTTGGACAATCTGGGAAACCTTGTCGTCAAGTCGGCCAATGAAAGCGGCGGCTACGGCATGCTCATCGGTCCGCAGGCAACAACCGGAGAAATTGCCCGGTTTCGTCAAATGATCGAAGCCGACCCGCGCAACTTCGTGGCCCAGCCGGTCATCTCGCTGTCCCGATCACCCGCTTGGTGCGACGGATCGATGCAGGGGCGGCATATCGACCTGCGGCCTTTCATTCTCTGTGGCGAGGAGGTGCGGATCATCCCCGGCGGACTGACCCGTGTGGCCATGCGTGAAGGTTCGCTCGTGGTCAATTCCTCCCAGGGCGGCGGGAGCAAAGACACCTGGGTCTTAGATGGAGCGACTGAGTCATGCTGAGCCGTGTGGGAGATTCCACTTACTGGATGGGCCGCTACATCGAGCGGGCCGAGAACAATGCGCGCCTGCTCGATGTGAATGTGCAGATGCTGCTCGATTTCGAGAGCCGCGGCGTTGAAACAGAACGCCAGTTTTGGGGGCCGATCCTGAGTACGTTGGAGGATACCGAACTTTTCCACCACTTGCATGAGGAGTTCACCGCGGCAGCCGTGCTGGACTATGTCACCTTCGAGCGGCGCAACCCGAACTCGATCAATTCGTGCATCAATCATGCGCGCGAGAATGCACGGGCGGTGCGCGACCAGATCTCGAGCGAGATGTGGGAGCAGATCAACGCGCTTTGGCTTTACTTCCGCGACACTTCCGCCGGGCGCGACTTCCGGGCGAATTCCCACGAGTTTTTCGACAAGGTGACCTACGCGTCGCAGCTCATTCAGGGGGTAACCGACGCGACCATGACGCACAGTGAAGCATGGCGGTTCGTCCAGGCCGGCAAGTTCATTGAAAGGGCGGACAGCACGACACGCATCCTCGACTTGAAATACCACATTCTCCTGCCGAGCGGGGAGCAGGTGGGAGGTAATGTCGACATCTCGCAATGGATGTCTGTCCTGCGTTCGTGCAGCGGAATGGAGGCCTATTTAAAAATCCGCCAGGGCGATGTGACGCCATGGGGAGTGGCCAGCTTTCTCGTTTGCCACGCCGAATTCCCGCGCTCCATCCGGTTCTGTGTGGATCGCCTCGATGAAGTGCTCCATCTCATTTCGGCGACCGAGGAGGGCCGTTTCCGCAACGAACCGGAACGGTTGTCAGGATTGCTCCGCTCGCAGCTCGACTACGCCACGCCCGACAGCGTCTTCCGGCACGGACTTCATGAGTACCTTGATGGCGTGCAGGAGCAGCTGATCAGGTTGGATCTGGCCTTTCATGACACGTATT
The DNA here is from genome assembly GCA_945871065.1 of Chthoniobacter flavus. Taxonomy (GTDB): domain Bacteria; phylum Verrucomicrobiota; class Verrucomicrobiia; order Chthoniobacterales; family JACTMZ01; genus JACTMZ01. Next base: position 14,324 of record CAMBUL010000023.1, on the reverse strand, counting down.
GCGCGTATTGACAGCTCTGGCGTGACCTCGCAATAGCCTCTGCATGGCGGAGGGACTTCGCACCGGCTTGGCGAATGGACCGGAGGAGCCAAGTGCACAACCTTAGCTGAGCGGTCGGGGTGGGTAAGGCTATAACGGCCGAGCAGTGCGCCTTTAGGGGCGGAGCCTTTATGACGCACAAACTGCTTCGTTGCCTTGTTCGCATCTGTTCACTCTTCTCCATGCATCGGACAATTCTCCTTTTGGCTTTCCTTGTGACCTCTTGCGCCACGACCCCTGAGCGCGAGGTCAGAGTGGCCGAGGCGGTCAAGACGATCGACATTCGCAGTTGGCCCCCAGGTCTGGTGGTCGAACTCAATGGCGAATACGTCGGGACGACACCTCTGGCCCTGGTGGTCAACACCACGAGGTACGGAGTTTGGACGACCGACTACAGTCGCATCTTCAGCCCCATCGTTATGCGGGTGAGTACCCCCGATGCTTCGGGGTGGGAGCAAAAGGTCTGGTATCCCGGGGACCGCATCCCGTCGCGTGTCCTTTTTCGCATTCCCGGCGCAACAAGGCGCCTCGCCGTCAACTGACTATCGAAGTTGTGAAACGCAGTGAACCACGCCCACCGGCGGGGAACAAGATGGTCAAACCAAGGGTCGATCGCCGGCCCGGCGGGCTCCTCGCTCCGCGCCCTCGTTCTTGCCGGTCATAGGACCCTCGCTGCGGTCAACGGCGCGTCAAACGGCTGGCCTCCGGCCATCAGTCTCTGTTTAATGCTGGGCCTGTGGTTGTCTTCCTCCTCTCTGCCGGGCAGCGATTTGGTTTTAACCGCTCCCGCTGACCCCACGGTTCACTTCCCAAGGCGCATTCTTCCCCCCACTGATCATGTCTACCACCCCTTCCAAAGCGAACGACGAACTCGGCCTGACCGAGAAAATTGGTTACGGGGCAGGGGACTTTGCCTCCAATCTTTACTTCCAATTTTTTAACCTTTTCCTCTTTTATTATTATACTGACGTTTTCGGCCTTGCTCCGGTCTCCGTTGGCACAATGTATTTGATCGCGAACTTTTGGAATGCGGTCAACGACCCGATGATGGGCGCACTGGCGGACCGGGTGCAGACCAAACAGGGAAAATACCGCCCCTTTCTGCTTTGGTGCGCGCTGCCCTACGGGTTGCTCGGGTATGCGATTTTCGCCAATCCGGATCTCGGGGAAGTCGGTAAACTGGCCTATGCCTATACAACGTTTATCGCTTTTAAAATGATCTATACGGCGATCAATGTGCCGTATTCCGCCCTGATGGGGGTCATCTCCCCCAAAGAAAAAGACCGGATGTCGCTGGCCACCTACCGCTTTCTCGGAGCCTTTGGCGGCGGCTTCCTTATCTCGCTCTTGGTCCGCCCCCTCGTGAAATTCTTTGGTGGCGACGATGAGGTGGTCGGCTTTCAAGCCACCATGGCGGTCTTCGGAGTCCTCTCCATTGTCTTTTTTCTGCTGACTTACGTGACGACCCGGGAGCGGGTCGCCCCGCAGCTGAACCAGAACGTGAGTGTGATGGAAGATCTCCGGTTGCTGGTCCGCAACGTACCTTGGATCATTATGCTGGCTGCCGCGGTTTGCACTCTGGCCAGCGTGGCGGTTCGCGGAGCGGTCTCGATTCATTATTTCAAATACTATGTGGGGAATAGTGACAAGACGGTCTTCAGCCTCGGCCAGGCAGGGAGCGCTTTCTTTCTCAATTTTGACGTCACCACCGTGTTCCTCTCCAGTGGCATGCTGGCTTTTATCCTCGGGGTCAGCTTCTCAGGTGTGCTAGGCCGCCTCCTCGGCAAGCGCAATGCCTTGGCCATTCTTACCTTGGCCAACGGCCTTGCCATCATCGGTTTCTTTTTTATTCCACCCGAGAAAACCGCGCTGATGTTCGGGGTCAATCTGCTGGCCAACTTGCTGGCCGGTCCCACCCCGGCCTTGGTCTGGGCGCTTTACACCGATGTGGCGGACTACGGGGAATGGAAGTTCGGTCGTCGCGCCACCGGTTTGGTTTTTTCCGGGGCGATGTTCGCCCAAAAGATGGGCCTGACCATTGGTGGCACCATCTCCGGTTGGGTCCTCGGGCTTTCCGGATTTGTGGCCAATGAGGAGCAAAGCCCGGAATCGTTGATGGGGATCCGCATCATGTTTTGTCTCATCCCCGGGGCTCTGGCTCTGCTCAATGGCGTGATCATTATTTTCTACCCGCTCAATACGGCCAAGACCGAGGAAATGCATCGCCAGCTCCAGCGTATGCGCGAAGAGGCGGCTTAAAGCCGCCGAGGCACAAGACCGGGAGTCCCGTGCCCGTGGGGAGGCTGACATGGCAGTCGTGCGTGAATTGCTCAGGTGCGGCTTGCGGTCGATGCCCACAGAGCGCGAGTTGCTCATTTGTGGGACGAAGATTTCCGGCGGGGTGAATTTCACGGCCGAAGCGTCCGCCCTATCTCCGTTCCTGGCCTGGGAGAAAAGGTATAAAACAGGCCGATGAACGGACGAAATGGGCAGGGCGCGCTGTTTCCTTCGCTTCTCACCTTGATGGGCTATGGTCTCAAAGTGTCAAATAAGCAGGCATGAGTGTTTATGACACGCGCAAGATTCGCCTTTTTGTTCTGATCTGGTATATCTGCAAAAACCTTGAAGCCCTTGGTCGCCCTTACAGAAAGAAGCCCTCTTGCCGCGCAGGTTGCGGCATTTTTGCTGCGCGGACGTGGGGGCAGTCCGATCGATCTAGGCGATACGCTGGTTCTCATTCCCACCGCCGGCGCCGGCCGGGCCATCCGGCGCGAGCTTTCCAAAAAAGGTGTTCTTTCCCCGCAGTTCCGTCTGCCGATGGATGCCCTGCTGCTGAGAAATCTTCCCGTGGCCAGTCGTCTGGAGCGTGAGGCGGCCTGGGCCACGCTGCTCAACCCGGACGATCGCCAAAGGTTCGCCTCGCTCGTTCCGAAAATCGTTCCACTCGACCTGCCGGATGACCGCTTCGGGGTCGCGGAACGTCTCTGCCGCGTCTGCGACCAGCTGGCTGAGGCTGGCCTGGATCCCTCATCCCCGAATCTGGCGGTCAAACTCGAGGAGGATGCGAAGCGCTGGGAGGCCTTCGGTACACTCTACGCGGAGTATTTGGCGCTGTTGTCCAAGCACGGTTTGCACGATCCCAACGTTGTGCGGATCGAACAGGCAACCAATCCATTCGTTCCCTCAGAGCTGAAACGCGTCATCGTCGCCTGCATCCCCGACTTGGCTCCCATTCTTGAGACCTATCTAAAATCACTGGAAAACAAGGGGATCGATGTGGCGGTGCTGGCCTGGAGTCCAGCGGACGAAGGCAAGCACCTTGATGCTATGGGTCGTCCCGATCCCGCCTGGTGGCGAAGCCACATGCCCGAACTTACAGAGGAAATGATCGTGGTGGAAAACGACCCTGCATCGGAGGCTGGCGTTCTCATCGATTGTGCCGCCGCAAGCACAAGCGACGGATACGCTTTGTTTTCGGCCGCGCCCGAATCGACGGTGGCGATGGGTGCGGAGATTGCGCGGCGCAAGGAGGAGGCTTACCTGCCCGAGGGGCGCGCTCTGGCCCAAACCGAATTCGCCGGAATGCTGATCGGTTACGAGGAGTTGATGCAGTCGCAAAGTCTGCAGACCCTGCGATCGCTCCTGCAGCGACCCGCCTTTCTTGCCTGGTTTGTGGCCCAAGCAGCCGACAAAAACTTCACCGCTGACGGTGCCTTGGCTGCTGGTGATCGGCTGCTTGCCGAAAAACTTTGCCGGACGGTGGAGGCGGCGCGCAGATGGCTCGATCATGCCGATCGACCAGCGATCGAACATCGCGCTCGCGCCGAATTCGATGAATTGGAGCGTCTAATCGTTACCGCGGAAAAAATAATAGAGCGCAAACTGCCCACCGTGGATTTGCTTCCGGCCGTAGCTGGTTACGCAGGCCGGATTACTTCCGGCTCCATGAAAGCCAAAGAACTTGCGGCCATGGCCGAGACACTCGATCAGTTTTCCCAATCTTCTCTGCTCCGGGGATTGCCGGCCGCAGACCAAAAAGCGGCTCTGCGTGCCGACCTTGGCCGAAAGCGTTTGTTTGCCCCGGCCCCCGATCACGCGGTGGAAATCCAAGGCTGGTTGGAGGCGCCGTGGAGTGCGGCTGCTTTGAAGATCGTTGCGGGCTGCCGCGAAGGAGCGTTGCCATCCGGAACCCACGAAGACGCCTTTTTACCAGATCAAGCGAAGAAAAAGCTCGGCCTGGTCTCTCAGGACGCGCGCTTTGCGCGGGACGCCTACTTGCTCGCCTGCCTGATCCATTCGGGATCACGGGTTGTCCTGGGCACCAGCCGATTCCGGTCGCAGGGCGAACCGAACCGTCCATCGCGGCTTCTCTTCGCCTGTGGCGATGCGGAACTGCCCCGGAGGTCCCGACGTTTGCTTCGTCCCTCGCTGCCGGCCAAGCGGCAGGAAACGAAGGCTTCCTGGACCCTGGAACTGCCCCTCCTCAAAAAAGCGGTAGAAGCCATTCGAGTCACGGGTTTCAAAAACTATCTGCAATGTCCCCTGAGGTTCTATCTCCAGAATGTCTGCGGCATCCGCGACTTCGACCCGGAGGCCCGCGAAATCAGCCCCCGCGATTTCGGGACTGTGATCCACAAAGTGCTCGAGGAATACGGTGCTAACGAAGCAACAAAGCATTTGGAGGATCCTGCCGAGATCGCGCGCGTCTTCGACCGCAAACTTGACCAGGTCGCCCGCCGTTTCTACGGCGATTTGTTTTCCCCCGTGGTTCTGGTGCAACTCGAGTCGATGCGGGCACGACTGCGCAGCCTCGCGCCTTGGCAAGCACGCGCCCGGGCCGACGGCTGGGAGTTCATCGCCACCGAAAAAGCGGTGGGCAAACGCGACAAGAAACCGGCGAAGATCGGGCCACTGACTCTGACCGGAACCATGGACCGCGTGGAGGTCAATCACCGCGAGGGTCGGCTGCGCGTGCTCGACTACAAGACCTTCGGCAGCGCGACCGCGCCGGCGAAGACGCATCTGGCCACCAAGCGCCATCGTCCCGACGTCCCCGCGGCGGCCTGCACCTACGGCGGAAAATCCGCTTTCTGGAAAGACTTGCAACTACCTCTCTACCGTTATCTCGTGCCCCATATCTGGGAGGAGCATCAGGACAAGGAAATCGAGGTCGGCTATGTGCTCTTGCCGGCCGATCCCGATGACACGGGCATCGAGATGCTGCCGATGGACCAAGACGAATTCGAATCAGCAGTGCAATGCGCGGAGGAGATCGCCTCGCTGGTCTCGAATGGCGTCTTCTGGCCGCCTTCCGAGAAAGTGGACTTCGACAACTTTGCCGACTGGTTCCGCTACTGCAATCCGGAGGAAATCGTCAGCGAACAAACCCGCAAGAGCTTGGGAGGTACGGCATGAAGCCGATCGTTCGCGAACCGCTGCAACGCCGGTTGCTGATTCTCGCCAATGCCGGCAGCGGCAAGACCTACGAGTTGGTGACGCGGTGCATCAAGCTTCTCTCGCTCGGCCAACAACCCGAGGAAATCATCGCCCTGACATTCACGCGCAAGGCAGCCGCGGAGTTTCTGCAAAAACTTTTCGAAAGACTCGGGGAGGCGGCCGATGACGCAACTAAACGGGCAGACCTCGCCCGCGACCTCGGTGTGGCCGAGATTTCCCGCGAACTGTGCATCGCATGGGTGCACAAACTGATCGAGGCTCTACCCAGGCTCTCGATGGGTACCATGGACCAGTTCTTCGGCCGGATTGTCCGGGGGTTTCCGTTGGAACTCGGTTTGTCGCGCGACTTTGAACTTCTCGACGATGCGGCCCAGCAGGAGAATCTCCGGCTCACCCTGGAGCAGCTTTTCCGCGAGGGCAGTAAGGACAAGAAAGCGCTCGGCGATTTGCTGGCATTGCTCCGGCAGAGCAACCGCAACCGTTCGGGTGCCTCCGTGCTGCGGGATCTGCAGGAAGATATCACCAAACTTCATGCCCAGATTGCCGGACCATCCAAGAACGTGGCATGGGGCGACGAGGACACCATCTGGGCCCAGCCCGAAGAGAACCGGTTTCTTTCCGCACCGCCCCTGGCCAAAGTCGCACCCGCTTTTCTCAAGGAAGTGCTGGACACGCAGAAAGGTGAATTGGGCGAAACTTTCCATGCTTACCTCGAGGACATGGTGCAACGTGCGGTTCGTCGCGCTCCCGAGGCAGGCCTCGGGCCACATTTGACCGGCTTCTTGGAATATCTCGGCAATGACTGGAAGTTGATCAAAAAAGAAAACGCCGAAGTTCTCAGCTTCGGTCGAAAGGGTCGGCTTCTTCGGCGCGGGGAGGTCGCCAGGCATTGCGACGAATTGAAGTGCGCACTCATCGGCGCAGAACTGCGCAGTCGCCTGTCCTCCACGGCCGCCGTCCACCGGCTTCTGCGACGTTATGAGGAGATTTACGCCGAAACGGTGCGCAGCACAGGTGCGCTGACCTTCAATGACGTGACGGAAATCCTGACCGGCCACTCGGGCAACCTGAAGGGTTCCATTGCCTACCGACTCGACAGTCGTCACAAGCACTGGCTGCTCGACGAATTCCAAGACACCAGCCGCGCCCAATGGGAAGTGCTCGACCCCTTGGTCTCGGAGGTCATCATGGATCCCAGCGACGACCGGACTTTCTTCTATGTCGGCGACACTAAGCAGTCCATTTATGGATGGCGTGGCGGGGACGATCGTCTCTTCCGCGAAATTTTCCGCTACTACAACAAGCACAAGAAAGACCACATCGAGGAAGCCCAGTTGGCTCTGTCCTACCGCTCCGACAAGGCGATCATCGAAGTGGTCAATGCGGCATTCGACCAAGATAAGGTCGCGGACTTAGCGAACGACTTCGATTTGCCCCTCCAAGCGGTTGAGCGATGGAAAGCAGGATGGGTCGAGCACCTCTACCGCAAACAGAGTGGCCCCGGATATGTTCGTTTGCACGATTTGGCCGCCGACTCCGCGAAAGACGACACGGAGGTGATCGACCGCGAACTGGTGCGACTCCTCACGGAGGAAATCAAACCGATCGAGCGGAGCCTCAGTTGTGCGATTCTCACCCGCTCCGGACGCATGGCCGAACACTATGCCAAGGTGCTGGAGAAGGCGGGCGTTCCGACGGCCACTGAGGGCCGTTTTGCCGTCTGCCAAGCAAACCCGGAAAGTCTCGCGCTGCTTTCAGCCGTGCGATGTGTGGCCTCGCCGGTTGACGGAGTAGCGGAGGCGCACTTTCTCGCGTCTCCTTTCGGAGTCCTGAGCCGTGGTTCGGGCATTTCCCTCTTTCGCACGAACGCTCTGGCTTCCGCCTGCCAGCATGGTCTGGCGTCCACCATCCGTGACTGGGTGGACAAAACGCCGGGGATCGCCCCGTCGAAAGTCGTGGCGTTCATTGATGCCGCCGCCGAGTTCGACGCCAAACGAAAACCCGACGATGACTGGAGGAGCTTTAGCAATTATCTGGAGCATTACTCGCTGCAGGAAAATGAATCGCCGGGCGTCGTCCGCGTGATGACCGTGCACAAAGCCAAGGGGCTCGGCATGGACGTCGTCATTCTTCCGGAGCTGGGCGGTTACCAATCGCTAAGCCAACTCAAGCCCTCGGGTATTTCTTTGGTGCGGGATCAAGACGGCAAAGTTCTCTGGGGTCTAGATCTTCCCCCGGCCGAAATGTGCGAAGAGGATGAGGAACTGCGTCGGGCGCGGGAGGACATGAAGGCCAACCAAGCCTTCGGTGAGCTATGCGTCTTCTATGTTGCCATGACCCGCGCCAAGCATGCCGTCTACTGCCTGACTGCGGAGCGTCAGAAGCGCAAAAATGCCGCCCGCTGGCTCATGCGATCGTTCCCCGCCGGCACAGATCAGGATCCCGTCCGCGAAGTGGGCGACAAAGCGTGGTTTAGCCGCTTGGAGAAGCCGGAACTGGAACTTCCGGTGATGATTTCCGACCGAAGCATCAAGCAGACCGGCTCCCTGCGACATGCCTCGTCTCCTTCCTCGTACCATGGTGAAGACATCCCGGCGGGACTGATCCTCGGCGGCGGTGCAGCGCGTCACCTCGGCACCGAGGTGCATGAATTATTGGCCCAGGTCGCGTGGTTAGGGGATGAGCCTGACTACACGGGCGCGACGGCGGAAGGAGCGATGCTGGTGCGCGAATTTCTGGCCAGCGACCGAGCACAAGTAATGAAAAAGCCCGGTAAAAACTTCACTCTTTGGCGCGAGAGAGCCTTCGATGTCGAGATCGACGGACGAGCCGTCAGCGGCATCTTCGACCGTGTTCATCTCGAACTGGGCAAAGACGGCCAAACGGCCTCGGCGCAGATCTACGATTTCAAGACCGACAAAGGAAATGTCGACCTGCTCGAGCGATACAAAGACCAACTGGACGCCTACCGCCAAGCCGCCGCGCTTCTGTTGGGAATTTCATCGGACAAGGTGGAAACTCGGCCCCTGCGGGTCAGGAGTTAGATGTTGTAGCTTCCAGAGTGGATGGGGTCGTGGAGTGGATTTATAACGCGTTTTTGGACTCGTTTTGCCCTTTGGGTTCGCTATGGGAAGTAGCCGAGGATGCGTGGCCATGAACGAACGCGACGCCTACCAGTTGGCCCGCCCCTTTACCGAGGTGTTCGCCTCGCGCCAACGGAGGTATGAATATGCCTGCGTGTCGATCGAGGCCGTGCGGCACTGTCGGCGGAGCCCAAGTATCCCGACGCTCATGTGAGCGATGATGCTGACACGGCGGCCGTGCGCGAGTTGCTCAAGTGCGGTTTTCGGTGGGTTTGCACCGAGGGGGAGTTGGCCATTTTCGAGAAGGAGGGCCCAAGGTGACCAGCGGGGCGAATGAAGCTGGGACTATCTCCACCCTCGCCGCAGGGGAAACGGGGCAAAGCAGGCTTATAAACGCGCAAAATGGGGGAGTTCCTTCCCTTATTTCCTACCCCGCTCGACCCATCCAAGGGGGGTAGGCTCGATAGAGCGGCGAAGAAGATTGGGCTGCACTGGTAACCCGCCTGAAGCCATGCCCAACTTGTCCTCACCCCTCGTCTGGTCCGTTAATCTGGCCGCGGCCTTCTGCGTCGGCCTACGGAAGACCGGTGTCGGCGACCTCGGCATCGTGTCCGTTTCGCTCTTTGCGGATTTCTTCGCCATCGCTTGACCTGGATGAGTGAGCCCAGGCCACTGAAATTCCGTTGCAACGTGATTCCATCCGTATGATGTTCGCCAAGTGACCCACTACAGTTGGCAGAAGGAGCTGAAAGACATTTACGACGCTGCAACCCTGCGGTTTCGTGATGGCATCCGGGACCCAGAACAATGTTTTTCCTCTGACGAAAAAACAGCACTCGCAACCATCGGCCTGAAGCCGATCAATGTTTTCGATTATATCGAAGATTACGTGGACCGCGGCGAACCGGATTGGGAGACATTTGTTCTCATCGCTGCTGCGCGCCGCGACTACTTTCTCCACGAACAAAATGGAGAGTGGTCACAAGCAGAGCTCGATTCCTCCAAACTTCCTTCCAAAACTGAAGCGGTTGAAGGTATCGAATGGCTGCCACGTATCACTCAAAAAGCAGAGTGTTTTCTCGGCGGAGGGTTATGTAGCGACATCATGTACGGCTGCGGTGGAGATCGGAGTTTTCTTAAAGCCCACCGAATTCATCCGGCCGACTTTTTGCGCATGATCTGGGCAGCGCGGGGGGATCAGAGAAAAGTGTTAGAATTCGTCAAACACCACGCGGCCTAGGCGAAAGTCGAGCCGATAGCCGGCTTATTTACTTCACTCTCGGACGGCCGCAACATTGCAAATGATGCTGTAAGCCCGAGGCGCAGCGGGGCTGGAGATCGAAAAGGGCGAGCTGATGGCGTTAGCGAAGTCGTTCTACTTCACCCACCACGCGGGGCAGATGGCCGTGGCCTCGTCCATCGAGGCAAGGGCCGGGGAGAAGGTTGTGCGCGTCGGGTTCTCCAACTCGTACCGCGGCAGCGCAGATGATGCGCCGATCCTGCGCGTTGTGGGCGACCAGTTCTTCAAGCAGTCCTTCGAGCTGAAGATCAAGGGCGACCTGATCCCGGAGTCCGCCGTGGAGTCGATCATCGGCGAATTGCAGGGAATCTTCGCCCGCCACGGGGCGGGGGCTGCGCTCTCCGCCAAAGCCGTGTTCAAGCCCACGAAGGACTTCCACACGGCTCGCCACACACTGTTCTCAGCCGAGCAAAACCTTGAGATCGATAAGGTTGTGCCGGTGGGCGCGAGCGTGAAGACCAAGCTCGGGCGGGGCGGGAGCTACGAAGACTGACCCGTCGAGCGATCAGAACGGGCCAATCCGCGAGGGTTGGTCCGTTTTTGCGGAAGAACTGTCACCGATCCAACGGACTGCGCACAGCCAAGCCGGGGCGGTTGAGCACGTGGGTGTAAATCATGGTGGTGCTGACGTCGGAGTGTCCCAGGAGTTCTTGCACGGTGCGGATGTCGGCGCCGTCTTCGAGCAGGTGCGTGGCGAAGGAGTGGCGCAGGATGTGCGGGGTGACGGTCTTGGCTATTCCGGCCTCGCGGGCGGCTTGGCGCACGGCTCTTTGGATGTTGACCTCATGCAAGTGATGACGGCCGGTGCGTCCGGTGCGCGGGTCGACGGAAAATCCGGGCGCGGGGAACACGTATTGCCAGCCCCATTCGCGGGCGCGTCCGCCGTATTTGAGGGCGACGCCGTCGGGCAATTCCACATCGCCGTAACCTTTGGCCAGATCCGCCTCGTGAATGGCGCGCACTTTGGCGATCTGCTCCCGCAATTCCTCGACAAGAGAAACAGGCAGGGGGGCGATGCGGTCCTTGCCGCCTTTGCCACGGCGCACGGTGATTTGCATGAGTTCCAGATCGATGTCTTGGATTCTCAAACGCAGTCCTTCCATGAGTCGCAGTCCCGCGCCGTAGAACAAGCGCACGGGCAGGCGGCAGGACTCGGGCAGGGCCTCGAAGAGTCGGGCCAACTCGGCACGCGAAAGCACAACCGGCACACGGCGGCGTTGCTCGGCGCGCTGCACGCCTTCGATGCGTCCGAAATCCATCTCCAGCACGGACCGGAAAAGGAAGAGCAGCGAGTTGAAGGCCTGATTTTGCGTCGCGGAGGAAACACGCCGCACGACCGAGAGGTAGTCGAGGTAGTCTTTGGCCTGCGAGGGGTGGAGGTCCTGGCGCTTTTCCGGCCCGGCGTAGGCGAGGAAGCGGGTGATCCAGCCGACGTAGGTTTGTTCGGTGCGGTAGGAATAGTGGCGGGCGCGGACGGCGGCGCGGATCTCGTCGATGAACGGGGCAAAGCGCGGCGGCAGCTCACCGCGGTCGGACTTGCCTTGATGCCGGGCACGGAGGAACTCTTCGTTGAGCGGTGGCCGCCGCTCCGGGGAGGCTGTGGCGGCGGCGAGCGGTTGGCGCACCTTCCAATCAGCCGACCACGGGGCGGGGTAGCGGGATTGGTGCAGGAGCTTGAGCGCCGCCTCGGCCTGCTCGATCTGCCAACCGGCTTTGCCTTGGTCGGCCAGATGCTGCAAAAAGGCCTCGACATCGGATTCCCCAGCGTCCACGAATTTGCGAGGCGAGAGATACTTCCCCCAAGCCATGACCCAATTGGTCCAAAATGGAATCAATGATTCCTGCATGCCCTTTTTCCGGGCCAAGTCCCCGAACTGCTCGCGAAAGCTCGATTGGGCCATAGCGGGTGGAATAATCCAACAACTGCCCCTCACTTACAAGTAATATGCGACCAGTCGTAAAACCCAATATTAACGAACTGTCGTATACTATACGTTCGGAAATGTGATGCGAGCTACATCTGCCATCGTGATGATCGCCATTCTTGCTACCGCAGGGTGCGAGAAGAAGCAGCGGTTTGTGCAAAAGCCTGAGTCGATGAGCCCCACCATACAGCCAGAGGAAGTGGTTGTGGCAGACATGCAGGCTTACAACCGCGCTGAACCCCAGCGGTGGGACGCGGTTGTTATGAAAGCACCTCCACCATATGAAGATCTCTGGATCAAGAGAGTGGTGGGCCTGCCGGGTGAGGTGATCGACTTTGCGGATGGGCGGGTCAGTGTTGACGGCCAGCCAATCGTGCCGCCCCCACACCTGAGCAAAGTTGAATACCAAGCTCCTATGGGCGTTCGAGGCACCCCGAGACCATTGATTTATCCATATAAGATTCCTGCCGGTTCGTATTTTATGTTGGGAGACAACCCTCCTAAATCCAACGACAGCAGATTTTGGGGCGCTCTCCCGAAAACGAACATTATCGGAAAAGTCAGAGACAAATAACCCGAACAAACCAGATCACCGAGCCCCTGACCCCGCTTTGACTTGAATCTTCCATGACCACTTTACCCTCAGACAGCAATCGGAGTTGCGCCCTCGGTCAGGGGTGCGGTGACTTCCAGCGTTCGCAGAAAATAATCATCCCATGACCATCCACATAAAAGATCAGTATCAACCTCAGCGTGAGTTGACTGTGGCGCAGGCAAATCTTGAATTGCAGAGTGGCAAAATCTCAACGACCGCAATGGCATGGAAACCCGGAATGGAGAAGTGGGCTCCCATTCTTTCGCTGCCCGAAATTCAAGCTCCTGTTCCCCCTCCGACAATATTAAATGCACCGGATGCAGGTAGAGCACCACATTTGATCTCATCATCAACAGACCAAAGTTCGACTTCAAGGCCAGGAGAACAAGCAACAGCATTTCTTAGATTCCTCGCAGGAGCAGGTATTCTGTTGGCTTATGCTATTGTTGTAGTTACATGCTTTTCCTCTTCAGCCGGACAGAAAGGAACTCAGACAGTGCCTCTTCTTGGCGCTTTCGTGGGAATAGCACTATTCCGTAGGTTGACACGAAAAAGAAGTGAATCAATGGCAATCAAGCATCCATCAAGTGGATGGCTTCTCCATTATGCAAGATCATATTTTTCAGCTAGCTGGCGGTGGTTGCTGCTCTTCTTTGCGATTGCTTTTCTTGCCGCATTATCACTCGAAACTGCTGAGGAAATGGGTGCCGCTGCGGGAAGAGCAATCGGGATGATGATATTTACCATGCTTTTTGCGGTTGACATTCCATTTCGCACATTTCGTCGTTTCCGACGTGAGTCTATTAGCTCCTTTCCGGAACGACACCTGGCTTGGGGAATTTTTGGAGGAATCATGATCCCGCTCTCTCTTGTTGGATTGTTCGCATTCATGATTCCTGCGTTCACGGGTGCACTCGCGAAAGGTGCCGGGACTCAGGCGGCCTCAGCACCTAGCAGTAATTCAGTCTATATTTCGCCGGACGGAAGGTGGCAGGTTGCCTTTCCAACCAAATGCAAAATTGAAAAGCTGCCCCTTGATGTCGGAGGTTTTGACGCCCTCAGAACGATCTATTCATCGAAAGTGAACCCGTCCTCATATTTTAGCGTTGAAACAGTAGAATATCCAGATGAACTCATTCAACGCCATGGTAATCAGATCTCGCTTGATGGGGCGCGAGATGGTGCTCTGGCGACAACAGGAGGAACCTTAATTTCGGAAAGAAGCGTCAGCCAGAATGGGCTGAATGGCAAAGAGCTATTAATCACCTCCAAGAGCAAGAAGTTCTATATTCGGTCGCGGATATTCTACGAAGGAAACACATTGTTTTCAGTCATTGCGGTAAGCCGTGAACGCGAAGACTCAGATTCTGAGCGTTTTTTGAACTCGTTTGCTTTCAACTAAAGAAGACTATGACAATCAAGCAATACATAGACAATCATGCCCTATTGACATTAGACTCCATTCAAAGCGTGGCGCAACCAGTCTTTATGCCAACCGAACTTTTAGCAGGCTCTCCGTTATCGGACAACACACAGATTTATGTCTCTGGGGACCGGAAAGACTGGGTATGCCTAAATCTTTCCCAAGGGACATTCACACTGATATCTGATTCAACTCGCAAGGTGTCGGGTAAGATTGCTTTAGATCATCCCGGCTTGAAATAATAAATGCGAACAAGCCAGTCCACCGAACACCTACCCGCTGGCACGCCGGATGCTTGGTCGCTTCGCTCCCGGCATCCGTCGCGCCAGCGGTCCGGTGCCGGTGACTGGGGACGTTCGATGTGAACACATCACAGACATTTAAGGTCGGGGACTTGGTGAGAGTGAGCAAGGTCCCAGCGAATTTGCATGATGCTGCGGGCATAGCCACGCCGCGCATTTTCGAGGAGGCACTTGGCCGACAGTTTCGTGTTATGGGCTTT
>CAMBUL010000022.1 GCA_945871065.1 Chthoniobacter flavus | reverse complement strand
CCGGTTGTTGCGTCCACTTTGGCCGCGATGGCATTCCAGATCGGGGCGAGCTCATTCCAGGAAGACTCGGCGCCACCGGGCATGAGCGAGGGACCAAAGCGGGCACCTTCCTCGCCGCCGGAGACGCCCGAGCCGATGAAGCGGAGATTTTTGGTCGCGAGGTCTTTTTCCCGGCGAATGGTGTCGCTCCACAGCGCGTTGCCGCCGTCGATGATGATGTCGTTTTTTTCGAGCAGGGGCACAAGGCTGTCGATGACCGCATCGGTGGCTTTGCCAGCCTGCACCAGGATGATGATTTTGCGCGGACGTTGGATCGAGGCGACAAAGTCTTCCAGGGTGAGCGCGGCATGAAGTCCGCCCGGCGTGCCGGGGTGTTTGTTGACGAATTCCCCGGTCTTTGAGGTCGTGCGGTTGTAGACGGAGATACGGAAGCCGTGGTCGGCGATATTCAGGGCGAGGTTTTGTCCCATGACGGCGAGGCCGATGAGACCGATGTCGGAAAGTTCTTTGCTCATGTCGTGAAAAACGACGTGAAGCTTAACGGGAGACGAACCCTCGGGCCAAGCGGTTTGCGGGTGTGAAGGTAGGGCCGAGCGGACTGTCCCTACCTTCGGACCGGAATCAATCCCGGTGGTAAGGGTGCCCCGCCAGAATGGTGCGGGCGCGGTAGAGTTGTTCGAGGGCGACGACGAGGGCGAGTTCGTGTTGGAGGGTCAAGGGGCCGAGGGACCAACGGAAGTCGGCCTGATGGAGGAGGCTTTGGTCGTGGCCATCGGCCCCACCGATGAGGAAAGCCACATCACGTGCCTCTTCTTGCCATTGGGCGATCTTCGCGGAAAATTCGCGACTGCTCAGCGTGTGGCCGCGCTGATCAAGGACCACGCGGAGGCATCCTTCGCTACGGGCGAGAAGGTCGGCGCTTTCGCGTGTTTTGTCAGACGTTTTGACGGTGAGGTGTTCGACCGGGGCGAACTTGGCCAACCGCCCAAGATACTCCTCGCGTCCGGCCTTGGCGTAGGCGAGAGCAGGCTTGCCCACGGTGAGGAGGAGCCATTTCATGACTGCGGAGTTGAGGGCTGAGGGTTGGCGGTGGAGAGAAGGGGGTAGCGGGCGGTGAAGATAGCCTCTGCTTTCGTGGCGACTTCTTCGACCGGGATTTCGTGCCCGAGTTCGCGGGAAAGGGAAGTCATGGTGACGCCGGAGATGCCGCAAGGGGTGATGGAGGCAAAACCGGAAAGGTCGGACCCGACGTTGAGGCCGAAGCCGTGCATGGTGATCCATTTGCGGACACCAACGCCGATGCTGGCGATCTTGCAGTCGCCGATCCAGACACCGGTGAGGCCATCGCGCCGCTGGGCACGGAGACCGTAACCGGCGATCAGTGCGATGAGGCCTTCTTCCATCCAGCGGAGAAAGATGTGCAGGTCGGGAGTGAGTTTTTGCAGGTCGAAAACGAAATAGCCGACAAGCTGGCCTGGTCCGTGGAAGGTGGCTTGTCCACCACGGCTGATTTCTGCGACGGGATGCGGGAGGGGTGTGCCGCCGAGGCTGGAGCGGTCGCGTTGGCGGCCGATGGTGTAGACCGGATCGTGCTCGAGGAGGAATAATTGGTCGGGCACCTCATCCTTGGCCCGCGCGGCCGCGGTCTTCTCCTGCATCTCCAGGGCGGGAGTGTAGGCAAGGCGTCCGATCCAGCGAGTTTGCAGGAAATTCATCGGATGGCAGTGGCGCGGCGGTTGAAATGGGTCACACCGATGGCCAGGGCATCGGCCGCATCGGGCGGCGGTGTTTCGGTCAGCCCGAGCATGGCGCGGATCATGAAGGCGACCTGGTCTTTCTGCGCGCCACCGCGTCCGACTACGGCCTGCTTGACCAGACGCGGGGCGTATTCATGCACCTCGAGGTCGTGGCCGGCGGCGACAAGGAGTGCGGCGCCGCGAGCCGAACCGAGGATGATCGCCGTGCGGACGTTCTGCACAAAGATGATGCCTTCGATGGCAAAGGTGGTGGGTTGGTGGACCGCGGCAATCCGGCTGAGGGTATCGTGGATTTCGCGCAGGCACTGGTGCGCGGCGAGCTTGGGCGGATTTTTGACCACGCCGTAGGCCAGAGCACGCAGTTTGCCCCCGGAGGATTCGATGATGGCAAAACCGGTGCCGCGCAGAGAGGGATCGACGGCGAGAACTCGTTCGGTGGGCATGGGCTTAGAGATTCGGTCGGACGGGTGGAGCGGTGCAAGCTTGCCGGTGGGATTGGCCGGCGCCGGGGTCCGGTCGCCGCGGAGTGCGGGCGGTTCCCGAGCGTTCTGGCTTGCAGAGATGCTCGCGCTACGGCGCACCGGCCGCTATTTTTGCGGGATGGCTGGAGTGAAAAAACTTTTTCTTTTCGATATCGACGGGACTTTGTTGCTGACCGGGCGGGCCGGAGAGCATGCCTTGCGGCTGGCTTTTCAAGAACGTTTCGGGGTGGAAGATGATTTGTCGTCGATTTCTTTTGCCGGGTCGACGGACGGAGCCATTGCGCGGCAGATGTTCGGTGCGCACGCCATCCCGCCGACGCCGGAGAATATCGCGGATTTGTTCGACGGTTACGCGCATCATCTGGCCCTCGAATTACCGCGGCGGGAGGGCAAAGTCCTGCCGGGCATTGTGGGCTTGCTCGAGGCGTTGCACCGGCGGGAGGACGTTGTGCTCGGTCTGCTGACGGGCAATATCGAGCGGGGAGCCGAGCTCAAACTGTCCCATTACGGGGTTTGGGATTTTTTTGAATTTGGTGCCTTCGCCGACGACCATGTGGACCGCAACAAGCTGGGGCCGGTGGCACATTCGCGCGCGGTGGAGAGGCACGGGATCAGTTTCGAAGCCAAGGATGTTTTTGTCCTCGGCGACACGCCGAAGGACATCGACTGCGCCCGCGCAGCCGGCTTTGTCGCGGTGGCCATCGCCACGGGGAGTTGCAGTCAGGACGAACTGGCGGCGCACCAACCGGATTTTTTGTTCGGTGACCTGGCCGACACGCAGAATGTGCTCCAAGTGCTGCTGGGATCATGAGCACGGCTCCGGAGATATGTCCGGTGTGCGGCGAGGACGTGCCGCGCGGGATGGTGGCTTGCCCGGAATGTGGTGCGGATGACCGCTCCGGTTGGCGGGAGGGCGCGGCCGCCGCGGATGGTCTGGATTTGCCGGACGAGGAATTCGACTACGACAATTTTGCCCAGCGGGAATTCGGGAACCGTGAGGTCAAGCCGGAAGGAATCGGTTGGGCGTGGTGGGCGGCCGCGGTGGCGGCTTTGCTCGCTTTTGCCGCCATGTTTTTGCGGGGCTTTTGAGGGTTTGCAGGCCGGGGGGAAATCCGGAATGATGCCTGGTTCGATGTCCGAGATTTCCAAAGCTTACGAACCCGCCTCCGTGGAAGAGCGTTGGTATGGGGAGTGGATCAAGGAGGGTTGCTTCGCGGCCGATCCCGCTTCAGCCAAGCCGGGTTTTTCCATTGTCATTCCCCCGCCGAACGTGACCGGCGTGCTCACCCTCGGGCATGTCTTGAACAATACTTTGCAGGACATTCTGGCGCGGCGGGCGCGCCAGACGGGCCATGAGGTCTTGTGGTTGCCGGGGACGGACCACGCGGGGATCGCCACGCAGACGGTGGTCGAGCGCCAGCTGCGCAAGGAGGAGGGCCAGACGCGGCGTGATCTCGGCCGTGAGGCGTTTCTCGAACGGGTGTGGACGTGGAAAGAAAAGCACGGGGGGATCATCATCAAGCAGTTGAAGCGCCTCGGCTGCTCGTGCGACTGGGCGCGCGAGCGCTTCACCATGGACGCGGACTATTCCCGCCAGGTGCAGGAAATTTTCGTCAAGCTGTATGCCCGGGGACTCATCTACCGCGGCAAGCGGATGGTCAATTGGTGCCCGGCTTCGCAAACGGCGCTGAGCGACGAGGAAGTCGTCATGAAGCCCGCCAAGGGCAAGCTTTATGTGATGCGCTACGAAGTGGCGGAAGAACCCGGGACGTTTCTCGAAATCGCCACGACGCGTCCGGAGACTTTGATGGGGGACACGGCGGTGGCGGTCCACCCGGACGATCCGCGCTACACGCGCTTGGTCGGCAAGCATGCGGTGCGTCCATTCCCGCGGGCTGAGATCCCCATCGTAGCCGACACGCACATTGACATGACCTTCGGCACGGGTGTGTTGAAAGTCACTCCGGCGCACGACAAGGCGGATTTTGAGATCGGGTTGCGTCACCATTTGCCGGTCATCGACGTGATGAACGCGGATGGCACGTTGAACGAGTTGGCTGGTCCGGAGTTCGCCGGGATGGAACGCTTTGCCGCGCGTGATCTGGCGGTGCAGAAGCTCGAGGAGACGGGGTTGCTGGTGCGGGTGGAAGATTACGACAACAATATCGGCTTCAGTGAGCGGGCTGACGTGCCGATCGAGCCGCGGCTGAGCGAGCAGTGGTTTTTGCGTTATCCGCAGGTGCCGGCCGCCTTGGATGCCGTGGTCTCGGGCCGGATCCGTTTTGTGCCCGGGCGCTGGGCGAAAATTTACGAGCACTGGATGACGAACATCCAAGATTGGTGCATCAGCCGCCAGTTGTGGTGGGGGCACCGCATTCCAGTCTGGTATCGGAAAGATGATCCGTCGGTCATGCACGTCGGGATGGATGCCCCGGCCGATGCGGACCAGTGGCGGCAGGACGACGACGTGCTCGATACCTGGTTCAGTTCGTGGCTCTGGCCCTTCGCCACGATGGACGAGGCGGCGCGGAAGAAATTTTATCCGACCAACGATTTGGTGACGGGGCCGGATATCATCTTTTTCTGGGTGGCGCGCATGATCATGGCCGGCCTGGAGTTCACCGGTGAGGTGCCGTTCAAGAACGTCTTTTTCACCAGCATCATTCGCGACCTCAAGGGCCGCAAAATGTCGAAGAGTCTGGGTAATTCCCCCGATCCGCTCGACCTGATGGCCAAATACGGTGCCGATGGATTGCGTTTCGGTCTCATGCGCATCGCGCCGCACGGGCAGGATGTGCGGTTCGACGAGAACCAGATCAAGGAGGGCCGCAACTTTGCCAACAAACTGTGGAATGCGGCGCGGTTCCGCGAAATGCAGGGGGGATCAGCACCGGGAAAAACGCTGGAGGAGCAAAAACTCTCACCTTACTCGGTCGCCTTGCTCGTCGCTTTTGACGCGATGCACGCGGGCTACCGGCGGGCCTTGGATGAGTTCCATTTCCACGAGGCAGCGGCGCTGCTCTACGAATTTTTCTGGAGCACGTATTGCGATTGGTATGTCGAGTCGAGCAAAGCCGAATTGGCGGCCGGCGGTGATGCGGCCGAAGGGGTCCGCGCCGTGATGGACCATGTTTTGAGCGGTTACCTGCGCCTGCTCCATCCTTTCATGCCGCATATCACGGAGGAACTGTGGTCGCGTCTCGGCTTCGCGCGGGGCGAGGGAAAGTCCGGGATGATTCTTTTTGCCGCGCCGCCGCCGGACGATTCGTTGCCGCAGGTTGCCGCGGAGGAGAAGGCCCGCGCCTCCAACGCCGTGCAGGCGGTTTACGACGCGGTGCGGAATGTCCGTGTGCTCCGGGCGGAGTTCAAAGTGCCCGCCAACCGCGAATGCGCCGCTTATCTGGCCCGCGACCCCGCTTTTGCGGGCCTCGATTTGTCGGTCTTCCGCTTGCTGGCCAAGGCCTCGCAACTCGAAGAACCCGGTGCGGATGAACCGCCCAAAAAAATGCCGCACACGCCGACGCCGCTCGGCGAGGTTTATTTGGATCTGGAAATCGACGTGGTCGCGGAGCGCGAGCGTCTGGCCTCGGAAATCGCCAAGGTCGATGCCGAGATCGCCAAGGTGAAGGCCAAGCTCTCGGACGAATCTTTTGTCCGCGGTGCCCCCGCCCAGGTTCTCGGGACTTTCCAGCAGCGCGCGGAAGACTGGCAAGCCAAGCGGCTCAAGCTCGAAACTGTGCTCAACTCTCTTTGAGGATCCGATGATGGAACTAACCAACCGTCTGCGGCGCAACCGGGCCAGCGAAAGCCTCCGGCGGATGACCAGGGAAACGCGACTCAATGTGGCCAATCTGGTTTATCCGCTTTTTGTCCATGGCGGGAATGGTAACGAGCCCGTTGCGTCGATGCCCGGGGTGGAGCGGCGAAGCGTGAGGGATTTGGTCCGCGAATGCCGCGAGGCTTTTGATCTGGGTATTCCCGCGGCGGCCATTTTTCCGGTCATCGATCGAGTCGGCAAAGATTCGCGCGGATCACATGCCCTTTCGCGGGATAATCTGCTTTTCCGCGCCCTGCGCGAGGTGAAAGCGGCCGTGCCCGAATTGGTGCTCGTGGCCGATGTCGCCTTGGATCCCTACACGGATCACGGTCACGATGGCCTGCTGACCAAGGACGGACGAGGTGTGGACAATGATCCGACGGTGGAAATTCTCTGCGCCTTGGCGGTGATGGAAGCGGAGGCGGGGGCGGATATGGTAGCACCTTCGGACATGATGGATGGGCGCGTCGGCGCGATCCGGGCAGCGCTCGATGTGGCGGGCCGGACCGATATCTGTATTCTGGCTTACGCCGCAAAATTTGCTTCGGCGTACTACGGTCCGTTCCGTGATGCGGTGGGCAGTGCGCAGGCCGCTCCGATCTCGAAGGCGACTTATCAGCTCGATCCGGCCAACGTCCGCGAAGCTTTGCGCGAGGTAGAGCTGGACGAGCGGGAGGGGGCGGACATGGTCATGGTCAAACCGGCGGGGCCTTATTTGGACGTGATCCGGGCGGTGCGGGAGCAGACGAAGCTGCCCTTGGTAGCTTATCAGGTGTCGGGGGAATACGCCCAAATCCACGCGGCGGCGCAGGCGGGTTGGCTCGACTATGACCAATGCCGTGATGAGTCGCTGCTGGCGATCAGGCGAGCGGGGGCGGACCTGATTTTGACTTACTTCGCGCGGGAGATGGCGGAAAAACTCAACCGATAGCGGGCGACAAGTCCGCCGGGTCTTGGCCCGGGGCGGGAGGATCAGCCCGGTGGCCAGTCAAGGGGGCGTCCGCCGAGGAGGTGAATGTGGAGATGGGGAACGCTTTCGCCGGCGTGGGGGCCGTGGTTGATGACGAGGCGGTAACCGGTTTGGTCCAGACCCTGTTCTTTGGCGATGTCACGGGCGGCGAGGAGGAGGCGGCCGAGGAGTTCGCTGTCGCTTTGCCGGGCTTCGCCGATGCGTGGGATGACCCGTTGCGGGATGACCAGGATGTGGACCGGGGCCTGCGGGTTGATATCGCGGATGGCGAGCACTTGGTCGTCGTTGCGCACGATGTCGGCCGGGATCTCCCCGGCCGCGATGCGTTCAAAGAGGGTCATGACAGCTCCAATTCCACCCCGCGTTTGCGGCGGAGGCGCACGGCCTGCCCGCGGACATGCGCGACGATTTCATTGCGCAGCGCGGCGCAGTCCTTGCGCCAGCTGCGCGCGCGGCGGAGACGTTTGACGCAGGCGGCGAGGTCGCAGAATTCGATGCGGGAGGTGCGGGAGGCGAGGACGCGGTGCAGGGTGAGGTCGAGTTCGTGGAAGAAAGCGAGTTCGTACCCGGCACCGGCGGACTCGGCCAGCGCGGCGAGGGAGATGCGCACGGGTGGTTCGCGAAGCTGGAAGCCGCGGGCGATTTCGGGGTAGCCGATCACTTGGAGCACGCTGGAGACGAGGGTGCGCAGGCACTGGCTGGCGATGACGTTTTCTTCGAATTCGCGTTCAAGGTAGGCCGTCACGCTCTCGGCCACGTGCGGGGCGAGCCACCAACGGATGTATCCCGCACCCTCCGCGGCCTCGGCCACGGCACGCTCGAGCCAGACGCGCTCGTATTTGACGGCACGCCGGTCGGCGAGTCGGACGAGCGGAAGATTGTCGGCGAAAGCGATCATGGAGTTTGAGGGGCGTGAGAGCGTCAGGCGGTGGCAGGAGCTTTGGCCGGCGCGGTGAAGAGTTCGGGTTGGTCGGCCCGCCGCGGGGTGCGTTTTTTCATTTGTTCG
Source organism: Chthoniobacter flavus (assembly GCA_945871065.1). GTDB lineage: Bacteria > Verrucomicrobiota > Verrucomicrobiia > Chthoniobacterales > JACTMZ01 > JACTMZ01. The sequence continues at coordinate 27,899 of CAMBUL010000022.1, read as the reverse complement.
ACTTCGTCGACGAATTCGCCGGCTTCCTGGAATTGCCGGTAGATCGAGGCGAAGCGCACGTAGGCTACGGGATCAATGGTTTGGAGTTTTTCCATGGCGCGCAGGCCGATCAGGCGGCTCGGCACTTCTCGTCCGGTTTCGACGCCAAGCTCGGTGACGATTTCGTCGACGAGGCGCTCAAGGATTTCCAACTTGATCGGGCGTTTCTCGCAGGCCTTGGAAAGACTGCTGACCAATTTGTAGCGGTGGAATGGTTCGATCCGCCCGCCCCGCTTGAGGACGCGCAATTCGATCTGCTCGATGGTTTCGTAGGTCGTGTAGCGGGTGGCGCAGGCGAGGCACTGGCGGCGCCGACGGATCCGCTCGCCATCCTGAATCAACCGCGAGTCGATGACGCGATCACGCATGTCTCCGCAACGGGGGCAACGCATAGTGGTTTTACCTGACTGGCCGGAGCAAACAACACAATAGGTTGTGGTGTCAAGAGCCTTGGCGGTGTTTCCTTTCGTCGAGGTCGGTTAGTGGTTACAAGAGAGGCATGAAGACACGGGTGTTTTTGGTCCGTCACGGGGCCACCGTGCTTTCCGCGGAAGACCGGTTCGCGGGGGCCACGAATGTGGAACTGAGCGATGTCGGCCGGCAGCAGGCGGCCGCGTTGGCGAAGCGCTTGGCGGATCAACCGATCGCGGCATGTTATGCCTCGCCTTTGGACCGGACGATGGAGACCGCGCGGATTCTGGCCAAGCCGCACGATTTGCCGGTGCAACCCGTGGCCGGTTTTCTCGAGATCAACCACGGGGTGTGGGAGGGACTCACCCGGCGGGAGGCCGAGACGAAGTTCGGCGACATGTATCTGAAATGGGAGTCCGACCCCTACAACTTCGCCCCGGATGGCGGGGAGACCGGGTTGGCCGTGGCCGCACGGGCCATGCCGGCCTTGCTCCATGCGGTGGGCGAGCATGCTGGCGAAATGATTTGTGTCGTTTCGCACAAGGCGACGATTCGTTTGCTCCTCGGGGCGATCCTCGGATTCGATCCGCGGCGGTATCGTGACCATCTCGATTTGAATCCGGCCTCGCTGACTATCCTTGATTTCCGCGATGCCATGGAGGCGCGGCTCACCTTGTACAACGATGTCGCGCACTATGCGGCTGACGGCTTGGCCATTCCGCCGGTGCCGGGCGGGCGGTTGTCCAAATTCTGGGGGGACGGGAAAAAATAAATCCCCAGCCTCTGCCGGCGGAGGGGGCAATGCGTTTAAACTGACGCGAGATCGCGGATCTCCCCGGTCAGGGGATTGCGCTGCAGGTGGCGCAATCCGCTTGGGGTGCCGATGATCAGATCATGGGTCATACCAAGGAAAAGCCCGTGTTCGACGATGCCCGTGCGGGCGCGGAGTTCGGCCGCCAGTTCTCCGGGATCGGCGATGGGTCCGAAGGTACAGTCGTAGATGATGTTGCCTTCGTCGGTGATGAAAGCCGTGCGGTCCTCCTTGACGCGGAGAACCGGGCGGCCGCCGAGTTGTTCGAGGAAAAGCCGCTGGGATTCCGCGCCAAACGGGACGACTTCGACGGGCAGAGAATGCCGTGTGCCCAGCTGCGGTGACATTTTGGCTTCGTCGACAATGATGATTTGCCGCTTGGTTGCCTGGGCCACGATCTTCTCGTGGAAGAGGGCACCGCCGCCGCCCTTGATCAAGTTGAGTTGCGGGTCGACCTCGTCGGCGCCGTCGATCGTCAGGTCGATCAAGGCCGGGCCGGCCTGGTCGAGCAGGGGGAGGCCGGCCTCGCGGGCGGTGCGGGCCACTTCCGCGGAGGTGGCGAAGGTCGTGATACCGGGCAATTCTCCGGCCTCGTAGCGGCGGGCGATTTCGCGGACGGCATGAATGGCAGTCGAGCCGGTGCCGAGGCCGACGGTCATGCCGGGTTCAACGAAGCGGACGGCATGGATGGCGGCTGCTTTTTTGAGTGCGTCGCGTGCGGCGGCGGGAGCGGGCATCGGGGGACTATGACCGAATGGCGGGAGGGGCGGGAGGATTTTCCACCCCGGGCCCCGCCGGCCTTGACCTGCCGCGGGGCGGGACGGAGTATCCCCCGAGCGGCGCGCAGGGCGTGCTGCCACCCATGGAAGAGGTCGTGCGCAATCAGATCCGCGAGTTTCTTGCCGGCAAAGGCCTGCGCAAGACATCGCAACGTGACGCCATCATCGAGGCGGCGTTCAGCACAGACCGTCACTACACGGCGGACGAGTTGCTCGATATGGCGCGGGGTATCGAGCGGACGGTGAGCAGGGCGACGGTCTACCGCACCTTGCCGATTTTGGTCGAGAGTGGGTTGCTGCGCGAACTGGATCTCGGGCAGGGGCGCAAGGTGTATGACCCGAATTTCGTCGACCACCCGCACCACAACCATCTCATTTGTCTCGATTGCCATAACATCCTCGAATTCGAGGACCTCAACATGGAACTCCTCGAGAACTGCATGGCCAAGCGGATGGGTTTCACTCCGGCCAACAAGCAGGTGCGCATCGAGGCGCGTTGCGACGAGTTGAAAATCAATGGCGTCTGCCGCAAGAGCGGGCGTGAGGTCTTTGCCGCGGTGGTCTGATTTATGTGGCACGGACGCTTCAGCAAAGATCCCTCGGCCCGGTTGCGCGCTTACGGCCAGTCGGTGTCCTTCGACCAGCGACTGGCTTTGCAAGACATCGCGGGGTCGAAGGCGCACGCGGCGGCCTTGCGCAAGGCGCGGTTGTTGACTCCGAATGAGCTGAAGTCGATTCACCGCGGCCTTGAGTCCATCGCGCGGGAAATCCGGGCGGGCAAGTTCGTCTGGCGCGAGGAACTCGAGGACGTGCATATGAATATCGAGGCGGCACTGACCCGGAAGATCGGCGCGCCCGGGGCCAAGCTGCACACGGCCCGCTCACGCAACGACCAGGTGGCCACGGATCTGCGGCTCTGGATGAGGGAGGCGACAGCGGATCTTGTTTCCGCGGTGCGAGGTTTGCAGAAATCGCTCGTCGGCCTCGCCGTGCGGGGAGGTGACGCCATCATGCCCGGATACACCCATCTACAACGGGCTCAACCGGTGCTGGCGGCGCATCATGTGTTGGCCTACGTGGAAATGCTCGAACGCGACGCGGGGCGTCTGGCCGACGCAGCCCAGCGCGCCAATGTGCTGCCTCTCGGATCGGGGGCGCTGGCCGGATCGACAATTGCCCTGGACCGGCGTTTCATGGCGCGGCAACTCGGTTTCGATGACGTTTCGCAAAACAGCATGGATGCGGTGTCCGACCGGGACTTCGCCTGCGAGTTCCTTTCGGCCTGTGCCATCACGGGGATGCATCTCTCGCGGTTGTGCGAGGACACGATCCTTTGGGCTTCGAGCGAGTTCGGTTTTTTGGCTTTGAGCGATGCGCACACTACGGGCTCGAGTCTGATGCCGCAGAAGAAGAATCCGGATATCGCGGAATTGGCCCGGGGAAAGACCGGGCGCCTTTACGGAAATCTGTTTTCCCTGCTCACCACGCTGAAGGGACTGCCGCTGGCTTACAACCGCGACCTGCAGGAGGACAAAGAGCCGGTGTTCGACTCGGCCGACACGCTTGGCGCGTCCCTCGAAATTCTGGCCGAAATGTTCGGGGCAGCGCGGTGGGACAAACGGCGCATGGCGGCGGCGGCGGACGATGCGCTCTTGGTGGCGACGGACTGGGCGGACTACCTCGTCCGCCAAGGGCTGGCTTTCCGCGAGGCGCACCGGGTGGTCGGGACCCTGGTTGCCTTGAGTGTGCAGCGCGGTGTGACCTTGCGGGACTTGTCGCTCGGCGACCTGCAAGCGGAGAGCAAATTATTCAAGGCTGGCGCGATGAAGTGCCTTGATGCGGCGCGTTCGTTGCGGGCCCGCACCGCGGAGGGTGCGCCCTCGCCGAAGCGGGTGGCGGCCCGTTTGGCTTGGTGGGGCAAGCGTTTGGCGTCCGCCAAGTCATGAGCGACGGCTGGGCCTTGATGCGCGAAGAGGTGCTTCTGGAGACCCCGCATTTGCGGGTGACTCAAGAAACCGTGCGCACGCCGTCGTGTCCGGAGGGACGCGAGTGGACCAAGGTGACGAGAAAAGTCGGGGTGACGGTTGCGCCGCGGCTGCCGGACGGCTCGTTTGTCCTGATCCGCGAGGAGCGTGTTCCGGCGCGGCGGGAATTCTGGCAATTTCCCGCGGGCCAGGTCGACGGGGAGACGACGGTGCCTGCCATCGAGCAGGCGGCGCGCCGGGAGTTGCAGGAGGAGGCGGGATGCGAGGTGACGGGAAAAATGGAATATCTGGGCAAGTTTTTCACCTCGCCCGGATTCACCGACGAGACAACGCACCAGTTTTTTGCTACCGAGGTCCGATGGGATCCGCGGGCCACCGGCCATGATGCCGAGGAGCAAATCCTCGAGATCAAGGCTTTCCCGGCCGACGAATTGCGCGAGATGGTTGCGCGCGGGGTGATCGAGGATGCCAACACGTTGGGATTGTATGCACGTTTGGCGGCGGGGAGGTGGGTGTGAGCCTGCAAAAATTTCTCAAGTTCCGCGACGAAAGGGATACGCCCAAGCCTTTCCTCGAGCATGTCGAAGACTTGCGGGGCATGGTGGTGCGCATGGCCATCGCTCTCGGGATCTGCATGATCTTGGCCTTCGTTTTCCGGGGACAATTGGCGTCTTTTGTCCAGGCGCCTTTGCTTGCGGTGGATCCGGGCCGGGTCGACAACCTGCAATCGCTCGGGGTGGCCGATTCGATGACCATCTCGTTCAAGTTGGCCTTCTATGCCGGGTTGGTCGTTTCCTTTCCGGTCTTGCTCTATTTTCTCGCGGAGTTCGTCCTCCCGGCCCTGAGCAAAAAGGAGCGCCGAGTCGTGCTCTTGGCTTCGATCGTCGGTTTCGGTCTTTTTCTCGGCGGGGCGGCCTTCGCCTTTTACGCCGTGCTCCCGGCGGCGTTGGAATTCTTTTTCCAAGACGCCCAAATGATGCAGTGGCGTCCGACCTGGACGGTGGGGGAGTATTACAGCTTCACCACGCAATTTGTCCTGGCCTTCGGCCTGGCCTTCGAACTTCCGGTCGTGGTGCTTGCCTTGGTCAAGGTCGGCCTGCTCGAGCACGGACAAATGCAGTCCACGCGGCCTTACGCGATTGTGGTCATTTTTTTGCTGGCCGCGGTGATCACGCCGACGCCCGATATTTTTACTCTGATTCTGATGGGGGCTCCGATGGTGCTGCTCTACGAGGCCTGCATTTGGATTGCGCGGTGGATGGAGAGGCGGGACGCGCTGACCACCAAGGGCACAGGCCATCACGATCGAAAACCTGATCACGACGACTGAGGAGATCGAGCCCGCGATGGCGAACTTGGATCACTTGGATGCGGTCGAAGGCGCCGACCTTTTTGGTTATGGTAACAACCCAGACTGACCAATTTTTTTAAGCAACCCGTTTCCAAGCGGTCCCTTCCTCGGTAGGCTGCTCGGATGCGGATCGTTTCTTTGCTGCCCAGCGCGACGGAAATCGTGGCGGATCTCGGGCTGGTGGGGGATTTGGTCGGGCGGTCGCATGAGTGCCAATGGCCGGAGGAAGTGCGGGAGGTGCCGGTGGTTTCGGCCAGCCGGATTGATCCGGCGGCATGGGACAGTCGGCAAATCGACGCGGCGGTACGGGCGGCGGTGGAGGGCGGGGAGGCGCTTTACGCGGTCGATGCGGAGATGCTCGCGTCACTGCGTCCGGATGTCATAATAACCCAAGATCTTTGCCGCGTTTGTGCCGTCGCGGACGGAGACTTTGCCTCGGTGGGTGCTCGCGTGATTTCGGTCGGGCCGCGGACCTTGGGGGAGGTGGCGGAGTCGGTGCGATATCTCGGGCGGGAGTTGGGCGTGGCCGGGAAGGGCGAGTTTTGGGCGGAGGAGATGCTTCGGAGGATCGACCGGGTCCGTCAGGCGGTGGCCGGTCGGACTCGTCCCCGGGTTTTCCTGGCCGAGTGGATGGATCCGCCGTTTGCCAGCGGTCATTGGATTCCGGAGATGGTTGATGCCGCCGGGGGTCTCGAGGTTTTGGGTCGGGCCGGCGAGCGCTCGGTCCGCACGACGTGGGAGACGGTGCGTGCGGCCCGTCCGGAATTGGTTATCGCCGCACCGTGCGGGTTCGATCAGGATCGGGCCGCGCGGGAAGCCGCCTTGATCGATCCCGGTTGTCCGGTGGTTGCGGTCGATGCGGACCGTTTTTTCGTGCGGCCGTCGCCGTCTCTGGCCCGTGGCGTGGAAATCCTCGCGCGGATTTTCCACGGGATTGATCTGGTCGCGGGTTGAGGATGTAATGCGCGGGGTGAAGCTGCATCAGACCATTTCGTTGGACCGTCCTTTGCTCGTCGTGGCGCTGGAAGAAGAGGCGCAGCATTTGCATGTGTCCGATCTACCGGTCTTGGTCACGGGGGTGGGCAAAGTGCGTGCCGCCGCGGCTCTGGCCTCGGTGCTGGCGCGGCAGCGTCCTTCGCGGGTGATCAATCTGGGTACCGCAGGTGGCTTGCGCGAGGGGATGAGAGGCACGCAGGTGGTGGGACGGGTCGAGCAACATGATTTCGAAGACGAGAAGATTTTCGGGCTGACCGGGGAACACTTCGGCGCGGCCATCGAGTTGGGGGTGAGTGGGCCGGTGCTTGGGTCCGGTGATTCCTTTGTCGACAGCGCGGCGACGAGGGCGGGGTTGGCTGCCCGCGGGATCGATTTGGTCGACATGGAGGGTTATGCCATCGCCTTCACCGCGCACCAGTTCGGTCTGCCGGTGACCTTGGTCAAAGAAATCAGTGATCCCGCGGACGAGGGGGCGGCAAAGACGTGGCGGGAATCGATCGACGATTGTGCCGAGCGTCTGGGCGAATGGCTCCATCGCGAATTGCGCGGGTCTTGACGGTCCGCGGCGGGTTGTGGAGGCTGGGCTCCTTATGAATATCGACGCTTACACGAAAATTGTCCTCACCGTGATCGCCGGCTGCCTGCTTTTCATGGTCGGGCGGGATATCACGGTAGTTCCCTCCGCCCATGCGCAAAGCAGTGCACAGGTCACTGACGTCAACATTGTGCAGATTGCCGGTTCCGCAGTCAGTGCGCCGGGGAACAGCCGGTTCGAGGCCTCGTTGCCCGTGACGATTTTGGAGCGGTAGCGCCTCTCGGCCAAGGAGGGATACCCGCGCTTTTGCCAAAGGGGCGACGCGGTGGGGCGGGACGTAGTGCGGCAGCTGGTTTGGCTGGAGAGGGGAGAAAAAAAACACGCCGCCGGGCTGTCGGGCCGCGGCGGCGTGTTGTGAATTGCGGCAGGGCCGCGAATGTTACTCAGCGTCCTTCTTTGGGGCAGACTTTTTCTTGGTCGCCTTCGGCTTTTCGGCCGCGGGCTCGGTTACGGTTTCCACCGTGGTGGTGTCCACCCATTCCAGGACAGCCATGGGGGCACTGTCACTTTTGCGGGGCCCGAGTTTGGTAATGCGGGTGTATCCGCCGGCTCGGGAGGCCGAGCGGGGGGCGATTTCCTCGAACAATTTCTTCACCGCGACCTCTTGGTGCAGATACGCGGTCGCGGTGCGGCGCGCGTGCAGGGTGCCCTTTTTCCCGAGAGTTACCATTTTTTCCGCAAGCGGGCGTGTCGCCTTGGCTTTGGCCAGGGTGGTACGGATCCGCTGATGAATGATTAGGCTGCAGACCTGGTTGGCCAGCAGGGAGTCGCGGTGAGCCTGCGAGCGGCCGAGTTTGACGGTCTTATTTTGGTGCCTCATGGCTTACTTCTTTTTGGCTTTTGTCTCGTCTTCTTCGTCGGCGGCTTTTTCCGCTTCGGGCTGGACCTCGATGAGGCCGGGCTCGAACTTCAGGCCGAGGCCGAGTTGGAGTTCTTCGAGTTTGTCCTTGATCTCGTTGAGCGACTTCTTGCCGAAGTTGCGGTATTTGAGCATCTCGGCTTCGGACTTCAAGGCCAGTTGGCCGACGGTGGTGATATTGGCGTTGTTGAGGCAGTTGGCCGCGCGGACACTCAGCTCGATCTCGTTGACCGACATGTTGAGCAGTTTCTTGAGTTTAGCATTTTCTTGGCTGACGGCTTCCGGGGTCTGGTCGAACTCGACTTGTGCGTCATCGTTGCCGACGAAGACATCGAGGTGGTGACGGAGGATAGCCGCGGACTGGAGCAATGATTCGTCGGGCGTGATGCGTCCGTCGGTCCAGACCTCGAGTACGAGTTTGTCGTAGTCGGTGCGTTGTCCGACGCGGGTGGCCTCGATGGCGTATTTCACGCGGGTGACGGGCGAGAAAATAGAGTCGATGGCGATGACCCCGATGGCTTGGTCAGCTGTTTTGTTTTCATCGCCGGTGGAGAAGCCGCGCCCTTTGCGCACGTTCATCTCGATGGAAAACTTCATTTTCTTGTCGAGCGTGGCGATGTGCTGCTTGGGGTTGAGGACTTCGCACTGGTTGGTCGAAGCGATATCGGCAGCGGTGACCGCGCCTTCTTTGTTCACGCTGAGCACGACGCGATGCGTGTCGTGGTCGTGGGTATTGAACTTGACCTGTTTGAGATTGAGGATGATTTCCACCACGTCCTCGACGACGCCGGGAATGGTCTGGAACTCGTGATTGACTCCCTCGATCTGGATTGAGGTGACGGCGGCACCTTCGAGCGAGGAGAGGAGCACGCGGCGGAGCGAGTTGCCGACGGTGTGGCCGTAGCCGGCCTCAAAGGGCTCCGCGGTGAATTTCGCGTAGGTGTCGGTGGAAGTCTTCTCATCCTTGATGAGAGACTTGGGCATTTCGAAACGTCCAAGACGAACTGGCATAATGTTGGTTGGTATGATGTGTCGCCGGGTTTCCCTTGGCGCGTTTGACCCAGGAGACGAGGCTCTGGGGCCCAAGGACCTACGGCGCGATTGATGACGCGCAACCGGTCAAGGTATCCAGTCCCGATCAGAGGACAAGGAAAATTTGCTATTCGCTCAGGATTCCGTCGGCCTGAAGGCCGCCGAGGGTGGCGCGGAAGACCTCCGGGCTGACCGGATGGGAGGCGGTGAGATGGCTCTGGAAAAGGGCTCCGGCTTCCGGTGGCGGGATGCGTCCGGCCAGGCGCGGGTAAAGGGCGATGGTATTGCGGTGCGGCACGATGACGTGGAATCCCTCGCCAAGGAGCGGTTCGAAGCGGCGGTAGAAGGCGGGGCTCAAGACGAGGGAGGTGAGGATGGGATCTTCGCCGGTGATCAGGATGCGGTCGATGACCCGTCCGCTGCCCCGGCGAATGTCGACATTGGCGGCGTCCAACCATGCTTCGCCATCCTTCTCGGCCCGCTCCCGGGCCCAGCGCATGGCTCCGCGTGTGGTCGCATATTCCAAGAGGCCCAGTTCCCCCGGGCGGGCGACGGCAAGGATGGCGGTGTCTGACCCGGCGATGTTTTCGTGAAGCGGGGGGCGTTCAAAGGCTGGCACGAGAACCACGCGCCAGCCGGGGTCGGGGGAGTCATTTCCCAGGGCCGACGAGGCGGCAAGGAGGAACCCAAGAAAAGCGCGCTTGCCGCGGCGGCGTGGTCTGGTAGCGGTCATGGGCGATGATTACTTATCTCGATGGCACTCTGCGCGAGGTCTGGCCGACGCAGGTCGTGGTGGAGGTTCACGGGGTAGGTTACGAGGTTTTGATCCCGCTCTCCAGCTACGATCGCTTGCCGCAGCCGGGACAACCGGTCCGGCTGCTCACCCACCTGCAGGTGCGGGAGGACGCCCATATTTTATTTGGCTTCGCCTCGCCGGAGGAGCGGGACTTGTTCCGCTTGCTCGTCACACGGGTCAGCGGGGTGGGACCGAAATTGGCGCTGGCTGTGCTCAGCGGGATGGATGTCATGCGTTTCAAAGCGGCGGTAGTCGATTCGGATACCGCGTCGATCGCCAAGATCAGCGGTCTGGGCAAAAAAACGGCTGAGCGGATCGTGCTCGAGCTGAAGGACAAGCTCGGGGTGGCGGCGGCTTGGGAAGCAGCCAGTGCGGACAAGGCGCCGAGCGCGGAGGCGCGGGCGGCCAATGATGCGGTGCTGGCCCTGATTGCCCTGGGCTACAGGCAGGTCGATGCGGCGAAGTCAGTGCGGGAAGTTTCCTTGAAGAACAAAGAAGCGGGGACGGAGGAATTGGTCCGGTTGGCTTTGAAGGGACTGGTGTGAGCGCGACGGCGGCAGGAGATGAGCGCGGTGTGCGGGCTGCGCGTATCCGGGCGGCTCTGCCGCCGGGCGGTTTGTTTGCCGGAAAGGAATGGCGGGTGGCGGCGGAGCCGTTCCGCTTGCCGCCGGGGATGGACGAAGAGTTGGAGAAACTCGGGTTTCGGCTGCGCAAATTTGTCGAAGCGGGCAATCGGCTCTACCGGCTGAGTGTGGCGGGGAAGCGTCCGGCGTGGATCGCGGAGTTGCTCGATCGCGGGAAGCCGCGGGAGTTAATCGAGCTGGCGCGGGCGAAGCCGCTGGCCGATGCGATTCCTCGGATAATCCGTCCGGATATGATCCTCACAGAGGGCGGTTTTATCATGGCCGAATTGGACAATGTGCCGGGCGGGATCGGCCTGACCGCGTGGCTGAACGAGGTTTATGCGGCCGAGGGATTCGCGGTGGTTGGCGGTCGGGGGATGGATGAGGGTTTCCGGGCGCTGGCCGGTGGAGGCGACATTGTGATCTCGGGCGAGGCGGCGGATTACCGGCCGGAAATGGAGTGGATGGCAGCGCGCCTCGGGTCGCGGGTGGTCAAGGCGGAGGACCCGCCGGCTGATTTGCGGAACAACCTCTACCGGTTCTTCGAACTCTTCGACCTGCCGAACATTCCGGGTTCAATGGAACTTCTGCGCGAAGTGGCGGAAGGCCAGCGTGCCATGACGCCCCCGCCCAAGCCGTGGATCGAGGAAAAGTTGTGGTTCGCGCTTTTTTGGCTGCGTCCGCTGGCCGACTTTTGGATCCGGGAGCTGGGTGAAAAACATTTCGTGGCGCTGCAAAAAGTGATTCCGCGCACTTGGCTGATGGACCCTCGGCCGTTGCCCCCGACGGGGGTTTACCCGGGGTTGGAGATCCAGAGTTGGGAGGAACTGAAGAAGTTCAGCCAGCGGGAGCGCGAGTTGGTCTTGAAGGTCAGCGGGTTCTCCGAATTGGCTTGGGGATCCCGCAGTGTGAAAGTCGGCCAGGATTTGTCGCAGGAGGACTGGGCCCGGGCGGTGGACAACGCGTTGGGCGACTGGGAGGTGCGGCCGTGGATTTTGCAGAAGTTCCATCATTCCCGGGTGGTGGAGATGGATTATGCGGAGGCCGGCACCGGTGGTCACCAGCCCTTGCTCCGAAAAATGAAGGGCCGGGTGCGATTGTGTCCGTATTTTTTCTGCGGGGAGCGGGAGACGAAGCTCGGCGGAGTGCTCGCCACGATTTGTCCGGCGGACAAGAAACTGCTGCACGGAATGCGGGATGCCATTTTGGCCCCGGTGCTGGCCGGATGATTCGATCAATGCCCTCTGCGATGCTAAGACTCAGGGTCATGGTTCTCCTTGGCGCGGTATCCGTTTTAGCGGGCTGCGCGGCGAGGCAGGGATTGATCGTCGAACCGGGTAAGCCGGAGACGGTGTACGATGTGAAGCCGGCGGCCGTGCTGCAGGGGAAAGCCTCGTATTATTTCGGGCGCTGGATCGGACGGAAAACGGCGAACGGCGAAATCTACCGGGCGGCGGATGTCACGGCGGCGCACAAGACGCTTCCGTTCCATACCATGGTCCGCGTGACCAACTTGAAGAATGGCAAGTCGGTCATAGTGCGGATCAACAACCGCGGTCCTTACGTCAAGGGGCGGATCATCGACCTGAGTCTGGTCGCCGCGCAGCGCATCGAGATGACCAAGGCGGGGGTGGTACCGGTGCGGGTCGAGGTGCTGCGGAAGATCGAAGTATTGCCGAAGCCGAACCGCCAATTGACCGCGCGGGAGAAGCGGACGGCGGAAAAGCGTGCGGCAGAGAAGGCCGGGAAGGAAAAACCGGACACCCGCTCCGGAATCGGCGGGGTGTTTTCGTTTCTTCGGTCTGCGCCATAGCCCGCAGGTTGCCATCGCGCTTTGGTCGGGCCTGTGCGGGAGTGGTTGGCGTCCGCGCCCCCCGGAGGGCTGGTCCCGCGGGACAAAATCAACGCGGCGTCCACCGGTGCAAGATGGGCGTTGCGGCGGGTCTTGGCCGGCGATTATGGTCGCATGATGAGCGCAATACTCCCGGGATCCTCGCTTGAAGAAGAGGCAAAACGCCTCGAGGAATTGTCCGTGGCCCTCATCCAAGACAACAACTGGCAGGCTCTCGAGCAGCTTTTGTCACCTGCTTGCCAGTTTGTCACCACTCAGGGTTCCTGCAATCGCACCGAAGCGATCCAGCTGATGAAGGAAATGAATTTAGGCGAAGTCCGCTTCAAGGATTTCAAGGTCACCCAAGCAGGCGCCAATCTTATCGTCAGTTTTTGGCTCAGCGCGTCCGAGACGATCGGAGGCAAGGTGCTCGCGACCGAATTCTCGCCGCGTTTGAGTGTCTGGCAGCGGGAGGGGACGTCCTGGCAATGCATCGCTTACGGTGATTTCAACCGGGTGTAAGGCACCGCGGCCGACGCAATGGCGGGTGATTAGCGCGGGGCGAGGATGCGGACGAGAAGCTGCTGCAAAATGAGCGCGGGATCGGAGCCGGTAGACATGATGGAAGTGGTCGCTTCGGCGCAGGCGATGGTGGCTTCGGCGAGTTCGGCGGCTTTGAAACGCTTGGCTTCCTGGGCCGAAAGGTAGAACCCGTAGGCATTGAAGGTGCCGTCTTTTTTGCGGGGAAGGATTTCCTGCGCGTCGGCGGGGAGTTGCTCGAGGGCCGATTGGAAGGAGGGATAGTTAGGCGGGACCCGGAGCCCGTATTCTTCGATCAGAACGGCGGCGGCGGTCAGGCGCTGGATGGTCGGCATGATGGCCGCGTAAAGGAGGCCGACGGGGTCTTCGCCTTGGGTGAGGAGTTTCTGCAGGCAGTTGCTGGCCTTGCGGAGATCGCGACGGGCGAGGCAATTGCCGAGTTCGAAGATGATACCGCGCCGGGTCTGGGGGACGAGGAGGCTGATGTCGTCATCGAGGATTTCGCGGCGCTCGTCGCCGAGGTAGGTGTCGATTTTGTCGAGTTCGTTGAGGACTTGACGGGTGTCCGAACCAACGCAAGCGGCGAACCGTTCGAGGGCGTCGGGATGGAATTTCAGTTTGCGGTCGCGGGCGGCGCCGGTGGCGGCCTGCCGCGCGGCTTCGTCTTCGTCGAAGCGCGGGCCACCGCTCGGCTTGTCGAGGATATCGGCGGCGGCAAGCTTGGTCAGGGACTTGTAAAAGGTGCGGCGTTTGTCCGGGCTGATCGCGCTGAAGAGGAACCGCGTGCCCTCCGGGATTCCGCCTTCGAGCACCTTTTGCAATTCCTCGAGTGCTTCGAGCACGGACTTGCTTCCGCCGAGCTGGGTGTCGGAAAGGAAATTCGCGCTTTTGAGCCAGACAAGTTTTTCCGAGGCGAGAAATCCCGACATGCTGAGCGAGAGAATGGCCTCGCGGATGATCGACGCGGCGTGGTCCGCGTTGTCGGCGTGCGCGTCGAGCGCTTCCACCGCGAACTCGCCGCCCTCCGCGGGCGCCAGTTCCGCGGCCAATTCTTTGGCGCGGGATTTGACCGCCATTTCGTCATTTCCGGCGACGAGATGGATCGCAGTGTCTTGGGCGGCTTTTTTGGTCTTGGCAGGCATGCTGGTTCAGCGGCGGCGCTCCACAAGGTTGTAGCCGCGGAACTCCATACCGCGCCAGACTGGAAAAAGCGGCGAGCGACACTGCGCATTTTCCATGTGTTCTATTTCGCGAAGTTGTGGGGTCGCAGTCTTGGCCGAATGGCCGTAGGCTGGACTCGATGAAAGCTCTCCTTCTCTCTCCGTGGTCTGCTGTTCTGGCCTGCGCCGCCCTTAGCACGTTGGTCGACACACTCGGCACAGTTTGGTGGGAACAGAAAAGACTTTGGGTGCTGCTGGCCATCGTGGGCCTTTCCCCCCTCGTGTTTCTGGCCTTCGGCTATGTCGGTTCACACTTCGGTCTGGCCAAGGCTTCGAGCCTGACCAACACGCTCGTGGTTATCGGCCCGATCCTCGTCGGCATCATCTTCCGTGGCGAACTTCGCCAACTCTCAGCCGTGGAGTTGGCCGGCATCGTCCTCGCCTTGGCCGGCATCACTCTCCTGACCATCTTCAGCCCGCGCGAAGCCAGCTGAGGTCCTTGCGGTGGGGTACCGGTTCAGCGGCGGCGTTTTTTTCCGCCGTAGGTGACGGGACGGCGGGTCGGGGAGATTTTTTCCAGCCCCGTCCCCGCTTTGAGTTCCATGATTTGGTCGCGAAGGAGGGCGGCACGCTCGAATTCGAGGGCGGCGGAGGCTTCTTCCATCTCTTGGGAGAGTTCGCCGAGAAGGTCCGAGAGGGAAAGGTCCTGGCCGCCCTCGCGGACCATGGAACTGGTGTCGGATTTGCCTTTGAGGATGACGTGGAGGCTTTCTTGTACGGCGCGGACCACGCTGCGCGGGGTGATGCCGTGCTGCTCGTTGTATTCCATCTGGCGGCGGCGGCGGTAGTCGCTGATCTCGATCAGGGCGCGGATGCTGCCGGTCATGGTGTCGGCGAAAAGGACGACTTCGCCGTCGACGTGGCGGGCGGCGCGTCCCGCGGTCTGGATGAGCGAGGTCTGGCTGCGCAGGTAGCCTTCCTTGTCGGCGTCGAGGATGCAGACCAGTCCGACTTCGGGGAGGTCGAGACCTTCGCGGAGGAGGTTGATGCCGACCAGGATGTCGAACTCGCCGGTGCGGAGGGCGCGGAGGATTTCCACCCGCTCGATCGTGTCGATATCGCTGTGCAGGTAGCGGACTTTGAGTCCGACATCGCGCAGGTAGTCGGAGAGGTCTTCGGCGGTGCGTTTGGTCAGGGTGGTGACGAGGATGCGTTGATTCTTTTCGATCCGCTGGCGGCAGAGTTCGATCGTTTCGTCGATTTGGTCTTTGAGCGGACGGACGGTGATTTGCGGGTCAAGGAGCCCGGTGGGGCGGATAATTTGTTCGGCGACGAGCGGGGCGCCGGGAGTGGAGAGATCGAATCCGTCGCGCGCCCGCTGGAGGAGGGAGGCGCTTTCCTCCAAGGTGAGGCGGTTGTCGGGGCGGACGGCCGGCAGGAATTCCGAATTCCCGACGTGGCTGTTGCGGATTTCGAAATCGCCGGGGGTCGCGCTCATGTAGAGGAGCTGGTTGGTCATGCCCATGAATTCGGGGAAGTTGAGCGGGCGGTTGTCCATCGCGCTGGGCAGGCGGAAGCCGTAGTCGACGAGGACCTGTTTGCGCGAGCGGTCTCCGGCATACATGCCGCCGATCTGCGGGATGGAGGCGTGCGATTCGTCGATCACGCAAAGATAGTCTTTGGGGAAAAAGTCGAGGAGGGTATAGGGCCGCGAACCGGGGGGGCGACCGCTGAGGTGACGGGAATAATTTTCGATCCCGGTGCAGAAGCCCATTTCTTCCATCATTTCGAGGTCAAACTCGGTGCGCATTTTGAGGCGTTGGGATTCGAGCAGCTTGCCTTGGGACTCGAGCTCGGTGAGGCGTCCGTCGAGTTCAGTCCGGATGGTGCCCAGCGCGCGGCGCAGCTTGTCCTGTGGGGTGACGAATTGTTTGGCCGGGAAAATGGTCAGGGCCGGCAAGGTTTCCAGAACATTGCCGGTCAGCGGGTCGAACATGCTGATGCGATCGATGGTGTCGCCGAAAAATTCCACCCGCACCGCGGTTTCGTCCAGGTTGGCGGGATGCACTTCGACCACGTCACCGCGCACCCGGAATTTGCCGCGCCCGAAGGCGATATCATTGCGCTCGTAGAGCAGGTCGACGAGACGCCCGAGGAAGGCTTCGCGCGACATGTCCCCGCCGGTTTTGAGCGGCAGGAGCATATTCCGGTAGTCCTCCGGTGAGCCCAAACCGTAGATGCATGACACACTGGCCACCACGAGAACATCGCGGCGGGTGAGGAGGGAGCTGGTGGCGGAAAGCCGGAGCCGTTCAATCTCTTCGTTGATAGCGGAATCTTTTTCAATGTAGGTGTCGGTGCGCGGGATGTAGGCCTCGGGTTGGTAGTAGTCGAAGTAGCTGACAAAATACTCGACGGCGTTATCGGGGAAGAACTGCTTGAATTCGGAGTAAAGCTGCGCGGCCAAGGTTTTGTTGTGTGAGATGACGAGCGTGGGGCGGTCAAGATTGCGGACGATGTTGGCTGCGGTGAAGGTTTTGCCTGAGCCAGTCACGCCGAGGAGGGTTTGGTGGCGGTTCCCCGCCTCGAGCGAGCGCGTCAGTTTGTCGATGGCCGGTCCTTGGTCACCGCAGGGTGCGTGGGGGGAGGCGAGACGGAAAGACATGGCGGCAACCTGACAATCTAAACGCGTGGCGTGGCAGATGCCAGCTGGTCATTTTGGACCGCTGGTGACGAACCATTGCCCGGGCCGGGGGGTTGGAGCAGCGCGATGCGCAGCGGGTTCAGGGCGGGGTCATTCCCGTGTCTCCGCGCACGGCAGCCACGTAATCGCGCACGGCGCCGCTGATGGCCGATGCAGTATCGGCCCGCTGCTTGGCGAATTTTGGTTTGAACCACGGGTAAAGGCCGACGAGGTCGTGCAGGACCAGAATTTGGCCGTCACAGCCTTCGCCGCTCCCGATGCCGATGGTCGGGATTTGCAGGGTCGGGCCAATCTCCGCGGCGAGGCCGGGAGAGATGATTTCCAGAACTACGGCGAAAGCACCGGCTTCTTGCACGGCCACGGCGTCGTCCCGGATGACGCCGGCCTCCTCCAGGGTGCCGCCCTTCACCTTATATCCGCCCTCTTCGCGGACGCGTTGCGGGAGCATGCCGATGTGGGCGAGGACAGGTATGCCGGCCTCGACCAGTGCCCGGATCTGCGGTGCCAGAGCCGATCCGCCCTCCAGCTTGACCCCCCGTGCGCCGGCGGCCAGGAGTTGCCGGGCGCTGGCCACGGCTTGCGCGGGAGACCCGTAAGTTCCGATGGGCAGGTCGGCGATAACTGGGGCAAGCTTGGCCCCCCGGGCCACCGCACCGGTGTGGCGGATCATGTCCTCGAGCGTCACGGATGTGGTGTCGGGGTAGCCGAGGATAACCATGCCGAGCGAGTCGCCGACCAGGATGAAGTCAATGCCGGCTTCGTCGACGATACGGGCCGTGGGATAATCGTAAGCGGTGAGGGCCGCAATTTTTTGCCCGCTCTGTTTTTGCTGCCGGAAGCGGTGGTCGAGGTCGTTCATAAGCGGCGGGTGAAATCTCGCGCCGATCCGTAGAAGGGGCAAGCCCGCTTGTTCTACCAGACCGCGCGGAACAATGCCACGCGCGGCGCAGGAGGAAGAGCGGCCAGCAGTTGCGCGATGTCGCACTTGTTTCCCGGGAGAACAAAATCGGGACGCACATCGGCTAGGGGCTGGAGGACAAACCGGCGTGCGGTCATGCGCGGATGCGGCAGGATGAGGGTGGGTGTGTCGATGACCAGTTGGCCGGCATAGAGGATGTCAAGATCGAGGGAACGCGGGGTGTTTCGTCCGCGTGCGGGGGAGCGTCCGAGTTCCGACTCGAGACGGGTGAGTTGCCGGAGCAGTTGGCCGGGATCGAGCGATGTGCGTATTTCCACCACAGCATTGAGAAATGAAGCCGACCCCGGCGGACAATCGACGGGTTCGGTCTCGTAGACCGGCGAGAGTGCGGCAGGTGCCGGGCCCTCGTGCAAGGAGAGGAGCAAATCCCGTCCTTGACGCAGGTGCGCCAGCCGATCCCCGAGGTTGGATCCGAGGGCGAGCCCGGTGGCGAATTGGTGGTCGGCGGTTGGCACGGCGAGCTTCGGCGATAGGCTAGATCAAGCGGTGTCGCGCGCACAGGCTGAAGGCGCTGCCGTGGTTTGCCGGGGCCCTGCGGGCATGATAGGGATGGTCAATGCATCGTTTTGTTGCCGCGCTCCTCGCCATGTTAGGCCTTGTTTGTGCGGTGGCCGCGCAGGAGGAGGAGGACGTTTCGCCCTACCGGGAGATGAAAACTCTGGCCCGGGCGGTCGAGTTGATCCGTCAGGACTATGTCGACGAGGACAAAACGGAGTACGAGGAGCTGGTCTACAGTGCGTTGCGTGGAATGCTGGCCGACTTGGATCCGCACAGTGATTTCATGGACCCGAAGGATTTCAAGGGCATGCAGGAGGATACGAGGAGCGAGTTCGGCGGCCTGGGAGTTGTCGTCGGGCTGAAAAACGAGCGGCTGACCATTGTCGCGCCGATGGAGGGCACGCCCGGTTTCCGGGCCGGTTTGCTTCCGGGCGATGTGTTGTTGGAAATCGACGGACAGTCGGCCGACAAGATGTCCCTGCGCGATGCGGTGGAAAAATTGCGCGGCGAGGCGGGGACGGCGGTGAAGCTGGCCGTCGGGCGCGAGGGGTCGCCGGAACCTTTGAAGTTCGAGATCGAGCGCGAGGTGATCAAGGTTCCGAGTGTGCGCGGCGCACGCGTCCTGCCGGGTGACGGTCCGCGGGTCGGCTACGTCCGGGTCACGCAATTCAGCGAACCAACGGGACGGGAATTCTCGCGCGCGCTCGACGAGCTGGAGAAGGAGGGGATTGACGCCTTGGTCATCGATCTGCGTTTCAATCCGGGCGGCTTGCTTTCCGGGGCGGTTGAGGTGGCGGGCGAATTCCTGCCGGGCGGGTCGCTCGTCGCCTACACCGAGGGCCGTTCGGCTTCGGCCCAGCGCCGCTACCTTGCCCCGGGCAAGGGGCGCGAGGCGCGGGCTTATCCGGTCGCGGTGCTGGTCAACGGTTCGAGCGCGAGCGGGGCGGAAATTGTGGCGGGGGCGCTCAAGGATTCCGGCCGTGCATTGATTGTCGGCGAAACGACTTTCGGCAAGGGGTCGGTGCAAAGTGTGGTCTCGCTTCCCGACGGATCCGCCCTGCGCATGACCACGGCAAAATATTTCACCCCCGGTCAGCAACCGATCCACGAAAAGGGGGTTGCTCCGCATGTTATCGCCACGATGACGGCCGGGGATGAGGCGCGCTTGCTTGCGGTGCGGCGGCAGGAGGATTTGCCGGCGGGGACGAAGCGCGAGGAAATCCAACCGGTGGACGATGTGCCGCTGCAGCGGGCGGTGGACGCCTTGCGCGGGACGCTCTTGCAGGCGACGAGGGAGGGGGCGGCGGAGCCGTCCGGAGGGGGTTGAGCGCGCCACTCGTGCTGGCGCTGGAGACATCCTGCGACGAGACGGCGGCCGCGGTCATCGAGGGGGTTGCCTGCTTGCGGGGAAGCGCCGTGGCGACGCAGGCGGCCGTGCATGCGGTTTACGGCGGGGTGGTGCCCGAATTGGCTTCGCGGCAGCACTTGACGAATCTTCGCGGCGTGGTGAACGAGGCGCTGGGCCAAGCGGGCGTGGGGTTGTCCGACATCGACGTCTTCGGCGCGACGACTGGCCCGGGTTTGGCCAGCGCGCTTTTGGTCGGCTCTTCGGCGGCCAAGGGATTTGCCCTCGCACTGGACAAACCTTTTCTGGCGCTGAACCACATCGAAGGTCATTTGCTTTCGCCGTTTTTCGGTGCGGATGACATTCCGGAATGCGTCGGCTTGGTGGTCAGCGGGGGGCATACACTGCTGGTCGATGTGGCCGGAGCGGGGCGCTACCGTCTGCTCGGACGAACGCTCGACGATGCGGCAGGGGAGGCCTTCGACAAGGTGGCGAAGCTGCTCGGACTGGGTTATCCGGGTGGCCCGCGAATCGAGGAAGAAGCACGCTCGGGTGATCCGGCGCGTTTCGATCTGCCGCGGAGCATGAAATGTTCGGGCGACCATGATTTCAGCTTCAGCGGGTTGAAGACAGCTGTGCGCTATCTTTTGCCGGAGACGGGGTCCGCGGACCGGCCGGACCTTTGTGCCAGTTTCCAAGAGGCGGTGGTCGACGTGTTGGTGCACAAGGCGGTGCGGGCGGCGCGGTTGGCCCGGCGGAGACTCATCGCGGTGAGCGGCGGGGTGGGGCTCAACCTCCGGTTGCGTGAGCGGTTGCAGCGTGCGGCGGCGGAGGAGGACCTTGAGGTCTGTTTCGCTGCGTCAGCTTTGTGCACGGACAATGCCGCCATGATGGCTTACGTGGCGGCCCAGCAGTGGAGGTCCGGGCCATCCTCGGGACTCGACCAGGACATTTTCCCCGCGTTGGGCGCGGATTTATTCAGGGCAAACTGAATATTGGCTCGGAAATTGCTTGCAGTAACAGGCAAAGGCGGGCGTCCTTGCCGTCATGTCAGGTCTGCAACAAGGGGTCCAACTCGGGCAGCAGCAAATGCTGTCGCCCCAGATGCGTGAGAGTCTGGCCATCCTGCAAGCGACCGCTCTGGAGCTGCAACACATGGTGCGGCAGGAGATCGAGACCAATCCGGTGCTGGAAGAAGAAGCGCCCGAGGACGAGACGCCGGCGGAAGAGCAGGAGGAAGATGGGGCCCAGGACGAACCGGACGAGTTGAGCCGTCTGGAGGAAGACTGGGGGGCATTTTCGGGCGAGGGTGCGCAGAATGGTGATCCGGAGGCCGAAGCTCGTCGGCGCCATTTTTTGGAAGGGGTCAGCCCCGCGGAAACCTTGGCCCACCACCTGGAGAAACAATTGGGACGGCTGGCTCTTGATGGCGTGCAGCGGCGTATTGCCACCTTGCTGGTCGGAAACCTGAACGAGGACGGCTATCTGGCGGCCACGCCCGAGGAAGTGGCCGACGAAGCGGGCGCGGAAACGGCCGAGGTGATTGAGATGCTTCATTTGTTGCAGACGCTTGACCCGCCGGGCGTCGGGGCGCGTGATTTGTCCGAGTGCCTTCGACTGCAACTCGCGCGGCGCGGCGGGAATTGCGGGACGGCGGTCCGGGTGGTGTCCGGCCATCTGGATTTGCTCGCCCGCAAGAAATTTCCCGAGATCGCCTCGGCCCTGGGAGTGCCCCAGGAGTCCGTTCGCGAGGCCGGAACTCTCATTGCCGCGCTGAACCCCAAGCCGGGCCGAGCCTTCAGCGGGGAAGAGGCTCAGGTTTTCTCGCCGGATGTAGTCATCGAAAAGGTCGGCGAAGATTTCGTAGTTTCTTTGGTGCGTGACAGCGTCCCCCGGCTCCGCATCAGCAGGACTTACCGCGATTTGTTGGGTGAAGCTGCGGGGGTGCCCGAGGTGCGGAGTTATCTGCGCGACAAAATCCGGGGAGGCAAATTCCTGATCAAGAGCATCCAGCAGCGTCAGCAGACGATCCTGGCTATCGCCCGCGAGATCGCCGTGCGGCAGGGGGCTTTTCTCGAGGAGGGGGTGGCTGCGCTTGCCCCCATGACCATGGCGCAGGTGGCCGGGGTCGTGGGGGTGCACGAGACGACGGTGAGCCGGGCCATTGCCGGCAAGACCATTGCCACGCCGCAGGGTATTTTCGAAATGAAGTTCTTTTTCACCTCGGGATACCGAGCGGCCAACGGGGCGGAGGTGAGCAGCACCAGTGTGAAAGATGCCCTTGCGGCGCTCATCCGTGGAGAGGATCCGCACAAGCCATTAAGCGACCAGCAGCTCGCGGGACGGCTCCAGGCGGACGGGCTCGCCGTGGCGCGCCGCACGGTGGCGAAATACCGGGAAATGCTTGGCATCCTGCCGAGCCACTTGAGAAAATCCTTTTGAGCGGCGGGGGCGGTCCACAAGATGGGGAACTTATGCCGGACGTTAATGCGGAAAATGTGCGCGAAGCCCTGCGCGCGGTGAAGTATCCCGGATTCAGCCGCGATATTGTGTCATTCGGACTGGTGGAATCTGCCGAGGTGCGCGGAGATGAAGTCTTTGTGAAACTTTCACTCGCCGTGGAGGATCCGAAGGTTGCTCAACAGATCCATCGTGAGTGCATGGGCGCGCTGGCCGCTTTGCCCGGCGTGCGGACCCCGCATGTGCTCATCGATCTAAAAAAGCCGCCCGCTGCATCCTCCCCCGGAGCGACGAAGATCAACGGGGTGAAACATGTTGTGGCGGTGGCCAGCGGCAAAGGCGGGGTGGGCAAGAGCACAGTGGCCTCGAATTTGGCCCAAGCCCTCAGCTTGGACGGCGCGCGCACCGGTTTGTGCGATTGCGATCTTTACGGGCCGAGTATTGCCCTGATGTTCGGCACGACCGAACAACCGGCGGCGACGGAGGATAACCGTATTGTGCCGGTGGAGCGCTACGGGTTGAAGTTGATGTCGATGGGATTTCTCACCGATGCCGATACCCCGGCCGTGCTGCGCGGGCCCATGGTGACGCGTTATACCCAGCAATTTCTGCGTCAGGTGGACTGGGGCGCGCTCGACTATTTGATTCTCGACCTTCCGCCGGGCACCGGTGACATCCAGCTCACGGTCGTGCAAACCGTGGCTCTGGCCGGTGCGATTGTCGTGACCACGCCGCAGGAAGTGGCTTTGATCGACGCGCGCAAAGCGGTGGCCATGTTCGCCAAGACCAATGTGCGCGTGCTCGGCATCGTGGAGAACATGAGCCACTTTGTCTGTCCGAGCGACGGCGTGCGCTATGACATCTTTGGTTCGGGTGGTGGGCGGCGCGAGGCCGACCGATTGGGGGTGCCGCTGCTTGGCGAGGTGCCGATCGATATGCCCACGCGCGAAGCCGGCGACACGGGCATGCCGGTCGTGGCGCGCGCGCAGGAAAGTGCGGTTGGCCGGGAATTCATGAAAATGGCCCGCGCTTTGCGCGCGGAGCTTGAAGGTGCACCGGCGGCAGCCGGCGCTGCATGAACCGGACGGGCATCTCCTTGATCTTTCGCCCCGAAAGACCGCTCCACCTTGACTCTTGGCGCCGTGGTGCTTAATTTTTATTCCATGACTGCCGCTCCTGACGAGGGTACCAGCCTCGTTCGCAACTCCATGCTGTATCGCGAGTTTATCGCCGAGCGGGAGGAGATTCTGCGTCACAAGTGGATCGAGAGCGAAAAAGTCGGCCATGACATCGGTTTCGAGAGGGCGCTGCTTGATTGGGTGATGCGCCACCGGGGCGGGTGGCGCGACAACCGGACGCCCCGGCCCCGACCGGCGACCGGAGTCAATTGAGGTTCCTGCACCGGGCCGGAGCAAAAAGCCCGGCCATTTTTCGTCGCGCAAAGTGAGCGCAAACTTCAAGGTCACGGGACGCGACCCCTCTTCGGGTGCCCGCCGAGGCACCCTGCAAACCCGGCGCGGGCCGATCGAGACACCGGTCTTCATGCCGGTGGGGACGCAGGGCACGGTCAAAGCGGTCAGTCCGCGCGAACTGCACGAATTGCGCGCCCAGGTCATCCTCGGCAACACCTACCATCTTTTTGTCAGGCCGGGTTTGGATGTCATCCGCAAGCTCGGCGGGCTGCACAAATTCATGGGCTGGGATGGTCCGATCCTCACGGACAGCGGGGGGTTCCAGGTCTTCTCGCTGGCCAAGCTGCGCAAGATCACGCCGGAGGGTGTGCATTTCCAAAATCATCTCGATGGCATGCCGTGCTTTATCGGTCCGGAGACATCGATGGAGATCCAGCAGGTGCTGGGTTCGGATATCGTCATGGCCTTCGACGAATGCCCGCCCCATCCCTGCACGCACGAGGCAGCGGCTAAAAGTCTGGAGCTGACGCTCGCTTGGGAGCGACGGTGCCTCGATTGGTGGACGCGGCAGAACGGCGAGGGCGAGCGGCCATTGCTTTTCGGTATTGTGCAGGGTTCATCCCACGCCGATCTCCGCGCAAAGTCGGCGCGCGAGTTGGTTGCGATGGGATGGGACGGCTACGCGGTGGGCGGGGTCAGCGTGGGCGAACCGGAACGCGAAATGATGCAGGCGGTGGAATCCGCCGTCCCGCATTTGCCGGAGGACCGTCCGCGCTACGCCATGGGCCTGGGTACCCCGCCGCAGCTGGTTGAAATGGTGGCGCGGGGGATCGACATGTTCGATTGTGTCTTGCCGACGCGGGTGGCGCGCAATGGGACGGCATTCACCGCGGCAGGAACGCTCAACTTGAAAAACGCCTGCTTCACGCTTGACGCGGGGCCGATCGAAGACGGCTGTCAATGTTACGCTTGCGCGAACTTTTCCCGGGCTTACCTCCGCCACCTGGTCAAAGCGGAGGAAATTCTGGGGCTCCGGCTCATCACGCTGCACAACCTGCACTTTTACCTCAACCTGATGGCCACAATGCGTTCGGCCTTGGAGGCGGGAACTTTCGCGGATTTCCGTCGCGAATTCGTCGGCGGCTACCGGCCGCACAAGCAGGACTAACCTTTCAGCTCAGGGATCTTGCTGGTTGTCGCGCACGTAAGGGTAACGCGTTTCGAAAAGCAGTTCGGGCGGGAACTCGGAGTAACCGCTCCAGATCCATTGCACGTTGCTCTTGTAGGGCGGTGCGTAGGTTCCTTTGTAGGTCGGGACGGGAAAGAGGAAGGTGTCGTAGAGGCCGTAACCGAGCCGGGCGAAGACCCGCCCGACCCCGCGCACGATGCCATAGCTGAAAGCGGCCGAGTTGCCTTCGAAGTAGTTGACCGACATCATGGAGGTGGGCAATTCGGTGATACCGTAGGCGATATTACCCAAACCGCGGCCGAGCTTGCGGGTCGGACCCCATTCCGAGGAGGGGGGCTGTTGGATGTCGGCGCTGGCCAAGCAAATGGTCAGCAAGAGGCCGGCGACTGGAAGGAGGACTTTCATCATTGGTTTTTTACCACTGGCGGAAGGCCCTTGGCAAGTCCCCGCGCTTAATCCCCCAATTCCACGCTCCAGCAACCGACATCGACGAAGTGGCGCCAGCTGTCGTGGACCGAGGACGAGTAGGTGAGGTGAATAAAGGGGCGCCAGCGGGGACGCTTCGGTTCCTTGAGCAGTTGCATCTTGGCTTCGTGGGGGAGGCGATTCCCTTTCCGCGTATTGCAGGGGATGCAAGAACAGACCACGTTTTCCCACGAAGTCTCCCCCCCGCGCTGGCGCGGCATGACGTGGTCAAGGTTCAACTCCTGCCGGTCGAGGCTGCGGGCACAGTATTGGCAGGTGTGGTTGTCGCGCTCGTAAATGTTCTGTCGGGTGAATTTGACCTCTTTGCTCGGCAGGCGGTCGAAAAGGCGCAGGACGACAACGGTCGGAACGCGGATGTTGAAGCGGACGGAGTGGACCATTTCGTCCCCCGGTTCTCGCTGGGAGAAGTCATACCAACTCGGAAAGTCGTGGGTCGAATAGTTGTCCTCCTCGTCGCGCCAGACAACATTGGCATGGTCTTGGTAGAGAAGCGTGAAGGCACGGCGGACGCTGCAGACATTGACAGCCTGCCACAATCGGTTGAGCACTAAGACGTGCCGGTCGAGCAGCGACTCCATGGGATGGGTGGTTCGCAAGGTTGACGAACAGGCGGAAAATAACCAAGGGCCCACCCTCTGTCAAATCGATGGCCGGGCGGATCTGCGGGGCGTCATTGCTTTTTGGCGCCGGGAAACCTAAGATCGGCCTCCCGATGAATCTTGTGCGGTTATTCCTTTTTTGCGCTGTCTTCGCGGTGGGGTCCACCGGTTTGGTCGTGGCGCAGGACGACTCGGCGCGCGAGTATTTCTCTGCCTATCAAGAATTCCAACGAGCCGAGCGGTTGGAGCGCGAGGGTCGCACCGACGATGCCATTGCCAAATTCCGGTTCGTCGCCACCCAATTAAGCCAGATCAAATCGCAGTCGCCAGACTGGCAGCCCATCGTCATCGACTTCCGCCTGGGCAAGACCAAGGAGGCGATCGTCCGTCTTGAGGGGTCGCTCGAGTCGCCCACCCTGGGTCCGCCGCCCGATTTGCCGATGCTCGACGGTCCCGAGGATATTCTTCCGCCTTTGGAGTCGCCCCGCCGCCCCGGCGCCGCCGCCCCCCCGACCATTTCCATTTCGCCGGGTGATGAGGGTTCCACTGGTTCATCCGCTTCCCCTCCCTCGGTCGCCGCCGTCGCTGCCGAAAGCGATGACGTCGTGCGCCTGCGCGAGCAATTGCGCGTCGAGCGGGGTCGCACCGCGGATCTGGAAAAGAGTTTGCAGCAGGGCGAGGCGGACCTTTCTGCGGCGGGCATGGAATTGGAAAAGACCAAAGTGCTTGTTGTGGACCTGACGACCAAGTTGCGCCAAGTCGAGGAGTCGGGCGCTGCCTCCGCCGAGATTTCGGCGTCAGCCAAGGAAGAAATCGACAAGCTCAGTGCCGCGGTCCGGGATTTGGAGGCCGCGGTCACGGCGGCCAACAGCGAGAAAGACGAACTCAGCGGCCGCATCGCCGAAAGCGCCAAGCAAGTCGAGGATCTGGCTGCGCGGGCCGAGCAAGCCGAGGCGCGCAGCAAGGAACTGGAGGTCGAGCGTGACACCCTGGCCGCCTCTCGCGACCAAGCGGTCAAGGATGCCGAGACAGCCAAAGCCGAAACGCAGACGCTCACCGTTCGTGTGACCGAACTCGAGGAGGAGCGCATGCAACTCGTCGCGGCCCGTGACGAGGCCCGGAAAGAAGCGGCTGAAGCCAAGACCGCCTTGGAAAAGTCGGCGGACCTGATCGAAGCCAATCGCCAACTCGAGGGCAAGCTGGCCGAGGCCGCCATGCAGGTCGAGGGCATGGCGAGCGATGCCAAGGAAAAGGAACAGGTGATTGCCGGCCTCCAGTCCAGCCTGGACAGCGTGCGCGAGGAACTTGCCGATGCGCAAAGCAAGCTGCGCGATGACCGGGAGCGTTTCGACAAGCTACAGCTGGTCAACGACCAACTGCTCAAGGAGTATGACGAGGTCAGCGGGGCGTTGGCTGCGGTGCAACTCGGCGATGTTACCGCGGTCGAGGCCAAGCTCATCCAGCAGGAGAACGAGGTTTTGCGCGGCATCATCATGCGGCAAATCAAGGAACAGGCACGCCGGGAACAAGCCTACCGTCTGGCGCAGGAAGAGATGGACCGTCTGGAAATCAAGTCCGACACCCTGAACGACAAAATTATCCAGCTGGCCAAACCGACGCTCGAATTGTCGAAGGCCGAGCAGGAAATGCTCAAAAGCCCCGTGGTTACGGTGCTCCATGCCAGCGATGACACCATCACTGCCCAGGTGGAGATCTTCAAGCCGAAGGTCGAAGACTTGGCGGCCGCACCAGGCGGTGAGGGGCCGGCGGCCGCACCGCAGATTACAGCGGAGGTTGTCGCCGAAGACGCGCCGCAGGTCGAAGTAGAGGTTGTCGCCGAGGACGTCGCCGCCCCGGTGGCCGAGGTCGAGAGCGAGGCGGTGGCCGCGGACACGCTGCCCCCCGAGACGGCAGGGGATGCTGATGCCGAGGAGGAAGCGCAACCGACCGGTTCGCCGGATGAAGCCGGGGCCTCTCCACCGGAAGCGGACATCCCCCCCGAGGTACTCGCGCTGATTGCCGAGGCGCGCGAGCAGTTCGTCCGTGGCAATTTTTCCGCCGCGGAAAAGCTCTACCAGCAATTTGTCGAACTGCAGCCCAACAGCGTGGTTGCGCTGGCCAACCTCGGTGTCACCCAATTCCGGCAAGGCAAGCTGACCGCGGCGCAGTTGGCCCTCGAAAAGGCGATTGCGGCCGACCCCAACGACGCGTTCACCCTCACCACCTTGGGCGCGGTGATGATCGAGCAAAACCGCATCGAAGATTCGCTCGCTTACCTCGAGCGCGCGAGCGAGGTCGTCCCCGATGATCCGGTCACCCTCAATTATCTGGGGGTTGCCGCCAGCCAACTCGGCCAGTTCGGCAAGGCTGAACAATCCCTGCGCCGTGCTATCACGGTGAATCCCGAATACGCCGAAGC
>CAMBUL010000021.1:0-36228 GCA_945871065.1 Chthoniobacter flavus | reverse complement strand
GCACGCCTCCTCGAGATCCACGAGTCGGTCGCGGTCGATAAGCTGGTCAAGGAGCTGTCGAAAAAAGGTCTCGAAATCGACCATTACACGGCCACCGACCAGCCGATTTTCCATTTGGTCGAAGGCGAAGGCGAGCGCGAGGCGAAACACGAAATTTTCGCCATCCCGCGCATCCTCGACTTGGTCAAGGAAATCGGCCGCCGCGGTGTGCAGATCAAGCGATTCAAGGGCCTCGGGGAAATGAATGCCAAGGAGCTTTTCCAAACCACGATGGATCCGGACAAGCGCCGGCTCCTCCGGGTCAGACTCGACGACACCAATGCGGTCGAAGCCGACAAAATGTTTACCGTCCTGATGGGTGACGTGGTCGAGCCGCGCCGCCATTTCATCGAGGACAACGCCCTCAACGTCCGCAACCTCGACATTTAGAAAAACCCGTCCCCATGCCCGCCAAATCCGCCGAACTGAAAACCGAACTCGCCACCGACAAAGCGTCCTCCCAACGCAACAAGAACCTCGATCTCGCCCTCCAGCAGATTGCGAAGGATTACGGCGACGGCGCCATCATGCGCCTCGGCGACCATTCGCAGACCAACATCGACGTCATTCCGACCGGCAACATCATGATCGACCGCGCGCTCGGCGTGGGCGGGGTGCCTCGCGGTCGCATTGTCGAGATTTACGGACCCGAGTCCTCCGGCAAAACCACCCTTACGCTCACCATCATCGCCCAGGCCCAGCGGCGCGGCGGGTTGGCCGCCTTCATCGACGTCGAGCACGCCCTCGATCCGAAATACGCCCAACGTCTCGGGGTCAATCTCGACGACCTGCTGGTCTCCCAGCCCAGCTCGGGCGAGGAAGCGCTCCGCATTTGCGAAACGCTCGTCCGTTCCAACGCGCTCGACGTCATCGTCCTCGATTCGGTGGCCGCTCTGGTCACCAAACAGGAATTGGAAGGTGAAATCGGAGATTCCACGGTCGGCGCCCAGGCCCGTCTGATGAGTGCGGCCATGCGCAAACTCACCGCCCTCATTGCCAAAGCCCGCACTTGCTGCATTTTCACCAACCAGATCCGCGAAAAAATCGGTGTCATGTTCGGCAGTCCGGAAACCACCCCTGGCGGCAAGGCGCTCAAGTTTTACTCCAGCGTGCGCATGGATATCCGCCGCATCGGCGCGATCAAGCAGGGCGACGGCACGGTCACCGGTAACCGCACCCGGGTCAAGGTGGTGAAGAACAAAGTTGCCCCGCCCTTTACCGAGGCCGAATTCGACATCATGTACAACGAAGGTATTTCCAATGTCGGCTCGCTCATCGATATCGCCTTGGAAAAGGGCGTCATTGAAAAGCGCGGCAGCTGGCTCAGCTTCAATGGCAACCAATTGGCCCAAGGTCGTGACGCGGCCAAAGAAGCGCTCAAGGCCGATGGAAATTTGTACAAGGAAATCGAGGAAGCCACGCTTGCCTCGATGAATGCGACCGAGGCAGCATGACCGGTCAGGCCAAGACGGGCGGCACGCTCGTCGGCCCGGGTGAACCGGACACGCCAGCCGCGTGCCCCCGCCTCCACAGCTCATGAATATCCACGAATACCAAGCCAAGGAACTGCTGACCAAATTCGGCGCGGACAACCCGCGCGGCTCTGTCGCCCGCACGGCGGCCGAGGCGGAGAAAGCCGCCCACGATCTCGGGACCGACTCGATCGTGGTCAAAGCGCAGATCCATGCCGGCGGGCGGGGCAAGGGTGCTTTTACCAACGGATTCCAAGGCGGAGTACATCTCTGCAAGACGGTAGGCCAAGCCCGCGATATCGCGGACAAGATGATCGGGCAGACGCTGGTCACCCACCAGACCGGGCCCGAAGGGCGCCTGGTCAACCAGGTGCTGGTGGCCGAATCGGTCGAGATTGAGAAAGAATTTTATTTCGCCATCCTCATGGACCGCGCGACCGGTGCACCCGTCATTGTGGCCAGCCGCGAAGGCGGGATGGACATCGAGGAGGTGGCAGCCCGCAGCCCGGAGAAAATCCTCCGCGAAGCTGTTGACCCGGCGTTCGGCTTGCAACCTTACCAGACCCGAAAACTGGCCAAAGAGCTCGGGTTCGCCCCCGGCCAAATGCGCGCCGCCGGCAAACTGTTTGCCGCACTCTACCGCTGCTTCATCTCGTCGGACTGCTCGATGGTCGAGATCAACCCGCTGGTCTTGACCAAAGGCGGCGAGGTCCTCGCCTTGGATGCCAAGTTCTCGTTCGACGACAACGCGCTTTTCCGTCATCCCGACATCGTCGCCCTGCGCGACATCGGCGAGGAGGACCCGCGCGAAGTGGCCGCTTCCAAACACCACCTGAGCTACATCGGGTTGGACGGCAATATCGGCTGTATGGTCAATGGTGCCGGTTTGGCCATGGCCACGATGGACATCATCAAGCATCACGGTGGCGATCCGGCCAACTTCCTCGATGTCGGCGGCGGCGCCAGCGAGGAGCAGGTGACCGAAGCTTTCAAAATCCTCCTTTCCGACGCGAAGGTGAAAGCGATTCTGGTCAATATTTTCGGCGGTATCATGAGGTGCGACGTCATCGCGCAGGGTATCCTCAATGCAGTCAAGGCCGTGAAGCTTGAGATACCGCTAGTCGTCCGTCTCGAAGGCACCAATGTCGAGCAGGGCCGCAAGCTTCTGGCCGAATCAGGCCTTCCCATCGTCACCGCCACCGACCTCGATACCGCAGCGAGCGAAATCGTGAAACTTGCCAAATCCTGACTATGTCCGTTCTCGTCGATAAAAACACCCGCCTGGTCGTGCAGGGCATCACCGGCAAGTCCGGCGCCTTCCACACGCGCAACTGCATGGAATACGGCACGAATGTCGTGGCCGGCGTCACTCCCGCCCGTGGTGGCGAGAAATTCGACGACAAAGTACCCGTCTTCGACACGGTGCACGAGGCGCGCCAGGAGACGGGCTGCAATGCCACCATGATTTTTGTTCCGCCGGAATTCGCGGCGGACGCCATCCTCGAAGCAGCCGATGCCGGGGTTGAACTGATTGTTTGCATCACCGAGGGCATTCCGGTCATGGACATGATGCGGGTGAAAGAGAAACTCAAGGCGAGTCCTTCCCGCCTGATTGGTCCGAATTGTCCGGGTATCGTCACTCCCGGCCAGTGCAAGATAGGCATCATGCCCGGCTACATTCACAAGCCGGGTCATATCGGTGTGGTCTCCCGTTCCGGCACCCTTACTTACGAAGCGGTGTGGCAATTGACCAGCCGCGGGGTGGGGCAATCGACCTGCATTGGCATTGGTGGCGACCCGATTATCGGCACGACCACGCTCGATGCGGTGCAGCTTTTTGCCGGGGATCCGGATACCCACGGAATCATTCTGATCGGTGAAATCGGCGGCAGTGCCGAGGAGGAGGCCGCCGCTTGGCTCAAAGCACATTGTGATAAACCGGTGGCCGGCTTCATCGCTGGAGCCACCGCGCCGCCCGGGCGCCGCATGGGCCATGCCGGCGCGATCATCTCCGGCGGCAAGGGCACGGCAGCCGCCAAGAAGGATGCGTTGCGTGATGCAGGTATCGCCGTGGCGGAAACACCGAGTACCATTGCCGACACCCTTCTGGCGGTGATGAAATAAATGGTCATTGGGGACACCGTAGGTCTAGCGGCGGCCACCGGGCACCTCTGTCCCGATGAGCGGTCTTGCCCGTTCGTTTCCCGGGAACCGGGATGGAAACGCGCCAAGAGGCTCGGCGGGATTAACCGCCGCAGGCGGCGCGGATCATTTGGACAAACGCGGGCTCGGCTTTCTCGACCGTCGGGGCCGGGCCGGTCATTTTGAGGTACACATCGCCGTCGGGACTTTCGAGGATGGTGCCGAGGAGGGCTTGGCCCTCAAGCGGGGTGGTTGATTGCCCGGGCATCCCGCTTTGGAACGTGCCGCGGGCCCGGGCGAAGGTGACCGGCACGGTGCCGATGGTTTCCTTTGCGGTGGCCGCGCCTTTGGCCTCGTTGTCCCCATCGAACTGGCCGAACCAGCGGTCGACATTTTGCTGCACGGTTCCGCCTTGGCCCGGCCCGAAATGGAATACGGTGATGATGGCTTCTCCGGCCTCTCCCGTTCCTTCGGGCCCGGGAACGCGCAACTCGGCTTTGCGCATGGGCGAGGCCGGCGCGACGGAAATCCATCCCGCGGGCACGGCGAAAATAAAGTCACCCGCGGGGAAAGACGTGGCTTCCTCTGCCCGCCCAAGAAAGGCGGACAGCAAGAGCGGGAGAAGAACGCGCGCGGCGCGCATGGTTTAACGCTTGGAGAACTGGAAGCGCTTGCGGGCACCGGGGCGACCGGGTTTTTTGCGCTCTTTCATCCGCGGATCGCGGGTCAGAAGACCGTTCTTCTTAAGTTCAGGTCGCAGATTGGCGTCGAGCTTGAGCAGTGCCCGCGCAATGGCGAGGCTGGAAGCTCCGGCTTGGCCAACGACGCCGCCGCCGGAGGTTTTCAGCGTGATGTCGACGTTCTGCTTGCGTCCGGCGAGTTCGAGCGGGCGCAGCACGGCAGTCTGCAAGGTGGTCGTCGGGAAATAATCGTTGAACTCGCGTTTGTTGACCTCGATTTTTCCGGAGCCTGCTTTGAGGCTCACGCTGGCAACGGCGGTGCGGCGGCGGCCGGAGGCGGTGTAGACGTCGGACATAATCAGGGAATTTTGAGTTCTTTGGGTTGTTGGGCGCTGTGCGGATGTTCGGCGCCGGCGTAAACTTTGAGTTTGGTGAACTGGGAGCGGCCGAGGCGGTTGTGGGGGATCATACCACGCACGGCAAGTTCGACGAGCAATTCGGGACGGCGGGCCTGGCGCTTCTCGAAAGTTTCGCTTTTGTGGCCGCCGACGTATCCGGAAAAACTGGTGTAAACCTTCGCCGTGGTTTTCTTGCCGGTCACGCGCACCTTGGAAGCGTTGATGACCACGACAAAATCGCCGGTGTCGCAATGCGGGGTGAAGACGGCTTTGTTTTTGCCGCGCAGGACGTCGGCTATTTTGGTCGCGATGCGCCCGAGGACCTGGTTTTCAGCATCCACAATCCACCAGCTACGCTGGATTTCTTCGGCTTTGGCGGAAAAAGTTTTCATGGCAAAATTGGCCACGAAGAATATGGGCCCTGCGGCAGGGTGTCAAAAGCATTTCTCTATCTGCTTGACCCCTCATCCGGTGGGGGAAACGGTCCCGGGGTGCAGAAAAGGGGGAAAAACAGTGTCGGCAGCTTCTGGGACGAGGTTTTCCAGCCGGATGGCACACCGCGTGAAATCTACCGTCCGGTCCTTGATCTTGTCCTTTCCCTCCCGCGCGGCGAGACGAGGCTGATCATCGAGCGGCTCGAAGCCACGATGCGCGAGATGGGGGTGACCTTCGACATTGCCCGCGACCGTCCGTGGGGGCGGCATCCGTGGTTTTGCGACTTGCTGCCCGCGCTGTTCGGTGGGAGCGAGTGGGCAAAGGTGTCGGCCGGTGTGCGTCAAAGGCTGAAAGCCTTCGAACTCTTTCTGGACGACATTCATGGCGAGAAAACCATCCTCCATGCGCAGGTCGTTCCGGCCCGCGTGGTCCTGGGCAGCCCGTTTTTCCAGCGTCCGGCGGTCGGTCTGCCGCGGCCCGGCGGCGCGTTCCTCCATTTGTCCGGCCTGGCCTTGGCCCGTCGCACGGACGGACGATTGGCTGTGGCGCACCACTATTTCAGCAATGCCTCGGGTATTTCTTACATGATGCAGAATCGCCGCGCGCTGACGCGCGTCTTTGCCGAAGCATTCCAGAACCACAATCCGCAAAGCATCGCGGATGTACCGGTGTCCATTCTCGAGACGTTCCGCTCGCTCGCGCCGCGCGGCGTGGACGAACCGGTAGTGGCATTGCTGACGCCCGGGGCGGGCAGTCGCGCTTATTCGGAGCATGGTTTTCTCGCCCGCCGCATGGGTATTCCACTCGTGCAGGGGGGTGATCTGCTTGTCCTCGACGACCGGCTGTATCTAAAGAGTGTTTCCGGCCTGGAGCGCATCGATGTGCTCTACACGCGGGTGGCCGATGCGTGGCTCGATTCGATGGCCTTCCGCCGCGATTCGCTGCTCGGCGTGGCCGGTCTGGCCCAGTGTGTGCGTGAGGGCACGGTTGCGGTGGCCAATGCGATGGGCAGCCAGTTGGCCGACGACCGCGCCCTCCTGCCGTTTTCCGGCCGGATCATCCGTTTTTATCTCGGGGAAGACGAAATCCTGCCGACTTTGCGCACTTGGTGGTTGGGTGACCTCGACCAGCGCGACCATGTGGTCGGGTCTCTCGCGGACTACGATATCCGTCCGCTTTACGGGGAGCCCTACGTTTACCATGCGTGGAGCGGCAAGGCGGATATGGCCAAGTTGCAACGTCTCCTTCGCGACGAGCCGCAAAACTACGTGGCCCAACCGCGTGGTACCGGGGCGGTCACGGTGTGCCTCGACCGCAAGGGCGGACTCGATGACCGTCGACAAGATCACATTGTTTTCGCCCTGCGTGGAGCGGATGGCGACTATGAGGTGTTTCCGGGGGCCCTGACCCGGGTTTCGTCCGGGGAAAGCAATTTCACGGCTTCGGAGCTGGGTGGCGGCAGCAAGGACACCTGGCTGGTGGCCACCGACCATGAGGCCGGCGCGCGTACTTTGGTCGTCAATCGCGCGGTCGAGATCCATGCCCCTCAAACCCGGGTGACCAGCCGCGTGGCAGACTCGTTCTACTGGTTGGGGCGTTATCTCGAGCGTGCGCAGAGCCTCTCTTACATGGTTGGTGTGGTCGAAAGCCTCGAGACCGAGGAACTCAACCGGGCCGAGCGCCAACTCTACCGTCCGGTCTGGAATCGTGTGCTGCCCCCGCTCGAGAACCGCGAGACGGGGCGCAAGCGCGGCATTTCCAGTGCGCTCGAACGCTACCATCTCGTGCTCGATGGTCGCGAGGAGGGTTCGGTCTGCAGTACGCTGCGCCGCGCCGTGCGCAATGCCGGCCAGATCATGGAGTGCCTGAGTGTTGAAGCCTACGGTGTGCTCAGCAACCTCGAAGGGCGTTTCACCCGCGCGCGGTTCCGTCCGGAGGCGGACGAAGCGCGGCTCGCGCTGGCCACCCAGCGCTTCAGCGCGGAGGCTACCTCGGGCATCGCGGAATTTTTCGGCATGGCGGAATCAACCATGCTAGCCGATCGCGGTTGGAATTTCTGCCTCCTCGGGCAGCAATTCGAGCGCGCGGCCATCACGGCCAATGCGGGGCTGACCATTTTCAAATCGATCGCGCGCCAGACGGAAAAAGCACCGGACTTCGCCGGGCATGCGGTGGAAATCGAGTTGTCCGCCTTTCTCCGTCTGCTCGGGTCGCGCGATGCCTACCGGCGAGTCTACCAAATGCGCGCCGAGCCGGTCCCTGTGTTGAGCCTGCTTTACGACAATCCGGACATGCCGCGTTCTGTGCTCCGTTGTTTCGGGCGTTGCCAGCATTTGCTCGGGCCGAGGGAGGATGATTCTCCCGGGATGATCCGCACGCGTGGAGCGCTCGATGCCACCAGGCAACTTGTGGCTGGGGCCGATTGGACGTCCTACCTCTTGCCCGCCACCATGGCTTCCGGCGAAGCGGGTGGCAGGGTGCAACTTGATCCGGTGCGTCTCGTTCGGTTGGTTGCCCTGCTCACCGATATCAGCGAGCGGACCTACGCCATTCATGACGTCATTGCCGACGGATTCATCAACCACCAGATCCTTCTCGACTGATGCGTTTCGAGATTCTGCACACGACCGATTACCGCTATGACGAACCGGCCAGCGAGGCCTACGTCGAAGCGCGTTTGACGCCCCCGTCCCGGCTGTCCCAGCGTATCGTGGCCCATGACCTGACCTTTCATCCGGCTGGGCCGTCGTCGACCTACGTGGATTATTTCGGCAATCCGACTTCGTTTTATTCCATGGTCAAGCGGCACGATCATCTGCGGGTGAGCAGCCGCCTTTTGGTCGACACCTCGCCACCCCGGCTGCCCGCAGGGGCCCTCGATCTCACCATCGGGGAGGCGCGCCAAATCCTTTCGTCGGTCGGCACCGATATCTTCGACTACCTGCGGGCTTCTCCGGCCGTGCCCACGGGCGGCGATGCCACGGCTTGGGGGCGCCGGTGGTTGCGTTCGGATGCCAAACTGTACGCCGCTCTTGAAGCACTCAATGGTGCGATCCACCGCGAATTCCGCTACGAACCGGGCTCGACGGAAAACTCGACGCCGCTCGCGGTTATCTGGAAGGCGCGGGCCGGAGTTTGCCAGGACTTCGCCCACCTCATGCTTTCCGTGCTTCGTACCTCGGGCCTGCCGGCGCGTTACGTTTGCGGCTACATCGAGACCGATCCGCCCAAGGAGGGTCGCCGTCTGACCGGGGCGGTCGCTACTCACGCGTGGGTCGAAGTTCTGGTTCCCGGAATGGATTGGGTTGCCCTCGACCCGACCAATGACCAATGGTGCGGCGAGCGCCATGTCGCCGTTTCTTTCGGGCGGGATTTTTCCGATGCCACGCCATTGCGCGGGACATTCAAGGGCTGCAGTGGGCAGGATATGTCCGTGAAGGTCCTCATGAAGCGCACCGCATGAAACTCGCCATAGATTACCGGGCCGAATACTGCTACGGGCGCAAGGTCGGTCTTTCGCCCCATGTGGTGCGGCTCTTTCCGCGCGACGCCTTGCAGGCCCGGGTTGTCGCTCTGAACTTCGCGACGAATTCCTCCGGCACCATCCACTGGCGCCATGATCTTTTCGACAACGTGGTCGCCCATTGCTTTTACCCCCGCGAGGAGGATCACTTGCTCTACACGCTGCGGGCGGAGATCGCCATCGAGGTGCTTAATCCCTTCGGTTTCCTGCTGGATAGCCGCGCTTTGCAATGGCCGGCCGAATATACGGAGCGTGAGCGCAAGTTCTTGTCCTCCTTCCTTGCCACGGAGGATGGGGCCGATTTGCCGCCCGCCCTCCGCCCCATGCCGGGCTGTGAAATGGTCGGCGCACTGGTTGCCATGAACCAGTGGATTCACGCCAATATCGCCTACGAACGACGCGAAGATGGTGACGCGCATACCCCGAAGGATACCTTGCGCCTGCGCCGCGGGGCCTGCCGGGACACCGCTGTCTTGCTGGCTGCGGCACTGCGTGCAGAGGGTCAGGCGGCACGATTGGTCAGCGGCTATCTGTGGGAAAGCTCCAGCGATTCTGCCGAGCGCAAGGCCGACAGTGCATTGCATGCCTGGACCGAGGTGTTTCTGCCCGGTGCGGGCTGGGTGGGGCTGGATCCTTCCAATGGGGTCCTAGTCGACCATCACTACATCGCCACTGCCGTCGGCTTGGATTCTGCCGACATTGCCCCGGTTTCCGGGCTTTATTTCGGCAAGGAAGCGGTGCCCGGGACATTGACCGCATCGCTCGGCATCACGCGTGCGTGACGGCCATCACGGCGGCTGTTACAAACCGTCATGTCCGGTCTGCTTCTCGTGGCATTCTTTGCCTCCGCTCTGAATCCGGGACGGGCTTGGTCGGACCGTTCCGGATGGGAGGACCTGCCCATGGTGGCTCTTTCGGGTGTCGACGGCACCTCTGCCGCTCCGGCGGAAGTGAGGGCCCGGTGGAATGACCAATGGCTCTTTTTTGAATTCGTCTGCCGTGACGCTGCCCTCGTCGCGCCCGGCCGCGTCGACGGTGAGGATCACTTCAGGATCGGCGATGTGGTCGAAGTGTTTGTCGCGCGTCGTGGAAAACCGGACTATGTCGAGCTCCATGGCACGCCGGAAGGTCGTCAGACTGTTTATGCTTTTCGTGACTACCGTCGTTCCGCGGAGGCTTCCGAAGGCATGGTGGTGCAGGCCGGACAGATAGAAGGGGGTTGGCGCGCGATACTCGCCTTGCCCTGGGCGGCCCTAGGCGGAAAACCAGGCCATGACGAGTGGGAGTTTCTGGCTGGACGTTACGACTATGACAAAGTGGGCGGCCGGCCGGCTTTGTCTTCCTTTCCCGCCCAAAAGGGCAAACCTGACTTCCATGACCGCGCCCGTTACGCCCGGCTGACGCTGCAACGATGAAAGTGTTCCTGCCGCTTGTTCTCCTTGCCACCGGCTGTTCGTCGGTCAGTGTGCTGCAAGAACGCGAAAATGCCGCCTTGGCCCCCTCCACGCGGCCCGGCGTGCTGTATGTGCGCCCCTTTGAGGTGCGGCGCGGGGCGGAATTTGACGCGGCGGCAGCCAAGGCGAACGAGGATGTTCCGGCCAAGGTTGGCTCGTTGGTGGCCGACGGCATCATGTCCAAGGCCGGGGAGTGGGTTGCACCCGGACGTCTCTTGGAACCCGGCGCGGCCACACCGTCCGAGGGTCTGCTCGTGCGGGGAAAAATCCTCCGTTTGCGGCAGGGTAGCCGTGCTTTGCGCATGGCGATCGGGCTCGGTGCCGGGCGTAGCCGTTTGGAAACGTCGGTGCGCGTTTTCAACCTCGCGGCCTCGACCACTGAGCCATGGCTGTCGTTCGAGACCACCGGCGGGAGCAACATGGAACCCGGCATGGCCGGTGCCCTCGTGCCCTCGCCATTGACCATTCCGATTGCCGTGAGCGTGGCCAGCGGTGCGATGACCGCCGGCGCCATCGGCGCAAAAGGTGTCACCCAGGATGCCCTGCGCACGGGCCGGGTCATTGCCGCGGCCGTGCACGACAAGCTGGTCGCGGCGGGACTGACCGAAAGGGCAACCGGCGTGAAGCGTGCCGGACGTTTCGCTACGCCGGTCGGCGAGGTGTCGCTTCCGGGGGTCGGGGCGGAGTGATCATCTTGCCGGCTGCGTTTTTTTGCAGACGGTCTCCGGGGCGGGCAAAGCAGGTCCGACGGAGCCGGCAGTTTAGTGGAGCGAGGGCGGGTAAATGCCCGCCGCAACCAGACCGGCAATGCTGGTCACCACCTGTGGACGGTCTTCACGGTAAGTGATACCAAACCATTCGGCTGCGGTCGGAAGAACGCGCACGGTGGCCGAGCCATCGGCAATCATCCCCGCGACGGCGGACGGAATGTAGCACTCGTTTTTCTCGCTCCCCGCCTCCTGCTCGAGGAAATCTTCTAGCGCTTTTTCCAGGAGCGGAAAAATTTGCGGGGTGAACCCCCAAAAATTCATCGAGACACATGCATCGGGGACAAAGGTCCGCTGGCCAGCTGCGACGATCCCGTCCGCTCGCCGGGCCAGATCGGTTAGCTCCTCGACGCTGCGCAGGAGTCCGTCCGGGCCGGCCTCGCAAATCCCGCGCGTCACGGTGCCGTGGTCGCTCAGTGTTTTGTCCAAACGGTAACCGGCCATGGCGAAGCGGGCCGGCTGGACGACAGGATCAACGGCGGCGAGGAATTGCCCGACCTGCCGGAAGGAATCCGGGCCATAGAAATCATCCGCGTTGATCGCGGCAAAAGGTGCAGTGACGGCCCCGCGCGTGCACCAGATGGCGTGCGCGGTGCCCCATGGTTTGGTCCGCCCCGCCGGTGGATTGAATCCTGCGGGCAGATCGTCGAGTTGCTGGAAAGCGTAGACCACGGACAGTTTTCCTTCGTAGCGCGCACCAATTTGGTCGCGGAAGTCTTTTTCGATCTCCCGGCGGATGAGGAAAACCACGCGGTCGAATCCGGCCCGGATGGCGTCGTGCACGGAATAGTCGAGCAGGGTCTCGCCGGCGGGTCCGACCGGGTCGAGCTGTTTGAGCCCGCCATAACGGGAGCCCATACCGGCGGCAAGAACGAGGAGGGTGGGTGAAGACATAAAAAACTAAGCCTATAGCGACACCGTCCGCCGCGGCAACCCGCTTACGCTTCCGGCGCGGCTTCGCGGTGCAGTTCGTAAGCGTTGATGATTTTCTGCACGAGCGGATGGCGGACCACGTCCTTGCGGCTGAGGGAGCGGATAGCCAGGCCATCGACGTTTTGCAGCACCTCGACCGCCTCGAGCAGCCCGGAACGCTTGTGGCGGGGCAGATCGATCTGGGTGCGGTCGCCGGTGATGACGCACTTGGAGTCGTTGCCCAGACGGGTCAGGAACATGAACATTTGTTCGGCGGTGGTATTCTGCGCCTCGTCGAGGACGACAAAAGAATGGTTCAAGGTGCGTCCGCGCATGTAAGCCAGCGGCGCGATTTCAATGACCCCGCGGTCCATGAATTTCTGGATCTCATCCGTCTCAAGCATGTCGTAAAGCGCATCGTAAAGGGGACGCAGATAGGGGAGGATTTTTTCCTCCAGCGCGCCGGGCAGGAAGCCGAGCGCTTCGCCGGCCTCCACGGCGGGGCGGGTCAGGACGATACGGCTGACCTGTTCCTTCTTCAAGGCGGCCACGGCCATGGCCATGGCGAGGTAAGTTTTGCCCGTCCCGGCCGGGCCGACGCCGAAGACGACATCATGCTCACGGATCGCGCGGACGTAATCGCGCTGTCCCGGCGTCTTGGGAATGACCGGCGCCTTGCGCAGCGAGCAGACAATGCGTTCGGCGGCGAGCTCGGTGATGCTGCTATTGGGGACGCGGTCTTCGGCGGTTTGCAGGGCGAAGCGGAATTCCTGCTTGCCGATGGCGGCTCCGCTGCGGCGGGCTTCGTCGAGTTGGGTGAAAACTTTGGCCGCGCGGTCGGCGTTGTCCTTTTCCCCGTCGATGCGGATCCACCCTTCGCGGGCGGCGACTTGCACGCCGAGGCGCTGTTCCATCTCGCGGAGCAAACGCTCGTCGCTCTGGTACAGCGCGCCCGCTGCACGGGCATTGTCGAAATGGAGCGTGGTGCTCTCCATCTCAAGCGCTCATTTCCGCTGAAACCCGTAGACCAGCGCCCAGCCGGTGCGCTCTTTGGGAGAGGAGATGACTTCGACGATCGCGTAATAAGTTCCGGTCGACCGCGGCTTGATTTCGGCGTAGGCAAAGCGTCCGCGCTGCCAAGATTTGCTTTCGGCGAGGTTGCCCTCCGCATCGTAAATATTGACGCGCAGGGCGGCGCCATCGATGTCGGTGGCGAGAAAGAACATGTAGCTGTTGCCGCGGAACAGCTGGGCGGTGACCGCTTTTTTGTCGCCTTGGCCGAGGTCGCCGCCCCACGCGTCTTCGCGGATGATCCAGCCGCGTTCGGCGTAGGGATTGGCCGCCTCGTAAGCGAAGGAAAGCGCATCGTCGACAAATGCGCGGCCGGTCGGCGCGGCGAGCAAGAGGGCGAGCAGCGCGGCGGGCCAACCGAATCGGGAAGCGGGACGGTTCATGGTCAGCCGGCTTTGGCCCGAATGAGT
This sequence comes from Chthoniobacter flavus, assembly GCA_945871065.1. Classification (GTDB taxonomy): domain Bacteria; phylum Verrucomicrobiota; class Verrucomicrobiia; order Chthoniobacterales; family JACTMZ01; genus JACTMZ01. Next base: position 22,925 of record CAMBUL010000021.1, on the reverse strand, counting down.
TCCACCATCTGCGTGGCGAGGGCGTTGATTTCGGTCACGGTTTCCTCCGAAATTTCGCTGGGCCGCGACTTCTTGACCAGCGGCCCGATACGCCCGAGGGATTTGCGGATCTCGCCGACGAGTTGCTGGCGGCGCAGGCGGGGGCTCATCTGGTCGAGTTGGCGATTGAAGTAATCGACCAGCATGGGTTGGTAGAGGAGTTCGGCGCGATCGCGGGAATATGTGTCCTTCACAATGGAAGTGAGTACTTCGGTGCCACGCAGCCAGCCACCGAGGCTGACCAGTTGGGCAAGCTGCGCGTCGTTCAACTCAAGCATGGCTTGGCTGACATCTTGCAGGGCGCCGTCTAATTCTCGGCGCACCGCATTCCATTCGCGGGCATCGGCTTTCTCGATGATGCTGTTGCTGCGGGCCACGACGGATTTGCGGACGTTGATCGCCTCGGCCAGGGTGAGGACATTGCGGCCGATTTTCTTGACCCGCTCGCTGTCCTCGGCTTCCACCGCGACGAAGCCGTCGGCGATAACCGTGCCGAGGAGAAGGGCGACTTGGGCGCGGTTCGGGCTGGCCGGATAATTTTCTTCCGGCCCCAATTCTCCGCGCCAGTTCGGGTTGCCGAGTTTGTCGAGGACAGTAAAAATTTCGCTCGGCACCGGGATCACCACGTTGTCGACGGTCTCGGCCGGGAATTGGCCCAGATCGATGGTTTTGTCCGGTTTCTGCCCGAGGGCGGTACCCAGACAGAGGAACAGGACTAAAAGGAGGCGGAGAATCACGGTTTCGAGAAATTTCACTTGGGAACCCGGCAAGATAAAGCATAAAAAGCTGGTCGTGGAACAAGTGCCCAGCGCCGCGCGCGTGCAGGAAATCATCGGAAGGATGTCGGGTTGCCGTATTTTGACGGCGGGCGACCTCATGCTTGACGAGTTCATCTGGGGCACGGTGTCGCGCATTTCCCCGGAGGCGCCGGTTCCGGTGGTGGCGGTGGACCGCGAGACTTCCTACCCCGGAGGCGCGGCCAATGTGGCGCGCAACCTGCACGAATTCACCGCCCGGACCTCGGTGTTCGGTTTGGCCGGTGAGGATGCCGCGGGCGCGCGTTTGCGGGATCTCCTCGCTGCGGGGGGTATCGGCATGGAAGGCGTGGTTATGCGGGAAGGACCGACCACGGTGAAGACCCGCATTATTGCCCGCACCCAGCAAGTGGTGCGGGTCGACCGCGAACTGGCTGAGCCGGCCGGTCCGGCCCAGCGCAAGGCGCTGCTTGACGCGCTGGATGCGGCGCTACCGCAGGCCGACGGCGTCATCCTTGAAGACTACGGCAAAGGCTTTTTCGACGAAGAAATGTCGGGCGAATTCATCCGCCGGGCACGGGCCGCCGGTTGCGTGGTGGCCGTCGATCCCAATCCGGGCAATCCTCTGCCGTGGCGCGGCGCGACGGTGATCAAACCCAACCGGCACGAAGCTTTTGCCGCCGCCGGTCTTCCCTGGAGCGAGCCTGCCTCGCACCCGCTCGATGACAAACAACTGCTCGTGGCCGGGGAAACGCTCCTCGCCAAGTGGGAGGCCGACCAACTGCTCATCACGCTGAGCGAACTGGGGATGCTTCTCCTGACCAGGGATGGCGGTCGTCACCACACGCCGACCCGCGCGCGTGAAGTTTTTGATGTCTCCGGCGCCGGTGACACGGCCATCGCGCTCTACACGCTGGCCCTCTGCGCGGGCGCCACCCCGGTCGAGGCTTCCGAAATCGCCAACCACGCCAGCGGTGTGGTGGTCGGCAAACTCGGTACGGCCACGCTTACGCCGGACGAACTTTTCGCCAGTTTTGCAAACCATGCCCGCTGAGCGTCCTGCCGTGTTTTTCGATCGCGACGGCACCCTCATCCACGAGGCGCACTATTGCGCCAAGCCTTCGCAGGTTCGGGCCTTCGATGGTGTACCGGAGGCGCTGGTCAAGTTGTCCGACGCCGGTTTTGCTCTGGTCATCGTGACCAACCAGAGCGGCATCGGCCGCGGCTATTTCACCCTCGAAGATTATCACCGGGTGCACGAAGAAGTGCTCGGGCAACTCCAGCCCGCGGAAATCACCGCATCTTACCATGATGATAGCACACCTGACGCCCCCAGTCCGCGCCGCAAGCCGTCCGCAGCCATGTTGGAGGAAGCTGCCCGCGAGCACGGGTTGGACCTTACGCGCTCATGGATGGTCGGCGACAAAACCTCCGACATCGAGTGTGGCCAGAATGCCGGGATGCGCACTGTGTTAGTCGAGACCGGTCACGGCAAAGACCACTTGGCCTGCGGCGCCGACGCCATCGCGACCGGCCTGGTTAGTGCGGTGGACTTCATCTTGAGGCAGTCATCATGTCGGAAGTAACCGTTATCATCCCCGCCCGCTGGGCCTCGACCCGTTTTCCCGGCAAGCCGCTGGTCAATTTGCGCGGAAAACCGCTTGTCCAGCACGTTTGGGAACGCGCCAACCGCGCCAAACGTGTAGGGCGGGTCATCATCGCGACGGACGACATGCGCATCGCCGAAGCCGCTTTCGACTTCGGGGCGGAAGTGGCGCTGACCTCACCGAAGCACCCGACCGGCACGGACCGGCTGGCTGAGGTTGCCGGAAAACTCAAGTCTGCAGCAATCATCCTCAATGTGCAGGGCGACGAACCCGATATCGCGCCCTCGACCATCGACCGTTTGGTCGGGGCGCTGCAGGACGACCCCGGGCTCGGCATGGTCACCGCGGCCAACCCGGTGACCGATCTGGCCGATGTGCAAAATCCCCATGTGGTCAAGGTTGTCACCGACCTCGCCGGGCGGGCGCTTTACTTCTCCCGCAGTGTCATCCCGCATGACCGTGATGGACACCGCGGGATCAGGTATCTGCGCCACCAGGGCATTTACGGTTACCGCCGCAAGGTGCTCCTCGCTTTCGTGAAATGGAAACCGACGCCCCTCGAGCAAGCGGAGAAGCTCGAGCAACTGCGCGCCTTGGAGCATGGCATTGCCATTGGTGTTATCGTGGTGCGTCGCGGATCAGTCGGGGTCGATGTCCCCGGCGACGTGGCCAAAGCGGAACGTGCCCTGCGCAAATAAATGAAAACAATTTTTGTCACCGGAGGAGTGGTCAGTTCACTCGGTAAAGGTCTTGCCGCCGCCTCGCTCGGCACATTGCTCGAAAGCCGCGGCCTGCGGGTCACCATGGGAAAACTCGACCCGTATCTCAATGTCGACCCGGGCACGATGAGCCCTTACCAGCACGGCGAGGTTTATGTGCTCGACGACGGGGCGGAGACCGATCTCGACCTCGGACACTACGAGCGGTTCACTGGTTGTGTGCTCGGGCGACGCAACAACCTGACCAGCGGACAAGTTTACGAGAATGTCCTGGCCCGTGAACGTCGCGGTGATTATCTCGGCAAAACTGTCCAGGTTATTCCGCACGTTACGGACGAAATCAAATCCCGCATCCGCGAACTCGCCACGAAGAGCGGGGCCGATGTGGCCATCATCGAGATCGGCGGCACGACCGGTGACATCGAGGGCCTGCCCTTTCTTGAGTCCATCCGCCAATACCTCCTCGAAGCTGGCGAGGGCAACGCCATGCTCATCCACGTCACGCTTGTGCCGTTCATCAAGGCGGCCGGCGAGTTGAAGACCAAGCCAACCCAGCAGAGCGTGGCGAAACTGCGCGAAATCGGCTTGCAGCCCAAAGTCGTCATCGCGCGCACCGAGTGCCCGCTCGATGATGACGTCCGGGAAAAGCTTTCCCTCTTCTGCAACGTCCCCAAGCGGGCCGTGATCGAAGCCCGCGACGTCGCCCACACTATTTATGAGTTGCCGCTCATGCTGCAGCAGGAGGGCCTCGACACCGTGGTCTGCCAGGCGCTGCAACTCGAGCCGCCTCCGGCGCAGATGGAGGACTGGGCCAAATTCGTCGAGCGCGTGGTGCGTCCGCGCAAACGCGTCCGCATTGCCGTGGTCGGCAAATACATCGAACTTCAGGACGCCTACAAAAGCATTTACGAATCCCTGACCCACGCCGGCGCCGCGCACGATTGCGGTGTCGACCTTGTGCTGGTCGACGCCGAAGGCCTTGAAGCGGACGGCGGACCGGAAAAACACCTCCGCGGGGTGGCCGGCATCCTTGTGCCCGGGGGTTTCGGTGACCGCGGCATCGAAGGCAAGATCGCCGCCGTCCGCTACGCCCGCGAAACCGGCACGCCTTACCTCGGGATTTGTCTCGGCATGCAGGTCGCGGTGGTGGAATTCGCGCGCCACGCCTGCGGGCACGCCAAGGCCGACAGTACCGAGTTCGATCCCGAAACCCCTGATCCCGTGATCTACCTGATGGAAGGCCAGAAAGATGTGACCGCCAAGGGTGCCACCATGCGCCTCGGTTCGTATCCGTGCGCCCTGCGCAAAAACACCGTGGCCCACCAACTGTACGGCCTGTCCGAGATCAACGAACGGCACCGTCATCGCTACGAGTTCAACATGAAATACCGCGACGAAATGGAGAAGTACGGGCTGGTTATTTCCGGCACCTCGCCCGACGGCACCCTGGCCGAGGTGATCGAACTGCGCTCGCATCCGTGGTTCATCGCCTGCCAATTCCACCCGGAATTCCGCTCCCGGCCCCGTGCTCCTCACCCCCTCTTCAAAGGATTTATCGCCGCCGCGCTGGGCCATGTGGCGTGAGTGGGGAGATTTTTAAGAGAAGATAACGCACGGAACGAAGGAAACGAAGAGGATGCCCGGATTATTACTGAATCTAGCTTCGTTTCGCGTCCTAATTTCTGTCAAACTCAACCCATGAACCAACTCGACCAACTCAAGCAATTCACCACTGTGGTCGCTGACACCGGCGACTTTGAAAGCATCCGGCAATTTTCCCCGCAGGACGCGACGACGAATCCTTCGCTCATCTTCAAGGCAGTCTCGCAGCCGGAATACGCGCCATTGCTCGACCAGGCGGTGGCCGAGCGCGAAGGGGCGAACCTGCCGCGCGCGGAATTGATCTGCGATATCATCGATGACTTGTTGACCATTTTCGGCGAGAAAATTCTGCAGATCGTGCCGGGCCGGGTTTCGACCGAGGTGGATGCGCGGTTGTCTTTCGATACGCCGGCGACCATTGAGAAGGCGCGCAAGCTGATCGGCTTGTATGAGAAACGCGGAGTTTCCAAAGAACGCGTGCTGATCAAGATCGCTTCCACGTGGGAAGGGATCCGCGCCGCCGAGGTGCTCCATCAGGACGGGATCAACTGCAACCTGACGCTGCTCTTTTCGCTCCCGCAAGCCATCGCCTGTGCCGAGGCCAAGGTGCGGCTCATTTCGCCGTTTGTCGGTCGGATCTACGACTGGTACAAGGCCAAGACCGGGCAGGAATACACTGGAGCCAACGATCCCGGCGTGCAGTCGGTGCGGGTTATTTACAACTATTTCAAAAAATTCGGCTACGAGACGCAGGTCATGGGCGCGAGTTTCCGCAATACATCGCAGATCCTCGAGCTGGCGGGGTGCGATTTGCTGACCATCAGTCCGGATTTGCTCGCCGGGTTGCAGGGCTCGGACGGTGCCGTTACCCGCCAACTTTCGGTCGGGGAAGCCAAGGCGTCGGATGTGTCAAAGGTGACCATGGATGAGAAAACCTTCCGCTGGATGCTCAACGAAGACGCGATGGGCACGGAAAAGTTGGCCGAAGGGATCCGCAAGTTCACCGAGGATATCATCAAGCTCGAGGGTCTGATCGCCAGGCGGTTGGCCTGATTTTTTAACCAAAGGTCACGAAGGAAACGAAGGGGGGATGCTCCCGGCTCCGCTTGGCCTTCGTTGGCTTCGTTACCTTTTGTTCAACTCCGTTGCTTTTTCGTCCAACTTCTTGAGCTTCGGCCGGATGACCGCCTGATTGTAGGGGTGCATCGGGTTTTCGCGGTAAAAATCCTGATGGTAATCCTCCGCGGGGTAGAATTTGGTGAGCGGGACGATTTCGGTCACGATGGGGGATGTGCTTTTGGTCTGGGCGCGGGTCTTCGATTCGTTGGCCATCCGCACTTGGTCGGCGTTTTCCGTCAGGATGATCGAGCGGTATTGCGGGCCGGTGTCGGCACCTTGACGATTGAGGGTGGTCGGGTCGTGTGCCTCCCAGAAAAGATCGATGATCTTTTCGTAGGAAATCTTTGCCGGGTCGTAGGCGATTTGCACCACCTCGGCATGGCCGGTTTTGCCGGTTCCGATTTCCTCGTAGGTCGGATTCTCGGTTTGCCCGCCGGCGTAGCCGGAGACAACAGAAATGATGCCGGGGAGGCGTTCGTAAACGGCTTCGACGCACCAGAAGCATCCTCCGCCGAGGGTGGCTGTTTCAGTTTTCATGGGTTCGGGATAGGCTTGGAGGGTTACGGTCAGCACGGCACCAAGTGCCGCGGCCAAAGGTCCTCTCATTCTTTTGCCTCCGGCACAAACTTGAGCGAGACGGAATTGACGCAGTAGCGCAGGCCGCTGGGCGGTGGGCCATCGGGAAAAACGTGACCAAGGTGGGCGTCGCAGCGGGCGCAGAGGATTTCCTCGCGGGCCATGCCGTGGCTGCGGTCAACTTCGGTGACCACATTTTCCTTGGCCACCGGCTGGAAAAAACTCGGCCAACCCGTGCCGGAGTCGAATTTGGCATCGGAGCGGAAAAGCGGCAGATCGCAGCAGACACAATAGTAGACGCCGGTTTGTTTGGTGTCATGAAAGGCGCCGCAGAAGGGGCGCTCGGTGCCCTTGCCGCGGGCGACTTCGTAAACCTCACCGTCCCCGAGCTGGGAGCGCCACTCGGCATCGGTTTTAATCACTTTTTTCACGGCTTGTAAGGGGAGATTGTTACCCATCTTGTCGAGCAAGACAACGTCCACGACGGGTGCGGCGGATTCCTCGGCCGCGGCGGTGGTGAGGAGAAGCAGCGAGATGAGGAGGGCGTTGATCATGCAGGAATGTTGGGCCGGGGAAAGGGGATGTCAAAGGCCGAAGGCCGCCCCCGCTGGGGCGCGGGTCAGGCCTGCTCGGCGGCGCGGCGTTTGCGGCGCCGGGCGGCCTCGGCCAGAAATTCCTCCTGAGCGTCCCAGACCGGTTCGCCCGCCGGGACGGGGAGGTAGGATCCGTCGGGTTGGAGGATGCGGGCTTTGACGTTGTCCTTAGCAAAGGTGTCGATGATGTCCTGCACATGTTCTTTCATGCCCTTGGTCTCCACGGGGAAGACGGCCTCGACGCGGTGGAAGGAATTGCGCTCCATCCAGTCGGCGCTGGCGATAAAGTAACGTGGATCCCCCGCATTCTCGAAACGATAGATCCGGCTGTGCTCGAGGAAGCGGCCGACAATGCTGCGCACTTCGATATTCTCGCTCACGCCGGGCAGGCCCGGGCGGAGGGCGCAGATGCCGCGCACGAGAAGTTGTACTTTGACTCCGGCGCGCGAGGCGCGGTAGAGAGCCTCGATGATTTCTTCCTGCACCAAAGCGTTGAGTTTGGCGTAAATACCGGCCGGCTGGCCGGCGCGGGCATTTTCGATTTCGCGGTCAATGAGCGAGAGGATTTCCTTGTGCAGATGCCATGGGGCGACGAGCAGGCGGTTGGGCGGCGGCAGTTGGGATACGCCGGTGACCGTGTTGAAAAGGTTGGCCACGTCCTCGGTAATTTCGGGGCGTGCGGTGAAGAAGCTGAGATCGGTGTAGAGGCGTGCGGTGGACGGGTGGTAGTTGCCGGTTCCGAGGTGGACGTAGCGGCGGATGCCGTCGTACTCCTTGCGCACCACCATGGCCATTTTCGCGTGGGTTTTGAGTCCGGCCACGCCGTAGACCACGTCCACACCGGCTTCGCGAAGCTGGCGAGCCCACTTGATGTTGGCCGCCTCGTCGAAGCGCGCCTTCAATTCGATGGCCACGACGACCTGCTTGCCTTGCCGGGAGGCTTGGACGAGCAGCGGGATGAGCGGGGAGTCGGAGCTCGTGCGGTATAGGGTTTGCTTGATGGCCAGCACCTGCGGGTCCTCGGCGGCCTGACCGATGAAGTCGAGCACGGTCTGAAAGCTGTCATAGGGATGATGCAGCAGGATGTCGCCCTTGCGGATGTGGAAGAAGATGTCGTGTTCTTCGCCGAGCCCGACCACCGTGACGGGGGTGAAGCGTTTGTATTTGAGGTCGGGCCGGTCGAGTTCGGTGGCGACCGGCATGAGACGCACGAGATTGAGCGGCCAGTCGACGCGGTAGACGTCCTCCTTGTCCAAGCTGAAGATGTCGCAAAGCCGCTTGGTCAGCTCTTCCGGGGCATCTTGCACCTCAAGGCGGACGGCATTGCCGCGGTTGAGTTTGCGCAACTCATCCTCGATGGCGCGGAGGAGGTTGCGGGCTTCTTCCTCGTCGACGTAAAGGTTGCTGTTGCGGGTGATGCGGAACGTGTAGGCGCCGCGCACCTTGACCCCGTGGAAGAGGCGCCCGACATGCGCTTGGATGAGGTTACCGAGGAAAATGAAGTCCTGACTGTCGCCGCCGGCGGTGGGGAAGGGAAGGAGGCGCGGGAGAATGCGCGGGATCTGCACGACGGCGAGATCGGTGCTGAGGTTCTCGCCCTCCAGTTCCACAATAAGGTTGAGGCTTTTGTTGAGAAGTTGCGGGAAGGGGTGCGCAGGATCGATGGCCAGCGGGGTGAGCACGGGGAAGACTTCGCGCTCGAAATAGTCGTCGAAGTGGGCGCGCACCGGGGGATCGACCTCGGGATAGTGGTGGAAGCGCACGCCTTTCTCCGCGAGTTGCGGTTTGATTTCTTCTCGCCAGCAATCGTATTGCGCAGCGACGAGTTTGCGCACGCGATGGAAGATGGCGGCCAGTTGCTGCGAGGCGGTGAGGCCGTCCGGCCCGGTGGCCTGCGAGCCAGCCTGGACGACTTGCTTGAGCCCGGCCACCCGCACCTCGAAGAATTCGTCGAGGTTGGAGGAGACGATACAGAGGAACTTGAGCCGTTCGAGCAAAGGGACGGACGGGTCCTTCGCCTGGTCAAGGACGCGGCGGTTGAATTCGAGCCAGCTGAGCTCGCGGTTGATGAAAAATTTAGGATCTCCCAGGTCCATGGGCAGCCAAGTAGTTTCCCGCCGCATCCCGGCAAAGACAAGAGAAAGGCGACAGGTCCGTTGCCGCCGGCGCCGGGTGTGGTAAGCTGCATGGCGTGAAGAGCGTAACGGTCATGGTTCTGGCGGTGCTCTGTCTGGTGGTCGGTGAGGTATCCGGCAATCCGGCGGCGCGCGCTCTCGGCAATGCCTTTGCCGACGTCTATGAAAAAGTGGCGCCCAGCGTGGTGGTGCTCGAGGTGACCAAACCGCCTGGAACGGACGACAACTTCGACTGGCAATCCCTCTTCGGCGCGCCGGGTGGTCCGCGCCGTCCGCGCGCCCAGGAGAGCGAAGGGTCGGGCTTTGTCATCGGGGCCGAAGGCTACATTTTGACCAACGCACATGTCATCGAAGGCGCCGACCCGGAGAATGGTGTGGTCGCGCGCCGGCAGGATGGCACGCGTCTGCCGCTCAAGGTGGTGGGGGTGGATGAAAAGACGGATCTCGCCGTGCTCAAAGCCGATGTCTCGGACCTGCCGGCAATCGCGTGGGGTGACAGCGATAAGGTGCGCGTCGGGGAATTTGTCTGCGGCATCGGGGCCCCGTTCGAATTGGATTACACGCTGACCGCAGGGGTGATCAGCGCGAAGGGTCGGAGCAACCTGACCAGCACGGTTTATGAAGATTACCTGCAGACCGATGCGGCGATCAACCCGGGCAACAGCGGGGGTCCTTTGGTTGACCTTGACGGCAAAGTTGTCGGGGTCAACACCCTGATCAACCGCCTGAATAGCAGCCTGAGTTTTGCCATCCCTGCGAAGCTCGCCCGGGCGGTGAGCACGCAGTTGATCGCCGAGGGCCGTGTGGTGCGCCCGTGGTTGGGCATCCGTATCGAGACGCTCGCCGACCAACCCGCGCTGCAGAAAGTGCTCGGCTTGGACAACGGTGTGGTGGTGAGGGAAATTTTCGCCAACACGCCGGCGGCGCGTAGCGAATTGCAACCGGCCGATGTGGTGGTCGATGTGGATGGCGATCCGGTGGCCAGCGCCCGAGATTTGCAACGATCCATCCTCAACAAAGGCATCGGGGCGACGGTCAAACTCAAGGTCTGGCGGAGGCAGGAGGGTGATTATCGGACGGTCTCGGTCCAAGCAGAGGAGTTGCCGGTGGATCCTGATACGAAGCAGGCAGCGGGTCGTCCGCAGCCGTTCCGTCCGCCCGCGCCCGGCAGCGACGGATCGGAGGATCCCTTCGCCGTCTTCGGATTGCAGGTGCAAGATTTGCCCGACGAGGTTGCGGCTCAAATGTCACTCCCTGCGGGCGGTGTCATCGTGACGCACGTCGAATCGGGTGGTCCGGCCGCGCTGGCCGGGTTGGAACGGCGCGATGTGATCACGGCCGTCGGTGAAGATGCGGTCGGGAACAACGAGGGGCTGGCCGTGGCGCTGGGCAAGTTGGCCGAGGGTGATGGCGCGGTGTTGCTCGTCGAGCGCCAAGGCAAGGAAACCTACGCTATCCTCAAAAAGTAGGGTCGAGGATGCGGCGCAGGGCGGCGGCGGCCTCGGCCGGGGCGATGCGTGTCATGCAACGGAAGTCGATCGGGCACTCGCGGCGGAAACACGGACTGCATTCCACTTTGTGGCGCAGGATCTGGTGGAAGTCGCCGAGCGGTGCCGTGAGTTCCGGTTCGGTCGAGCCGAAAATGGCGACGGTCGGGACGCCGAGGAAGGCGGCCAGATGCATGGTGCCGGTATCGTTGGTCAGCAAGGCGTCGCACGCGGCCAGTTCGTCCATGAGTTGATCGAGCGTGGTTTGTCCGATGCGGTTCGAGATGGGTCCGTCGCAGGCGTTGGCAATGGCATCACCGGCGGGTTTGTCGCCCGCCACGCCAAAGAGCACCCAAGATGCCGGGGAGTGCCCGTTGAATTCCTGTACGGCCGCGGCGAACCTTTCGGCCGGCCAACGCTTGGCCGGTCCGTATTCTGCGCCCGGGCACACCCCGATTCGCGGGATCACGCCGGGCGGGGTCCGTTGTGGTCCCCGCCGGAAGGTGGCGGCTTCGGGTCCGACCGGCGCGCCGCAGAAAGCAACCAGCTTCATACAACGATCGGCATGGTGTCCGCCGGATTCCGGAGCAAAGTGCGGGATGCGTTTGAGCAACCAGCGACGCCAGTGCCCGGGATAACCCACGATGGAGGGGATACGGAGAGCGCGGGCCTCGAGCGCGGAGCGCAGCGAGTTGGGGAAAAGAATGGCCGCGTCGAAGGTGGCGTCGACCCGCCGGGCCAAGGCGCCCGGGGATTCCCCCGGTTGGATTTCGATCACCTCATCGACCGCGGGGACGCGCCGCCAGAGTGCGGCCAATTTGGCCGGAGTCAGGATGGTGAGGTGGAGGTCGGGACGGCCCCGGCGGCAAGCTTCCACTGCGGGAATACTCATCACGGCATCGCCGAGCCAATTGCTCGAGCGGACAAGGAGGCGGAAGGGTTGCAGACCGGCGACGGCTTTCGCTTCGGGCGGATGGAATCCGCGCCGGGCCTTGCCGAGGAGGAAGGGCCCGGGGGTTTTCCAGCGGTTGTGGACCCAGAACCAATCCGGCGGTCCGGCCGAAATTTCGCGTTCGAGGGTGCGGTTGAGCTCGAGAGTAAGTTCCGCCACGGACCTGCCTTGCGTTTCGAAGGGTGGCTCGATGATGCAGCGCCAGCGCGCGACTCCGGTGGTATGGATGGCGACCGAGACGAGTGGTGCGCCGGTTCGCTCCGCAATGATGGCGGCCAGCGGGGAGGTCGACGCGAATTTGCGGAAGAGCGGGGTCCAAAGCGCGCCGTCCCCGGCATGCTGGTCGACCAGAATGGCGAGGATCCCGCCTTTTTCCACCAGATCGACCGCATCCAGGTAGCCTTTGCGCCGGTCGAAGGTCCGCAAGCCCAGCCGTGACCGGCTGCGTTCGATCAGGCGGTTGATATACTTGTTACGCTGGGATTGGAAAATGGCCCCGACCGGAAATTCGCGGACGCGTCCGATGAGTTGCGCGTAAAGTTCCCAGTTGCCGATGTGGTTGATGGCCATGACCACGCCGCGGCCCGATTCGAGGGTGGCGCGGAGAGCGGGGAGTCCGATCAGATCGACCCGGGCTTGCACTTTTTCCTCCGGCAAGCGGGCGAGGCGCGGCACGCTGAGCAGGTTCGCGCCCAGCGTGCGGAAGTGTTGCCGCACGGTGCGCCGGACTTCGCGGTCGCTCATTTGACTGCCGAAAGCGATGGTCACGTTGCGTTGGGCCAGCCGGCGGTAACCGGGGAGCACGGCCCACGCCACCAGACCGAGAAGGCCGCCGAGCCGGAAGGCCAGCGTGAGTGGGAGCCGGCCGAGCACAGCGAGCAGCGCAAGGGCCAGCAGGTAAACCGCGTAATCCATGGGTAAAACCATGCAAGCGTATCGCGCGGCGCGCGGCGGCGGAAGGCTTTCGTCTCTTTGGGCGTGCCGGCGGCGTTCCTGGGAGCTAATTTCTCCCTATGGCGCCGCCGAAAGTTTATCGTGATCCTCAGCGTGACCGCATCCTCTGGACCGGTATCGTCATTGCCGTTCTGGTTCTTGCCGCCATCGTGTTGGCCACCCTTTCGCTCAATCGTACGATACAAGGGGCCGGCTCCTTCACCGGAAAAATCATCGCCAAGGAGTTCACTCCCGCCCCGGCGCAGGAAATCACGGTGGGGGCCGGCGGGCTGCAGAGCACGCGCATTGACGGGGAGTATTTGTTGAAAGTGGAGACGCCGGACGGAGACCGCGTGTTCAAAGTCTGGGTCGACCGCCGTGTTTACGAGGAGTACAAGGTGGGAGATTCCTACTACGTGATCCCAACCCCCTGAAATGGGGCCGGAAATCGAACGTCTGGCGGGTCAGGTTGTCTCTTTGATGAGGAAATAACCTGCGCCGGCTATCCGCCGGGAGAAAAAACAGAAGAAAATTTTATGAGTCAATCAACGCACGAACTGAACGAACAGGTGCAGCGCGGCAGCCAATGGGTGCAGCCGCTCTTCTCCGAAGTGGGTAAAGTGGTGGTGGGGCAGAAGCTTCTTGTCGAGCGCCTGATCATGGGTCTCCTGACCAATGGTCACGTCCTCCTTGAGGGCGTACCTGGGTTGGCCAAGACGCTGACCGTGCGCACCCTCGCCTCGTGCCTGCACACCGGTTTCTCCCGTTTGCAATTCACCCCCGACCTTCTCCCGGCCGACTTGATCGGCACGCTGATCTACAATCCGCGTGACGGCGAATTTTCGACCAAGCTGGGGCCTATTTTTTCCAATCTCATCCTCGCTGACGAAATCAATCGCGCCCCGGCCAAAGTGCAGAGCGCCCTGCTTGAAGCCATGCAGGAGCGCCAAGTCACCCTCGGGGACAAGACTTACAAATTGCCCGACCCATTCCTCGTGCTCGCCACGATGAATCCTCTCGAGCAAGAGGGCACCTACCAGTTGCCCGAGGCGCAGCTCGACCGCTTCATGTTCAAGGTGCATGTCGGCTACCCCACGCGCACCGAGGAACGTGCCATCCTCGACGCTATGTCGACTTCCTCGCCGCAGCTCGGGGTCAATACCCTGGTCACCCCGGAGGACATCATCAGCTCGCGCGAAATCGTCAACCGTATCTACGTCGACGACCGAGTGAAGGACTACATCGTCGATATCGTCTGGGCCAGCCGCCAGCCGCAGTCCCACGGCCTCAAGCTTGACGGGATGATCCGCTACGGTGCCTCGCCCCGTGCCACCATCTATCTCACCCTCGCGGCCAAGGCCCACGCGTTCCTCAACGGTCGCGGCTACGTCACGCCGCAGGACGTCAAATCCGTCGGGCACGACGTACTGCGCCATCGCATCGCAGTGAGCTACGAAGCGGAAGCCGAAGAAATGACCAGCGAGATGATCATCGAGCAGATCTTCGCCGGACTTCCGGTGCCGTGAGGAGTTTTCAGTGGCAGAGTGTTCAGTGGTTTACTGGCTCTGCGAGGTCATCGCCTCCGACTGAAAACTGAAGACTGAAAACTGGACACTTTTCACCATGCAGGACACCCGCGAGATCCTCAAAAAGATCCGGCGCATTGAATTGCGCACCCGGCGTCTGGTCGACTCAATGTTTGCCGGGTCGTATCACAGCGTCTTCAAGGGGCGGGGGATGAATTTCGAGGAGGTGCGCGAATACACGCCGGGTGACGAAATCCGTTCGATCGATTGGAACGTCACCGCGCGCATGAACACGCCATTCGTCAAGAAATTCACCGAGGAGCGCGAACTGACCGTCATGCTCGTGGTCGATGTCAGCGCCTCGGGCAATTTCGGCAGCGTGAAGACGAGCAAGCGCGAGTTGGCCGCCGAAGTCGCCTCGATCCTCGCCTTTAGCGCGATCCAGAATAACGACAAAGTCGGCCTCCTCCTTTTCAGCGACGAGGTCGAACTTTTCATCCATCCGAAAAAAGGCCGCCTGCACACCTTGCGGCTCATCCGCGAAATGCTCTTCTTCAAGCCGAAGCACCGCGGGACCAATCTGACCGCCGCGCTGGAATATCTGAACAAAGTGGTGACCCGCCGCGCGGTGGTCTTCCTCATTTCCGATTTCATGGATGAGGGTTATTCGCGTCCGCTCGCCATCGCCGCCCGCCGCCACGACCTCATTGCCATCCCGGTGGTCGATCCGGGCGAGGAGGATTTGCCCGACGTCGGCATTGTCACGCTCGAGGATCCCGAGACGGGCGAGCAGATCGACATAAACACGTCGAACCGCGCCCTGCGCGGCGCTTATCTCGCGCTCGAGGACCGGCGGAAGAAATCCGTCGAGCAGGAATTCCTCAAGGTCGGCATCGACATGATCCCGCTGCGCACGAACGAAGATTACCTGCACGTCCTCCGCGCTTTTTTTGCCCGGCGCGAGAAACGACGCTTTTCCGCCTGATCCCATGCCGCCCGTCGATCCCAACGCCGACCTCCTGCCGCACGAAATTGCCGGCCCGGTCTGGTATTTGCCCTATCCGCTGCCGATCATGATTGCCGCGGCGCTCGTGATCCTGCTCCTGCTCGCGGCCGCGGTCTGGGCCTTGATGCGTTGGCGGCAGCGCAAAGCCCGCCGCATCCTGACCGCCCGCGAAAAAGCGCTGGCCGCCCTCGCGGCGGCGCAGGCCCGTGCGGCGGAGGCTGCGCCTTACGAGTTTAGTATCGAGGTGTGTGACGTGCTTCGGACTTACCTCGGAGCGGAACATCACCTGCCGGCCACGACGCAAACTTCCTACGAATTTCTGCAAACTGCGCGGAGCAGTGCGGTTTTCAACGCGGAGCGATTGGCGGGGTTGGCCCGTTTTCTCGACAAGGCCGACGCGATCAAATTCGCCCGGGCTGAGGCGAGCGGTGCGGACAATGCCGAGTTGGCCGGTTTGGCCGGCGAATTGGTCAAAGAGGAGGTGCCCCATGCCGTGGCTGCCTGATTTCTCCGCCCTCAGCTTCGTTTATCCGAAGCTCCTCTGGCTGCTTTTGCTTATCCCCGTGCTCGCGTGGTTGAAGGGCAAATTCGGGGGCACCCCGGGTGTGATGTTTTCCACCACGAAGACCTTGGCCAAGATCGGCGGACGCCGCCGCTCGCGCTCGGGGGATTTTCTCACCGGCTTGCTCTACCTCGCGCTCGTCTTCCTCATTCTCGCGCTGGCGCGGCCGCAATTGGGCAAGACGATCACCCGCACCCAAGCAAGCGGCGTCGATATCATGCTGGTCATCGATGTCTCGCGTTCCATGCTGGCCGAGGATTTCACCATCGGCGCACAGCGGGCCAACCGTCTCGAGGCGGTCAAACAAGTGACCGAAAAATTCATCGAAGGCCGTCCGAACGACCGCATCGGGATTGTTGCCTTTGCCGGACGCCCGTATCTGGTCAGTCCGCTCACCCTCGACCACGATTGGCTGATCACCAACCTCGAGCGCATCCGGATCGGCTTGGTCGAAGATGGCACGGCCATCGGGTCGGCCCTCGCCGCGGCCTCCAACCGCCTCAAGGACAAAGAGGCCAAATCGAAAATCGTCGTGCTCCTGACCGATGGCGACAACAACATGGGCCGGGTCACGCCCTTGACTGCGGCCGAAGCGGCCAAGGCCCTCGGGATCAAAGTTTATACCGTCGGTTCCGGCAGTCGGGGCAATGCGCCGTTTCCTTTTGTTGATCCGTTCGGTCGAACGGTTTACCGCCAGATCCCGGTGGAGTTTGACGAGGAGAGCCTCAAAGCGATCGCGGCCATGACCGGTGGCGAGTATTTCCGTGCGACGGACACGCAGTCGTTGCAACGCATCTTTTCCGAAATCGACAAGCTGGAAAAATCGGAGGTCGAAATCCAAAAGGTCGCGCAATACCGCGACATATTCCCGTGGTTCGTGCTCATCGGCACGGTCCTGCTCGCCGCGGAAACCCTGCTGGGACAAACACTATGGAGACGTCTGCCCTGACCTTCGCCCGCCCCGAGTGGCTCCATGCCTTGTGGCTTCTGCCCCTCGGCGCGGCGCTTTTTTGGTGGGCCGAGCAGCGGCGGCGTGCGCTCATTTCGCGCATCGTCGCACCCAAGCTGCGCAGCTTCTTGGCCGGCAGCACCAGTCCCTTCCGGCGCTGGTTGCGCGCGGCCTGTGTTCTCGGTGCGCTCGGTTTGCTCGCGGTGACCCTGGCCGGTCCTCAGCTTGGCTATGACACTCTGGAGGTTCCCCACCGTGGGCGTGATGTCATCATCGCCATGGACGTCTCGCGTTCCATGCTGGCCACCGATGTGGCGCCGACGCGCTTGCAGCGTGCCAAGCTGCTGGCCGAGGACCTGGTTGGCGAACTGGGGAGCGATCGCCTTGGTTTGGTCGCCTTTGCCGGGTCGGCCTTTTTGCAGGCGCCGCTCACCCTGGACCATGGTGCGGTCCTGGCTGCGGTGGACGAACTCGACACGGATCTCATTCCCAAGGGCGGAACCAACATTGCGGCCGCCATCCGTGCCTGCGAGGAAGCTTTCGGCAAAGCGGAGGGATTTTCGCGGGCGATTGTTATTATTTCGGACGGGGAAGAACTTGATGCCGACGGCTTGGAGGCGGCGCGACAGGCGGGTGCGGCCGGTATTCGTATCTTCACCGTGGGGGTGGGCTCGGAGGAGGGATCGGAGATTCCGCTCGGCCCGGGCGAATTCGTGCGCGATCAATCCGGCAAGGTGGTCCAGTCGCGCCTCGACGCCGCCCGCATGCGGGAGATCGCGGAAGTGACCGGCGGCTTTTATGTCCCGCTCGACGAGGATGCCGCGCGGTTGTTGTCGACGGACGGCATCGGCCGGATGCAGGAAGTCGAGATGAGCGCCAGTGCTTCACGTCGCCCGATCGAGCGTTACCAATGGCCATTGGGTGCCGCCGTTGCCTTGCTCTGCTTGCAGGCCCTAATCGGCGAGCGCCGTCGCCGTCCGTTCGCCGCGGCAGCTCTCTGGTTGCTCTCGGCTTCGTCCGGGTGGTCGTCCGGCCTCGACGAATACAACGCCGGAAATTACGAGCAGGCCCGTCAGGAATTCGAGCAAAGGCTGCGCATGGAGCCCGATGCGCCGGGGTTGCAACTCAACGCCGGCACGGCGGCTTACCGCCTGCAGGATTACGGCAAGGCCTCGGAATTCTTTTCACGAGCGATGCTGGCTGACGAGCCGCTCTTGCGTTCCTCCGCGGAATTCAACCTCGGCAACACGCTCTTCCGTCAGGGTGAAGGTCAGGAGGACAAGGAGAAAAAAGTCACCGATTGGAAAGACGCCATCGCCAAATACGAAGCCGCGCTCAAGACGCGTCCCGACTACACGGAGGCCAAGGAAAACAAAGAGCGCGTCGAGGAGTTGCTCAAGCAACTCGAGCAGGAGCAGCCGGAAAAAGACGAGCAGCAGAAAGACCAGAAGCAAGATCAGCAAAAGGGCGGTCAAGAGGACGAAAAAGACCAACAACAAGGCGGGAAGCAGGATCAGAAGGAGCAGCAACAGAGCGGCGAGCAAGATAAGAAGGACGAGCAACAACAGGGCGGCGAGCAGGACAAGAAAGACCAGCAGGGCGGCGAGCAGGATAAAAAGGATCAACAACAGGGTGGAGAGCAGGACAAAAACGAGGAAGGAAAAGGCGACCAAAAACAGGACCAGCCCTCGGCGGATGGAGTCAAGGACGAGCAGGAAAAGAAAGGCGACCAGCCGCAGGATCAGCAACAAGGTGGGGGCGGCAAAGAAGAGCAAAAAGACGAACCGGGCAGCGGCGGCCAGGACAAGCAGGAGGGTGAATCGGGCGACGAGAAGAAGGACGAAGGCAAGTCCGGCCAGCAACAGGACGAGCAACAACCGGGCGGTGGCGGCCAAGAGGAGCAAGATCAGCCGCAGGACGGCGAGCAGGAGAAGAAAGACCAAGCGCAAGGTGGCCAAGGCGACCAGAAGGATGAAAAGCAGGAGGACGGCAAAGGTCGCGAGGGCGAACAGGAGAAGGAAGGCGAGGGCGGAGAATCCGAGGATGCCGGTCAGGGTGATTCCCCTGGCAGCCGCCCCGAACCCGGTCAATCCGGCGACCAACCCGCGCCCGTTCCGCAGCAGGGCGGGGAGAAAAAGGAGGGCGAATTGCGCGGCACGGCCGGCGAGGGCGGCGGCAAGGAGCAGGCCGCGGCCGTGGCCGAAGCGGAGGCGGAGGAAGAAGTTGAGGGCAAAATGAGCGCCTCCCAAGCGCGGGCTCTGCTCCGTTCTTTGCAGACGGAAGAAGAACAGGTCGATCTGCGCGAACGTCGGACCTTTCAGGATGTCTCAAGAGACTGGTAAGATGATTGCCCGCATGAATTCCGCTCCCCGCCTGCTCACCATTGCGGCGTTGCTCTTGCTCGCCGCCGGCCCGGTGCGTGCCCAGGTCGCAACGAGTCTGAGTTCGCAGACCGGCCAAGTCGGCGTTCCGCTGCAGCTCCAATACCAATTCAGTAACGTCGGCAAACCCGCGGACATGCCGCGCTCGATCATGGTCGACGGCTTGGAAATCCGGCTCACCGGCACCTCACGCCGCGTGGAGATGGTCAACCTGCAGACCACCTCGATGTTCATCTTCGCTTACACCGTCATGCCGAATCGTCCGGGCAATTTCACCGTTCCCGGTTTTGCCGTGCAGGTCGACGGACGCCAGGTCCGGACTCAAGCGGTGAGCCTGCGCGTGGCCGGTTCGGGCGGTAGCATGCCTCCGCCGCCGGGACCCGGCGTGCAGGGCCAGATTCCCGGGCCGCCGATGCCGCAACAGCAACCTTCGCAGCAACGCCCGCCGCGCCAAGTGGCGCCTTCCGGACAACCCTCCGCCCGCCCCGCGCCCCGCACCAGCACCGGCCAGCCCGCGCCTTATTACGGCGAGATTGTTATGGGCGAGAAAAAGACCGCCTACGTCGGCGAAGTGGTGCCCGTCGAATTGCGCTTCTATTTCCGCGCCGACTGCCAGTTCGACAACTTGCAGCGTCCGACCTTCGGCGGCGACGGATTCACCGCTGCGCCATTGAGCGAGCCCGAGCAGACCGAGCAATACCTCGATGACATCCCCTACAATATCGTCACCTTCCGCAGCGCGATCACCCCGGCGAAGAGCGGACCGCTCGAGATTCCGCCCGCGCAGATGGAAGGACGCATGGTTGCGCCGGGCAGTCCGGCCGGGCTCGATCCGTTCTTCGATCAATTTTTCCAGAATTTCCCCATGCCCGGGATCGGCCGAGCGGAGAATATCCAGGCGACTACCAACGAACGCAAACTCGACGTCCAGCCGCTGCCCAAGGAAGGCCGGCCGGAAAATTTCTCGGGCGCCGTCGGTCAATTCACGCTCAAAGCCTCCGCCGATCCGAAGAAAGCCGCCGCGGGCGATCCGGTCACCCTCACCCTCACGGTCGAGGGTCGGGGCAACTTCGATGCGATGGGACCGCCAACCCTGACCGGCGCCGACGGCTGGCGCTCTTACGCGCCGAAGGAATCTTTCGACGGCAACGATGCCATTGGTTTCGGCGGCACCAAGACCTTCGAGGTCAGCATGGTGGCGCGGGAAGACCGGACCGCCACGCCCGGCGCGGAGTTTTCCTATTTCGACCCGCTCAAGAAAAAATATGTCACTCTCCAGACCGAGCCGGTCGCCGTCACGGCGGCGGGTTCGGCATCTGCGGCTGATAGCACCGCGGCGGCCGGAGCCGACGCCGATCTGCCGCCCACGGCCGGCGCCCCGAATGATATCGCCGCTCCCGCCACGGTCCTTTCCGCGCGTGGTCCGGACTTCCGTCCGTGGATCACTTCCGATTGGTTCCACTTGCTCAACTTTGTCGTCCTTGCCGCGCTCATCATTTCCATTCCCTACCTTATCTGGATGCGCCGCCGGGCGAAAAAGGATGCGCGGACCGTCGAGCTCGAGTCCTCGGTCCGCACGGCCAAGGCGGCCTGGCAGAAGGCGACCGATCCGATGGAGTTCTATGCCGCCGCCGGGCAATTCATGGTCGCGCGGCTGGCCTTGTGGGATGACAAACCCGCGACTTTGGTCGATCCGACCGAGGCCCTGACGCGGCGGATTGCCGACCTCGCCGAACGGCGCCAATTGCAATCCGTGTTGGCCAAACGCGATGAACTCCATTACGGACGGTCCAGCGGAGGGGCGCTCGACCCCGAAGAGCGGCGCCGTGTTACCGACCTGCTGGAAAAATTTGCCAAAAATCATGGTTAGAAAACTTCTCCTTCCACTCCTGCTCGCTGTCGCCACGGCCTCGGCCCAACCGGCCGATGAAAACACGCTCTTCGAGCAGGGCAACCGGGCCTATGCCGAAGGCGACTACGCTGCGGCGCGCGAGGCTTACGAGCAACTGGTCAAGTCGGGCTCGCGCAATCCCGCGGTGTTTCTCAATCTCGGCCATGCCGACTACCGTCTGGGCCGCGAAGTGCCCGCCGCGATCAACTACCGCCGGGCCCTCGCGCTCGATCCGGCCAACACCGCGG
This sequence comes from Chthoniobacter flavus, assembly GCA_945871065.1. Lineage (GTDB taxonomy): Bacteria > Verrucomicrobiota > Verrucomicrobiia > Chthoniobacterales > JACTMZ01 > JACTMZ01. The sequence continues at coordinate 1,845 of CAMBUL010000021.1, read as the reverse complement.
CCCGCAGCAGTCTCGAGCACGTGCTTGGCGAGCTCGGCGTGCCGGCGCCCGGACTCGGTGCGGCGGAAATTGTCGGGCAATACATCCGCTTCGATCTGCTTGCCTTGATCGGCAGTCTGCTTTTCTGGGCCGGAACCATAGCCTTTGTCTTCGCCATCTTCTCCGTGGTGCGACGTCCGGGTTTGATCGCCGCCGGCGTACTTGCCGCGGTGGTCGGGGCCACCTTGGTCGCGCTCTCCTGGGCGGGCGACTCACGCATCGCCTTGTCCAAGACGTCGATCATCGTGGGCGACGCAACCGATGCGCGCAGCACGCCGGCCGACAACGGGCAAAAATTGGCCGACCTGCCGGTTGGCACGCCGGTGCGGGTCATTGCCGCGCGCGACGATTGGTCGCTCGTCCGCCTGCCGGTCGGCGTCGACGGCTGGGTGCGCAGCAGCGCGCTCGAACCAGTCTTTCCCGGAGCCCTGCCTGCCACCCCGTGATCCGGGCTCTTATCTTTGCGGTCTTGGCTCTCTCCATCGGGGAAGCCCAGGCCGATTGGCGGACCGAGGCCGCCGCGCTCCAACCCGGACCTTATCCGCCCCCGCCGGATAACCTCCGGGCGCGCTACGTTTTCGGGTGGGGCGGTTTCGAGGCGGCGGCCGCCGACGTGCGGCTCGAACGCGGGACCGGACGGACTTGGGATGCCACGGTGCGCGGCGGCACGACCGGTGTGGTGCGCAAGTTGTGGAAACTTGATGCGGACTACGATGCGGAGGTTTCCGAAGACGGATGGCGGTCCATCCAGTTCACCCTGATCGAAAAATACAAACGTTACCGCGTGACCGAAACCACCGAGTTCCGCCCAGGCGGAGTGCGCTCGCGCCGGGTCAATTCAAAAGATGAAGCCTCGGACCCGAAATGGCTCAACTTTTACGTCGGCGGTCTGCGCGACATGGCCGGTGCTTTGCTCCTGGCCCGCAGTCAACCCCTGGCCACCGGCGACACGCTCAAGCTTGCCGTCTTTCCCGGGGAATGGATGTATCTCGTGCGCCTCAAAGTCATCGGTCGCGAGACCCTCCGCTGGCGCGGTGAGCAGCGCAAGGTCATCCGTTGTGCCATGGACATCGATTGGATCGGCAAAGACTACTCCCTCCAGCCGCACAAAAAATTCCAACGCGGCACGGTCTGGGTGAGTGACGACGAAGTGCGCCTCCCCCTACGCGTCGAAGTCAAAGTCTTCATCGGCCACGTCTTCGCCGAATTGGCGGAAGTGAAGGCTGCACTCTGAGCGGCGTGACGGGTTTTGGCGACGGGCCTGTTTTGGTAAAAGTTGATGTTGACCAGAGTGGGAATTCCCACCATATTATCCGCATGGTCAAAGTCGTCGAGCCAACGAAAGGCAGGAAGCGCGTCACGGTTGTCCGGAACTACGACGTTGCCGCGGACGCCAAGAGCCGCATCAGTCTGCGTGGAGCCAGAACCAAGTATTTCCATGTGATGGCTCTCTCCAACGGCAGTTTTTTGCTGGAGCCGCGAGTGCTGGTGGCCCCGGACAAAATCCCCGCGCGGACGCGCAAGATGCTCGAAAGCTCCGTGGCGTCCCTCAAGAGAGGCAAGGCCTCTGCACCGATCGATCTGTCACCCTTCATCGGGAGCTGAGCAGGGCGATGCCTTTCGCGCTCCGATGGGCCAGCCCGAGATGGAGGCTCTCTGGCCAGAATTGCGCGAGGCGGTGAACGAGGTGGTCAAGGGCTACTTCTTTGATGAGCCGCACTCGCAACCGGAGCGCGTGCGCCTCCACTTGGTGCGTGACGAGAGCTTCGCCCTGGCCTGAGGTATGAAACTGCCGAGGGATCTTTC
>CAMBUL010000020.1 GCA_945871065.1 Chthoniobacter flavus | reverse complement strand
TGGGTAAAGCCGGGCGCCCGTCCATCCTTGGCTCTGGTTTGGGTCGGCGCGCGGCAATCACTTCTTCTCCGTGCTTCGGCACATTCTGGCCCTCGAGTTTCAAGCGATCGATCTTCTGCCCGATGAAACGCTCGATGGCGGCGAGTTTCTTCATCTCGTCATGGGCCACGAGTGTGAAAGCGTCCCCGGTACGCTGGGCGCGGCCTGTGCGGCCGATGCGGTGCACGTAGTCTTCGGGATGCTGCGGGATATCGTAGTTGATCACGTGGCTGACCCCGGCCACGTCGATGCCGCGGGCTGCGATGTCGGTTGCGACCATGATCCCGTAGCGACCGGACTTGAATCCCTCGAGGGCCTCGATGCGTTGGTTTTGCGAGCGATTGGCGTGGAGGACAGCCACGGAAAGATTATTGGCCCGGAGCCGCTTGGCGATGCGGTCCGCACCGTGTTTGGTCCGTGAGAAGATGAGCACGCTGGTCGAGTCTGCTGCATTGAGCAGGGCGAGGAGCAGGCCGAATTTCCCGCCCTGATCGGTGATGTAGACTCCGTGTTTCACCGTCGAGGTGACCGATCGCGAGGCGCCGATTTCGATGCGCACCGGATCGCGCAGGGCCCAGTCGGCCAGTTGGGCGATCTCCGGGGGTAGGGTGGCGGAGAAGAAGAGCGTCTGCCGGTCTTTGGGACACTTCGCGATGATGCGTTTCATCGGCGGCAAGAATCCGACGTCGAGCATCCGGTCGACTTCGTCGAGGATGAGAACCTCGATGTCGCCCAATTTGATCGTGCCTTGTTGCAGGTGGTCTTCCAGGCGCCCCGGGGTGGCAACGACCACATCCAGGCCATCGCGCAGAGCAGCGCGTTGGGCGCCATAGCCGACACCGCCGAAGATCGATCCTATCCGTAGGTCGGTAAAGCGTGCCAAGTCTCGCATGGAGGTCTCGACCTGCATGGCCAGCTCGCGCGTCGGTTCAAGCACGAGGCAGCGCAGTTTGCCGTGCTTGCCCAGCCTTTGCAGGGCGGGAAGAGCGAATGCGGCGGTTTTTCCCGTCCCAGTCTGGGCGGAGGCAATGACATCCCGGCCTTCGAGGGCAGGCGGGATTGCCCGCAGTTGGACCGGGGTAGGATCCCCGTAGCCCATGGCTTGGACGCCTTCGAGAAGTGGCTTGGTCAGCCCAAGCTTGGTGAACAGCATGTGAAAAGCGGACAGTCGGGCCGTTGGCCCGACATGTCAATCAGCCTTCTCCCGAGGCGAGGGGGGATAACGTTTCGGCCCACGCAAAGAAAAACGGCGCCGGATTGCTCCGGCGCCGCTGGTGAATCAGTTCAGTCGTTCAATTAGAACGCGAAGCGCAGACCGTAGCGCCACATGAGCTGGCTGTCGCCGTGACCGTGCAGCCCGTCGACGCCCGAGTAGAGGTAGCGGGCATCGCTGAAGAGACCAATGGTCTCGGTCACGCGATACTCCAAGCCACCACCGACATGGCCGAAGCCCTGACCGGCAATGCGATTGGCGCTACCGTTCGGGTAGTTGACGTATCCGCCGCCCACGTTGCCGTAGTTCGCGCCACCACCCAAGATGAGATAAGGAGCGAGGTTCCACGAACAGATCGGGTAACGCAGGAAGAGGTTACCGATCGTGGCCCAACGGGTGTAGCCGAAATCGGTCAGCTGGGCACCATTACCATTCGAGTTACGACCATAGAGATCTTGCTCGATACCAATACCGATGAAACGGGTGAAGAAGTAGTTTAGGCCGAGACCGCCACCCCAAGCCGGACGGCCTGAGATGTCATTGCCAGCGCGATAAAAATCGCCGAGACCGAACGCGTCGATCTGGAACTCCCGGTCGCGGAAGAGGCACGCGGGCTCAGCGGTGACAACTTCTTTAGATACGACTTCAGCACCCGCGAACACCGAAGTAGCGGCAACAGCAGCCATGACACCTGTAATAATATATTTTTTCATGAGTAGGGATATTGTGCTTCGCTCGCTTGATAGTAGGACTTCAGGCGGAAGAATAGAATCCCTGTTTTGGAATAAAAAGCAAAAAACGGCGCCGGATTGCTCCGGCGCCGTCGGTGAATCAGTTCAGTCGTTCAATTAGAACGCGAAGCGCAGGCCGTAGCGCCACATGAGGTTGCTGTTCTGCAAGCCGGTTACACCCGAGTAGAGGTAACGAGCATCGCTAAACAGACCGATGTTCTGGGTGATACGGTACTCAAGTCCGCCGCCGACGTGGCCGAAGCCTTGTCCGGCCAGCTTGGGCACGTTGCCGTAGTTAGCACCGCCGCCAACCATGATGTAGGGGGCGAGGTTCATTGAGCAAATCGGGTAACGCAAAAAGAGGTTACCGACGGTTGCCCAGCGGGTGTAGCCGAAGTTGTTGCTTGAGCCGCCGCCGCTGTTACGACCGTACAGGTCTTGTTCGAGACCGACGCCGATGAACCTCGTGAAGAAGTAGTTGAGGCCCAGACCGCCGCCCCAAGCAGGACGACCACCCATATCGGTGTTGCCTTGGGAGAAATTACCGAGGCCGAACGCGTCGATTTGGAACTCTTGGTCGCGGAAGAGGCAGGGATCCTCAACAACAACAACTTCTTTGGATACGGTTTCAGTGCCCGCGAATGCCGAGGTTGCGGCGATAGCGGCCATGACACCTGTGATGATATATTTTTTCATGATTGGATTTATAGGTTTGTTTGCGTGCAGGTTACCCTGCGACCGCGAAAGTGCCGGATTGTTCAATCAAGGGCAAGATTATTTTTTCACTTAACTGAGACTTCGGTATCATGGTTTGTTGGTCTTGACCAAGCCGGAGAGACGGAGGCAACTGCCGAGGCGGATGATCCGCGGACAGATGAGGGTGGAAGGGGGTGTCAACATGGCTCCGGCCACCGCAGGGACGCTTCCCCCGGCGATCATCGGGCCAAGGTAAAAGACTACCTCGTTGGCCAGGTGGGAGGAGAAGAGCTGACCCAAGGTGTGCCCTCCACCCTCGACCAGAACCGATTGGATGCCTTGACGACCGAGGGCGCGCAGGGCGGCGCGCAAGCTGGATTGCCGCAGGACGATGGTCTGCTGGCGGTCATGGTCGGTGAAGACTTGGGCTGTGGCCGTGGGTTGGCTGCGGGGGGCCCAGACGATGCGTCGGGGTTGCTCCACGCTTTTGATGCCGCGCACGGTGAGGGCAGGATCGTCGGCCCGGATGGTTCCCGCCCCGACGAGAATCGCCCCGACCCGCGCCCGCAGTTTCATGGCATCGGCCCGCGCGGCCGCGGAGGTTATCCATTGTCCTTCGCCCGGTGGCCGGGTAAGGCGTCCGTCGAGCGACATACCACATTTGGCCACGACCCAGGGCATCCCGGTGAGCATGAAATGGTGAAACTCCGGGTTGAGGGCGGCACATTGGTCGGCGAGGAGGCCGGAGACGGTCTCGATTCCGGCCCGGGCCAAACAAGCTAAGCCGCGGCCCCGGTGCCTCGGGTTAGGGTCGATGGCGCCGATGACCACGCGGGCAAGGCCGGCGCGGGCCAATGCTTCGGTGCAGGGCGGGGTGCGTCCGTGGGTGCTGCAAGGCTCGAGGGTGACGTACGCCGTGGCCCCGCGGGCGCGGTCCGGATTCTTCAAGGTGCGCAGCGTTTCGATTTCCGCGTGCGGTTGACCGGCACGACGGTGATAGCCGCGCGCGATGATCCGTCCGTTTTTAACCAGCACGCAGCCGACCGCGGGATTGGGGCGGGTTTGGCCGGCTCCGCGCCGGGCGAGCTTGATCGCTTCGCGCATGAATTTTTCGTCGGCGGTCATTTCGGGCGGGGACGCGTCCGCCACCCCGAGGCCGCCGCGGCCAAGCGGGGCACCTGGGCGGTGGGGTGGCCGATGGGGTTCGCAATTCGCCGCAGCACCGGAGTAGTTAAGAGGACTTCGGCCCGAGGGGCCAAGAGGGTGACAAAACCAGGAGGAAACTCATCGGGCAAAAATGCCACAAGACAGCCGCGCTAAGGAAGCCCCGTTGTGGCTGGTAATGCGGCCGGAGGCCTGGTCTCCGGCCTGCGTCCCCGGGACAATGATCATTCCCTCATATCAGCGGACGGGCCGGACAGGCGCGTGAGCAAGCAGGCGATTCGCGAGAGGGCAGCAGGATGCGGTCAGGCCGCGTCGTTCATCATGGCTTTCATCTTCGTCTCGACGTCTTCGGCCACAGCGGCGAGGGCGGGGGAGGCGGAGAGGGCCGAGAGGAGTTTGGTCGGCAACGCGGTGGCGATTTTGGTTTGGCCGTCTTCCTCGTAGACCGAGATACGGCAGGGCAGGGCGATGTTCATGCCGATGTCTTCGGTCAGGACCTTCGAGGCCTGCTCCGGGTTGCAGACTTCAAGGATGTGGCAGGCGTGGGGCAGCGGGAAGCCTTTCGAGTTGAGCGTTTCCTGAAGGTCGTAGGCGTGGAGGACGCCGAAGCCGTGCTTGGCCACGGCGGCGCGCAGGTCTTCGACCGCGGCCGCGGGAGTTTTGTTCGTTTCGATGATGTAGCGCATGGTCTGGTTCCTCAGGTGAAGATGATCTGTCCGCCGGCGGAGATTTCGTAGAATTCGCCGACGGTGAGGACTTTGTCCATTTGTGGGCAGAAGTCTGTCAAGTCGAGATGGAACATGTCGACCGTCGCCTTGCAGGCGTAGATTTTGCCGCCGGCGTCATGGATCATTTCGATGAACTCGGGGATGGGCGGGATGTCGAGGGCTTCCATTTCCTTGTTCATCATGTGCGTGGCGAAGGCGGACATGCCGGGCAGCGCGCCGAGGATGGTCGGGAGCGGGAAGCCTTTGGCATCGGGAACGCGCATGGCCGGGTTGCCGACCGTGGCGATCTTGATGCTGCCCATGTATTTTTTCAGGATGGCGTAGAGGCCGAAGAAAGTGAAAAAGAGGTTGGCCTCGATACCTTCCATGCGGGCGCCGTTGCCCATAATGAGACCCGGATAGATTCCGTCGAGGGAGCCTTTAGAAACGATGATGGAGACCTTTTGGATTTTGTCGGACATGGTGATTTTCTCGGTTTAAACGCAGCTCACGGGTTTCGGGTAACCGCTGATTCTGGCCGCTTTCTTGATCGGGCCGTCCGGGAAGAGGGCGTAGAGATCCTTGGTCGGGATGTTGCCGACTTTGTTCAGGCGGCGCATGCCGGGGACGACGCTGCGCTCTTTGAAGTCGGTGTCGATGAAATCGAGCACCTTCCAGTGTCCGTCGGTGAGGGTGATGCCTTCCTCCGCGGCGAGCGCGGCGGCGACATCTTTGTTCCATTGGCTGTGATTGACGAGGTAGCCCTCGTCGTCGGTGTCTACGGGCGTGCCCGCGAGGGTTTTGGTTGGCATGGTCTTGGTGTTTTTTCTTTGGTGTTATGAAATTTTCAGGCAGCGGCTTTGATTTCTTTCGGCGGGATGTTTTTGCCGCGGAGGGACATTTTGTGTCCGACCAACGGGATGGGCCAACCGGGCAGGAGGATGTTCCAATAGACCCAGCGGAAGGCCATTTTGCCGAGGTGGTTGAGGCGGGATTCGGCGAGGAGGCGCATCGGGCCGAGGGCGGGGAGGGGGAAGGTGCCAGTGACCGGTTCTTGGTCGTAGTTGAAATCGAGCAGGAACGCTTTGCCGTGGCCGGATTCGATGAAGCAGTTGGCGTGGCCGTCGAAGCGACTGCGGAGAGGTTGGCCGGCGATGAAGTGAAGAATGTTCTCGGTGAGGACCTCGGATTCGAAGTGCGCGACAGATCCGGCTTTGGAAGTTGGGCAATCGGTGGCGTCGCCGATGACGAAGATGTTGGCGTGGGCTTTGCATTGCAGGGTGTGTTTGTCGGTCGGGACGTAGTTGAGTTCGTCGCCGAGGCCGGAGCGGTCGATCATTTCCGCACCCATGTTTGGTGGGACGGTGACCAGCAGGTCGTAGGGGACCTCTTTTTCGTCCCAGGAGACGATGGATTTCTTTTCGGCGTCGACGCGGGCGATGGCGAAATCGTGGACCACGGAAATACGTTTTTCGTCGAGCAGGCGGGTGAGGATGCCGGAGGCGACGGGTTTGGTGAAGGCGCCGGACATTGGGGTGACGTAGACGATTTCCGTTTTCTCGCGCAGGCCCTTTTCCTGCAGCCAGGCATCGGCGAGGAAGGTGAACTCGAGCGGGGCCACGGGGCACTTGATCGGCATTTCACAGATGTGGACGACGAGGCGCCCGCCTTGCCAGGACTTCAAGCGCTCGGTCAGTGCCTTGGCGCCTTCAAAGGTGTAGAACTCGTGCACGTTTTTGCGCCAATCGCCGTTGACCATGCCTTCGACTTGTTCGGGCGCGGGATGGACGCCGGTGGCGATGATCAGGACGTCGTAGGGGACCTCGGTGCCGTCCGGCAAAAGGACGCGGTTGGCCGCCGCGTCAATGCGGTCGACATCGGCCTCGCGGTAGTCGATCCCGCGCGGGACAGTGCGGGTCATCGGTCGACGGACATCGTTCTCCGTGTAGATGCCGAAGGGCATGAAGAGATAGCCCGGTTGGTAGTAATGGTCGGGGGCGCGATCGACGAGGGTGATGGTCCATTCGCCTTTGGGGAGTTTGTTCCGCAGGGTGCTGGCCATAATGGTGCCGGCTGTGCCTGCGCCGAGGATAAGGAGAGTCTTCATGATTTGCCGGTGCTTTGTTTGGCGGTTCCGCAGGCGAGATCGCAGAGGCCGAAAATGAGCGGTTCGCTGATAGCGTAATGCACCGAGGTCCCTTCGCGATGGGGACTTACCAGACCGGCCTCGCGGAGGACGCGGAGGTGTTTCGAGGTGTTGGCCTGCTTGAGGCGGCAGTTGCGGTGGATTTCGCCGACGCGGAGCGGCCCTTGGCGAAGGCTTTGCAGGATGCGCAAGCGGGCCGGATCTGCGAGCTTGGCAAAAAGATTGGCCATGCGGGTCAACTGGCGTTGGTCGACTTTGCTCATAAGAACTTCTCCCTTTACTTTATTACCATTAAGTAATATATCAAGAACAAATCATGATGAATGCGAAATTTTCCCGACTCACGTTGGTTGCCGTGGTGATTCTGGCCGGATGCGGCAAACCCGAGGAGGACGGCGCGGGGCCCGCAGCTTCGAGCCCGGCGGTTCCGGTCGTGGTCGCGCCGGTGTCGGTGCAACCGCTGTGGGACGAGGAGGAAGTGGTGGGAAATGTCGAGGCGGCCCAGCGGGCGGTGTTGTCGGCCAAGGTGACGGGGGTGATCGACGTGGTGAAAGTCGCACCCGGCGCGAGGGTGCAACGCGGGACAGTGCTGGCCACCATTGACGCGCGGGAAATCAAGGCGCGACTCGATTCGGCGATGGCGGCCCAAGACCAGGCGCAGAAAGATTTTGCGCGGATCGAGCGTCTGCTGCAGAGCGGGTCTTCCACGCGTCAGGAATTCGATGCGGCGACCACGCGCCTGCGCACGGCCGACGCCTCGCTGGTCGAAGCGCGCACCATGTTGCAATACACCGGGATCACGGCGCCCTTTGACGGGGTGGTGACGCGGAAATTGGTCGAAGTCGGCGACCTGGCCACGCCCGGCAAGCCATTGCTCGAAATGGAAAATTCCTCACTGCTGCGCTTTGAGTGCGAGATTCCCGAGGCCTTGCTTGACCGCGTGAACATGGGCTCCGATTTGCCGGTGCGCGTTGATGCGGCAGGAGCCGAGCTGAATGGAAAGATCTCGGAAATTGCCCCGTCGGCTTCGGCCGGCAGCCGCACATTTTTGGTCAAACTCGACCTGCCGGCGGCTGAAAAGCTACGCGCGGGCCAATTCGGGCGGGTCCGCGTCCCGGTGCGGGAGCGTGCGGCTCTGCTTGTGGCCGAGAGCGCGGTGGTGCGGCGCGGTCAGATTGAAAGCGTCTTTGTCGTCGAAGAGGGCAAAGCGCGGCTGCGGTTGGTCAAATCCGGACGTCAGATGAACGGGGAGATCGAAATTTTGAGCGGTTTGTCCGGTGGTGAGTCCGTGGTGGTGCGCGATGCGCATCTCTTGACCGACGGCGTTTCCGTGGAGGCCGCGCCATGACCGAGCCGGGCTTGAGCAAGGTGGAGAAGGTATCCGACGGCTTGGCCGGACGGATTGCGCGGATGTTTGTCGACAGCAAGTTGACGCCTCTGCTCATCGTGTCGTCCGTCTTGCTCGGTTTGGCGTCGGTCATTTTGCTCCCGCGGGAGGAAGAACCGCAGATCAAGGTGCCGATGATCGACGTGATGGTGTCGATGCCCGGAGCCAGCGCGCGCGAGGTGGCGGAGCGGGTGACGCGGCCGATGGAGCAGTTGCTCTGGGAAATTCCCGGGGTCGAATACGTCTACTCCACGTCGCGCCCGGCCGAGAGTCTGGTCATCGTGCGTTTCAAAGTTGGCTCCGATCTGGAGACGAGTCTGGTCAAACTCAACCAGAAGCTGCAGACGAATTTCGACCGCATCCCGCACGGGGTGACGGCGCCGCTGATCAAACCGCGGACCATCGATGACGTGCCCATCCTGGCCCTGACTTTGCATAGTGCGGGGCAAGATCCGATGGAATTGCGGCGGCTGGCGGCGGAGTTGCAGGATGCGGTGAAGCAGATTCCCCTCGTGGCGGAGACGCGTGTGATCGGCGGGTTGCGTCGGCAGATCCGTGTGCTCCTCGATCCGGTGCGCCTGGCTTCCCGCGGGGTGACGCCCGCAGGCATTGTGCCGATGCTGCAGCAAAGCAACCGGCAGACGCGGGCGGGGGCGATTACCTCGGAAAACCGCACGATTCTCATCGAGTCGGGCGGATTCATCACCAGCGCGGCGGAGGCAGGGCAAGTGGTGGTGGGGGTTTACGAGGGACGGCCGGTTTATTTGCGCGATGTGGCGGAGATTGTCGACGGACCCGAGGAGCCGCGGTCCTATGTGTTTCAAGCCGAGCGGGGGCAGGGGATCGAGCCGGCGGTCACGTTGAGCGTGGCCAAGCAGCCGGGGGCCAATGCGGTGGACGTGGTGCATGCCGTGATGCGCAAGGTGGATGAGGTGCGCGGCCGTATTCTCCCCGGCGATGTGCGGGTCACCGTGACGCGTGACTACGGCGAGACGGCCTCGGAAAAATCCAACGAGTTGCTTTTCCACATGGCCATCGCGGTGGTCAGCGTGTCTTTGCTCGTCATGTTCGTGCTTGGCTGGCGCGAGTCGATTGTCGTGGCTATAGCCATTCCGTCCACGCTGGCGCTGACCCTGCTGGTTTTTTACCTCTACGGATACACGCTGAATCGCATCACGCTCTTCGCGCTGATTTTTTCCATCGGTATTCTCGTCGATGACGCGATCGTGGTGGTGGAAAATGTGGTGCGTCACTACCGGATGCCGGGCAATCGGCTGCGCAACCTGAGCGAGGTCGCCATCGAGGCGGTGGCGGAGGTGGGGAATCCGACCATTCTCGCCACCCTGGCGGTGATCGCGGCCATTTTGCCGATGGCGTTTGTCAGCGGATTGATGGGGCCCTACATGCGACCTATCCCGATCGGCGCGAGCGCGGCCATGTTCTGGTCGCTGCTCATCGCATTCGTGGTCACGCCGTGGGCGGCGCGGCGCCTGCTGGCCGGGGAAGTGAAGCGTCACCACGGGGAGGGTGAAAAAGAGAGCAGATTCACCCTGCTTTACCGTCAGTGGATGGGCCACCTCATCCACGACCCGAAATGGCGCTGGGCTTTCCTGGCGGGCATCGTTGTTTTGCTGCTCGGGTCCTTCGCGCTGGTTCCGCTTGGTTTCGTGAAGGTGAAAATGCTGCCCTTCGACAACAAGAGCGAGTTCCAGGTCATCCTCAACATGCCGGAGGACAGTTCGCTGGAGCAGACGGCGGCGGTGGCGCGGGAGATGGCGGACTCTTTGTTGCCGGAGGCGGAAGTGCGCGATGTGCAGATTTACGCGGGCACGGCGTCGCCGTTCAATTTCAACGGCTTGGTGCGGCACTACTTTCTGCGCTCGGGGCCGTCGGTTGCCGACCTTCAGGTCAATCTGCTCTCGCGCCATGAACGCAAGGAGCAAAGCCACGACATTGCCAAGCGGGTGCGTCCGCGTTTGGCCGAAATCGCCAAGCGGCACCAAGCAAGGATTGCCGTGGCCGAGGTGCCGCCGGGTCCGCCGGTCCTGCAGACCATCGTGGCCGAGATATACGGCCCGGATGATGCTTCGCGACTCAAGCTCGCGACCGAGGTGAAGAAAATTTTCGAGGAGACGGCGGGGGTGGTCGATGTCGACTGGTATGTGGAGTCGGCTCAGCCGAAAGCGCGCTTTGTGGTCGACAAGGAGAAAGCGGCCCTCAACGGGATCAGTGCGGACACCATTGCGCGCACGCTGGCTATCGCCACCCGCGGCCAGTCGGTCGATCTGATCCACCAACCGCGGGAAAAAGAGGACGTGAATATTTTTCTCGAATTGCCCAACCGCGAGAAGTCATCGCCGGAGCAGTTGCTCTCGTTGCGCGTGCGCTCGGGCGACGCCAATGCGCTGCCGGAACCGGGATCCGGCGGGACGGCGCCGCTTGTGCCCTTGCGTGAGTTGGTGCGGGTCGACCGGACGACCGAGGATAAAAGCATTTACCACAAGAATCTCATGCCGGCGGTCTATGTGATGGCCGATGTGGCGGGTGAGGTGGAGAGTCCGGTCTACGCGATCCTCGAAATGAATGATCGTCTGGCCGAGTTGAATGCCTCCGACTTCGGCGGCGCGGCGGGCGGGGTGGAAATTTACAACGCAACCATCCCCTTTACGGACTTTCAACCTGCGGTCAAGTGGGACGGCGAGTGGCATATCACGATCGAAGTGTTCCGCGACTTGACCTTGGCCTTTGCCGCGGTGCTGGTGCTGATTTACCTGCTGATGGTCGGCTGGTTCGGTTCGTTCATCACGCCGCTGGTGGTGATGGCGGCGATTCCGTTCTCGCTCGTCGGCATTCTGCCGGCCCATGGCCTGATGGACGCATTTTTCAGCGCACCTTCGATGATCGGGTTCATGGCCGGCGCCGGCATCGTGGTGCGGAACTCGATCATCCTGGTTGATTTCATCCAGTTGCGCCGGGCTCAAGGCATGCCGCTCGACCAGGCGGTGATCGATGCGGGCGCGGTGCGGTTCCGTCCGATGCTGCTCACCGCCATGGCCGTGGTGGTGGGTGCAGGGGTGATTTTGTTCGACCCGATTTTTCAGGGTTTGGCCATCTCGTTGATGGCCGGGGAGGTGGCTTCCTTGTTTCTCAGCCGGATGGCGGTGCCGGTGCTCTTTTACCTGACCAACCGCAGCGAACCCTCCGGCGAAGCTGTTTGATCGCGCGGGAGCGTTCCATTATAACGACCTGATGAAGTTATTGGTAACCGGCGGGGCGGGCTACATCGGGAGTATCTGCGTTGAAGAGGTGCTCAATCGGGGGCATGAGGTGGCGGTGCTCGACAATCTGACCGAGGGGCATCGTGCCGCGGTGGACCCGCGGGCTACCTTTTACCAGGCCGATCTGGCCGACCGGGTGGCGGTGGGGCTTGCCGTGCAAGAGTTCGCCCCGGATGCGGTGATGCATTTTGCGGCCAACGCGCTGGTCGGCGAGTCGATGACCAATCCGTCGAAGTATTTCCGCAACAATGTTTCCAGCGGCATCAACCTGCTCGATGCGATGGTGGCAAACGGAGTGAAAAAGTTCGTCTTCAGCTCCACTTGCGCGACCTTCGGAGTTCCCGAGCGTATGCCGATCGACGAAAGCCTGCCCCAGCGGCCGATCAATCCCTACGGGGAGTCCAAGCTGATGTTCGAAAAAATTCTGCGGTGGTATGACGAAATTCACGAGCTGCGTTTCACCGCCTTGCGGTATTTCAATGCGGCCGGCGCCTCGGAAAAGTTCGGCGAGGACCACCGGGTGGAGACCCATCTGATCCCCAATGTCCTCAAGGTCGCGCTCGGGCAGAAAGAAGCGGTCGAGATTTACGGGACCGACTACGAAACGCCGGACGGCACCTGCATCCGCGACTACATCCACATTCTCGACTTGGCGGACGCCCACATCCGCGCGCTGGATCGGACGGAAAGCGGCTTTTTCAACCTCGGCACGGGAGGCGGGACCTCGGTCCGCGAGGTCATCGACTGCTGTCGCCGCGTGACCGGAAAAGATATCACGGTGCGGGAGAAACCTCGCCGGCCGGGCGACCCGCCACGCTTGATTGCGGCTTCGGAGAAAATCCGCCGCGAGTTGGGTTGGGAGCCCCGTTTCCAGAATATCGAGAGCATCGTCCGCCATGCCTGGGATTGGCATGTGCGGCATCCGTCGGGCTACGGAGATTGAGCCGGCCTGAGGGCGGCCATATTTGACTGGCTTCGCCGGGTTGTTTTTTTAGGCTCGTACCGGTATGCGCAAACCTTTTTTGCTGGTGCTGCTCCTTCTGGCGGGCAGCAGGGCGGCGCTTGCCCAGTTCGGTAGCTTCAGCGATGTGCCGGTGGAGATCAGGGCGGATGGTGGCACCCGCTTCGAGGGCGGCGTGGCGGTGGCGGAGGACAATGTGCAGATCCATTTCCGGGGGACGGATATTTACTGCGACTATGCCGAGTACAATCCGGAGACCCGGGAGGTGCTCCTTATGGGCAACGTGCGCATTTACCATGAGGGCCAAATTCTCAACGGGCAGCGTGCGGTTTACAATTTGGAGAAGCGGCAAATCGAGGCGCTGGATTTCGAGGGGGGTGACCAGGTTTACAAGTTTACCGCGGTGAGCTTGCGGGCGCCGACCCTCCGGCAGTTCCAAGCGCAGGCTCTTAGTCTGACCACGAGCGACAGTTCCAAGCCGGACTACCAACTGCGGGCGGGAGGCGCCCGGATTTATCCCGACGACCGCGTGATTCTGACCAATGCGACCATGTATGTCGGCCAGACCCCGGTCTTCTGGTTCCCCTACCTTTATGCGCCGCTCGGCGAGGCGGGTTTGGACATCCAGCCCGGCTACAATTCCACCTGGGGCGGATTTCTTCTTCTGGGCTACCGCTTTCCCGTGACCGAAAAAGTCGATGCCTTGGCCAAATTCGATTACCGGACCGAACGCGGGGCGGCTTTCGGCATCGACTTGGACGGAGCTTACGGGCCGAACGACACGAGCAATGGCAAGTTCCGCGCCTACTACGCCGACGACAACAATCCGGGGAGCAACGACACCGCCTTCCCGCGCACCAACCCGCCGGGCCGCGATCGCTGGATTGTCTCGTTCAAGAACCGTCTGGTCGTCGATGAGAACATTTATGCCACCACGGACATCAACAGCATCAGCGACGACTATTTTCTGCAGGACTTCTTCCCGGCCGAGTTTGCGGTCGATCCCCAACCGGACAACAACACCTCGTTCAACTGGCTGACCGAAAACTTCCAGGTCAACCTTCTGGCCCGCTGGCAGATGAACAATTGGCAGGAGGTGACTTCCAGGTTGCCGGAGTTGAGTTGGACAGCCAAGCAGGCTCCGCTTTTCGGATTGCCCATTTTTTACGACGGCTCGACCAGAGGCGGCTACTTGCAGCGCAACTTTCCCAGCGGCGAGACACCCGATTACATCACGCAGTTGCAGGACTCTGTTTTTAACCCCGACGTCCTTTCCGATACCACAGGGCTGAACAATTACTCGGCCTTCCGCTTCGACACTTTTCACCAGCTGTCCTACCCAAAGACCTACTTCGGCTGGCTCTCGCTCACTCCGCGGGTCGGTTTCCGCGGGACGTACTACAGCCGTACGGGAGATTCCGACCCGAATTCCCCGGGTTATATCGCCTTGCCCGGCAACGACTACAACAACAGCACTTTCCGTCCGGTCATGAATGCCGGGCTCGAGGGCTCGTTCAAACTCTCGGCGCGGTTCGAGCAGGTGCAATCCACCTTCCTGGGCCTCGACGGCCTTCTCCACGTCATCCAGCCGTTCGCCAACTACGCTTACGTCAACAACGCGGGCCTGGCGCCCGATCAAATCTTGCAGTTCGACCGCGTTGTGCCCTCGGCCCAGCTCCCGTCGCTGAACTTCCCGCAGTTCAACATGATCGACGGCATCGACACATCCAATTTGATCCGCGTCGGCGTCCGCAATCGTCTGGTCACCCGTCGCGATGACGGCAATCACGAGTGGTTCGCCCTGGAAACTTTTCTCGATGTGAATTTCGACAATCCCTACCTCGACGACCCGGGTGAATTCTCCAACTTCTACAACAACTTCGCCTTTTCCCCGGTTCCGTGGTTCACCGCGGGAGCCACCACGCAGTTGCCCATCTCCGACGGAGGCTTCACCGACGTGAATTCCTACCTCAATTGGCAGCCGGTCGAGGATTTTTCGTTCTTTGTCTCCCAGCGCTTCATCGAAAGCAGCCCGTATTTCCAAGACGACAGCCAAGCTTCCGCCGGGGGCTACTGGCGGGTCGATGACAACTGGTCGGTCAGTGCGGCAACGCGCTATGACGTGACCTTCGGTACATGGGATATCCAGCGGTACATGGTCCACCGCGACTTGAGCTCCTGGCTCATCTCGGCCGGTTTTCTCATCACGGACAACAGCGCGACCTTCAACAACCAGACGAGCGGCGAGGTCGGTGTGGGCGTGCTCCTCATGGTGACTCTCAAGGACGCGCCGAACATCAATCTACCACTGGCTTTCGACGTGCTCGGCAACCAGCAGCAGGGCCAGCAGTATTGATGCAGTCGTCCACCACCACGGCAAAAAGCCCGATCGCCGTTTTTGATTCCGGGATCGGCGGGCTCACGGTGGTCAGCGCCCTGCGCCGCGAATTACCCGGCGAAGATATTGTCTATCTTGGTGACACCGCACGGGTCCCTTACGGCGGAAAATCGCGCGCCACGATCGAACGTTACAGCGAGGAAATCGCCGCCCTGCTCGTCGGGGAGGGTGCGAAAATGGTGGTGGTCGCCTGCAATACGGCTTCGGCCCTGGGCCTGCCGCGACTCCGGGAAGTGCTCAGCGTTCCGGTCGAGGGAGTGATTGAACCCGGGGTGGAGGCCGCCTTGGCGGCCACCGTGACCGGCCACGTTGCCGTGCTCGGCACGAAGGCCACGATCGGCAGCGGGGCCTACGCCCATGCCTTGCAGGCGGCCCGGCCCGGCATTCGTGTCACCAGCTTGGCTTGTCCGCTGCTTGTCCCGCTGGTCGAGGAGGGACTCTTCGAGGACGCACTGACCGATGCCGTGCTCCACCGCTATGTGGCCGCACTGCGGGCGGGCGACGCCGACGCGCTGGTCATGGGGTGCACGCATTACCCCTTGCTGGCCACCGCTCTGGCGCGGGCGGCGGGTCCGGCCATCACCTTGGTGGACTCCGCCGCGAACTGCGCCCGCACCGTGGCGCGCCGTCTCGACCAACTCGGTTTGCGTGCTCCCTCCGGCCGCGTGGGCTCGCTGGACCTGTCTTTCACTGATCCTCCGGACAACTTCCTGCAGGTGGTCCGCCTCGCTCTGGGCCTCGAGGCCGGGGAGGCGAGAGTCCGTCAGGTGCCGCCGATCGGTCAATAAACCGATTCGCGCACGCGCTTGCCCCGCGGTAAGGGTTCCTCACCGAGGAATTCGTGGTTGTCCGAGAGGCGATAGAGCCCGACCCGCAACCACCCAAGGGCCGTGGGAGCGAGGTTGTCGAAAAGCTGGGACGCGCGAACGTAAAGCCAGACCGTAGCGGCCAGTTCGGCCAGTGAGGCGATGGCCGCCACGCCCGCCGCCCAACCCGCGACCGATTCGGCGGCAACCGACCAGCGTGCCGGCCAAGCGATGGCCGCCGGCCATGCGACCAAAGCGACCAGACCGGCCAGGCCAATCCTCCGCCCCAGACGCCGGCGTGCGGATGGCCAGTAGAATCGCTCCGGCGGCAGCGGGCGTCGACGTGCCGAGGCGAATCCCAGGTGCGCGCGGCGCATGAGGATACGACTCCGCCACAACGCGCAGACCGGCACCGCCAGTGCGGCAACCAAAAGGGTCGGGGCAGCGGCCAATCCGGCCAGATACTGCAGGACGGTGATCGCCAACCAGGCGAAAAAAGCGATGATGAAAAGAAGTTCAAGCACGGCGGGTACTGCACCACGTCATGGTCCCGCGCGCAAGGGCGCGTCCCGCCTCAGGCGGCGACCGCCGTTTCCGCGCCCGCTGGTTGGGCGAGCGGGACGGGTGCCATGAGTTGTTGGCCGCCGAATTTGCTGCAGAAAAATTTGGCCGACGGGGTGCCGGGGCGGGCCAGACCGACGGCTTCGGTCAGGCCGCGCGCGCGCAATGTTTCCAAGGTGGCATGGAGCAAGGCGCCGCCGATGCCGCGGTTGCGGTATTCGATGAACACGCATGGACCCGTGACGAGATGAATCCCGTCCGCCGGTTCCGGATCGTAGGCGGAAGCGGCAATGACGCGGTTCCCGTGGAGGACGAAAAGACAGGTCGCTTCGCCCTCGAAGGTCCGGCGCAGGCCCGGCAGTATGGTTTTGATGATGTGCTTTGCGCACCCGCTCCAGTCCGGATCCAAATCGTAGCTGGCTTGAACCACCCGCACGGCAAAGTCCAATTCCTGCTCACCCGCCGGCCGCAAATTGAAGGGCGCGGGGACCGGCACCAAACCGGGCTGCAGGTCGGCCAACTTCCACCGGAAGCGGTTCAACACGGCGGGTTTGGATGGAATGGGCATGATGAGTGGAGCGCGCGTTGCTTGATGCTTGGTTCGGAGGCGCGACCCGCGGAGGGGAGGTCGCAGGGCCGATCCCGTCCGGCTGAGATGGTCTCGGCATCCGAACCGCTTAAGAAATAAATTAGCAAGGGCTTAAGGCGAGTCAATCGGATTCCCCGGTTTCCCGGGGAACAGCTGCCGCAAAACGGCGCGGTAAACCTCCTGCTTCATCTTGGGTGCCAAATGGACGGGAAAGTCGTACACGTCCACCCAGCGAAGGGCGGAAAATTCCCCGCAGGTCCCGCTGAGGTCCGGCTCAGGAGGAGTTGCCGCTGGCAAAGAACAAAGGAAATAGAACTGCTCCTGCCCGTCGAACCCGCGGCGGTCAGGGCCGGCCGGAAAATCGTATCGGTGCGGACCGCTCCGCGCGGTGATCCGGTAGGCATCGGCGGCGATCCCGACTTCTTCGGAGACCTCCCGGCAGAGCGCTTCCTCCGGTGACTCACCCCGGTCGACTCCCCCCTGGGGGAACTGCCAGCTTTCGGGAAAATCTGTGCGCTGCCCGATGAGGACGAGGCCGTCGGACCTTTGCAGGATCGCGGCGACGTTCGGGCGGTAGCGCTTGTTCATTCTCTCCATTTTGCTCCGCGGGCCGGACCGCGGCAAGCGACCGATGCATTGTCAAATGCGGTGCGCGCGATAGTTTCAGCGGTCGGTATGGCGGAATTCTGGAAAAAAAGCCTCGGGATGGGACTCGGAGCAGGTTTGCTCGGGGCCGCGGTGGTCACCTTGCGCCGGGGCCTGCGCCCGTTGCCCCAACCCTCGTTGCCGGACATCATTTCACCTGCCGTCTTTGCGCGCCGCGTGCAGCGCACCACGCGCGGACAAGTTGTTTATCACATGAGCGGCGAGGGGGAACCGCTGGTCTTTCTGCACGATTTTTTTCCGGGTGCCGCCTCGTACGAGTGGTCCAAAATCTATCCGCTTTTTGCTTCCAGCCACCGCGTACTTGCGCCCGACTGGGTTGGCTTCGGCGAGAGCGAGCGTCCGGACCGTCCGCTCCGGGCCGAAGATTATGCACGTTGCCTCCATGAATTTTGCCGCGCCACCTGCGGCGGCAAAAGGCCGGTGATTGTCGCTTCGGGCATCGGTGCCGCTTTGGCCTGCCTGGCCGCCGCGCAGCATCCGGAATTTGTCGCCCGGCTCATCTTCTTCCATCCCGCCGGCACGGACCACTGGCTCCAACCTTGGGCTCCCGCCCCGGTGCGCGCTGCGGCTTGGACCCGTTCCGGGCGGCGTTGGATTTACGCGAACTATCTGGCCCGCCCGGCCTGCATCGAGCGCTGGCTCAACGGGCGCCGCAGCGATGCCGGTGACCTCGACCTGGCCGAACCCGTGTCGGTCTATTCATCCTTTGCCCGGCAATATGGTGCCGGTTTGGCCGTGCAACGCATTCTTTCGGGCCGTTTCCAGACCGCCGCCCTCCCGCGTTTGTCCGAGGTCTGTGCTCCGGTCACCGTTTGGTGGCCCGGCTGCCGCGCGAACAATCCTCCCGAATCCGCCCTGCAGCCCGGGTCTCAGGTGCGCGTGGACTGGCTCGATGACTGTGGTCCGCTCGCCCCCTTGGACCGGGTGGATGACCTTACGGCACGCCTGCAGGTGGAACTCTTTCAGCCTGTCCATATGGCGGGCAGACCGAAGGGGGATTGACATCCTCCCCGGCCCCGGGCCACTATCTCCCTTCGTCTTTATTCCAACCGGCTTATGTCCAACACCGAAGTAATCCTAACCGCGCACATCCCGAGCCTCGGCGCCGAGGCCGATGTGGTCAAAGTTCGCCGCGGCTACGCACGCAATTTTCTCATCCCCCGCGGCATGGCCCACGAGGTCACGCCGGCATCGTTGCGCATGACCGATACGCTCAAAGCCCGCCGCGCCGAGCGCGAAGCAACGGAGCTAAACGAGGCCAACAATCTCGCCAAGCGCCTCGGCAAGTTGAAACTTTCCTTCGTTCTTGAGACCGGCGAAAGCGGCAAGGCCTTTGGCGCCATCACGGCCAAGGACATCGCCGACCGCGTCAAGGCGGAATCCGGCCAGGAAATCGACCGCCATCGCATCGCGTTGGAACGTCCGATCAAAGAAACCGGCGAGTTCACGGTCAACGTCCGCCTTCATTCCGACGTCCAGGCCGGCCTGAAACTCACCGTCACCGCGAAGAACGCCAAAGCCACCGCCGCGGCTGAAGATGACGGCGACCACGAGGGCGGATCGCGTCCGCGTGGCCGCACGGCCCGCCGCGAAGAAGAGACCGGCGCCTGACTTGTTCACAGGTTGTTGGGAGGGTTGTTCGCCGTCGGGTCTTGTCTTTTTTGGCCGCATGGACGGTCCGCATTTGACCGGTCAGGCATGCCGGTCCCACAATGACCGCTCGCATGACTCCGCCGGTTGATCTGACAGCGCCCGCCGCCCGCCGTACACCGGCGCCGCGCCGCAACGGCGCTGCCAAAGCGCCGGGTGCCGCGCCCGATGCGCATCGCACGCTGCCGCAGAATGTCGAGGCGGAGAGGGGACTTCTCGGGTCCATCCTTCTTTCGCCGCGCGAGGTGCTCAACGATTGCGCCGAGCAGATCACTGAGGAGGCATTCTACTCCCCGGCCCACGGCACCATCTTCCGGGTGCTGGTCGAGATGTGGTCCGCCAACCAGCAGATCGACGTGATCACGCTGACCAACCGCCTGCGCGATCTCAACGTTCTCGACGCCGTGGGTGGCCCCGGGGCGGTCACCGAATTGTTCGGCTTCGTGCCCACTGCGGCCAATGCCCCGCACTATCTCGACATCGTGTTGGAGAAGTCCCTCCTGCGCCGCATGATCACGGCCTGCACTTCGTCCGCGGCCCGTTGTTACGAGGAGCAAGGGGATGTTCCGCAATTGCTTGATGACGTGGAGCGCGAGATTTTCACCATCGGGGAAACCCGCTTCCGCAAGACGGCGCCCGACATGCGTGACGAAGTCTTTGCCGCGCTGGAAAACATCGAGAAAATGTATCAACAGCGGGGGCGAATTAGCGGGCTGGCCACCGGATTCACCATTTTCGACCAGATGACTGACGGTCTACATCCCGGCGAGATGATCATCGTCGCGGCGCGTCCATCGATGGGCAAAACCGCCCTGGCCATGAACATCGTCGAACACGTCGCCCTCAACCTGGAGGAACCGAAACCGGTCGGTGTCTTCAGCTTGGAGATGAGCACGCAACAACTCGTGCAGCGCATGCTCTGCTCCCGCGCGCGCGTCAACATGAAGAAAATCCGTTCCGGCATGCTGGCTCGCGCCGAACACGGGAAGCTGAACGACGCGGCCGCGGCCCTGAGCGAAAGCAGCATTTTCATCGACGACACGGCGAGCCTTACCATCCTCGAATTGCGGGCCAAAGCGCGTCGCATGCGGGACCGTCACCGCATCGAATTGATCGCCATCGACTACCTCCAGTTGTGCCGCTCGACCTCCCGCCGCGGACAGGACAACCGCCAAATCGAAATTGCCGAAATTTCCTCCGGCATCAAGGCCTTGGCCAAGGAACTCGAGATCCCGATCATCGTCCTGGCCCAGCTCAACCGGCAACCCGAGCAGCGCGGGGGGGGCAAGCCCCGCATGTCCGACCTGCGCGAATCCGGCTCCCTCGAACAGGATGCGGACGTCGTGGCCCTTCTGGTGCGCCCGGAAGTTTACGAAGAGGACGAGGACGCGAGGTCGGAGCTGGCCGGCAAAGCCGAACTTCTCATCGCCAAGCAACGCAACGGGCCGATCGGCGAAATACCGCTCACCTTCATCAAGGAATACACGCGTTTCGAAAACGCCGCCTTCGACCGTCCCTCCGGTTCCGAGGAATAAAGACGCTCTACCCCGCGAAGTGGTGCTGCAGCGCGGCGAGGGTTCGCTCCAGGGGGAGTCCCACCACGTTCAAACGGCAGCCCTCCACCGACTCGACCAGCATTTCGCCGCGTTCCTGCAGCGCATAGGCTCCGGCCTTGTCGAGCACATCGACCGTGGCGAGGTATTCCTCGATCACTTCTTGGCCAAAGGGACGGAAGCGTACCCGGGTCACCTCGTGGAACTCCACCTCTTGCCGTGATGCCATCCTGACCAGGTGCACGCCCGTGGCCACCTCGTGCGTCCGTCCGGACAACTCCCGCAGCATGGCACGGGCTTGGTCATGGTCGGCCGGCTTGCCCAGCGCGCGGCCTCCGAGCCAGACGAGGGTGTCGGCCCCAAGTACCACCGCGTGCGGGTGCCGCGCCGCGACTTCGAGCGCCTTGGACCGGGCATTGGTCGCGACCAGCATGGCCAGCCCCAGAGCATGGTCGTCGTCTTCCGCGCCCTCCGCGGGGTCGACCGAAAAGTGGATGCCGGCGGACCGCAACAATTCGCTCCGCCGCGGCGAAGCCGAAGCCAGGACGAGCGGCGGGCGGCTCAATAGAACTCGCCGTCTTCGGCAAACCCGGAGTCGTGCCGGATCGTCTCGAGGCGGCGGCGTGTGCGGCGCCCTTCGCCCAATTCGCGGTTGACCCGCACCCCCGCGCCGATGAGCAGGGGAATGGTGGCCGCCAGTCCGGCCAGCAGCACGACAACCCCCAGTCGCTGCCGGGCGCCCTTGCCGAGTTGGTCGGCGACCAGCAGTCCTGCTCCCGCGCCGACGGCCATTTCAGCCGCGGCGGCCAAGGAGGTGGCCGAAAGATTGCGCGAAAACCTATCGAGAATATTTGCCATTTCCCACGTCCCTTACTCCAGATGCCGGCTTCTGGCAACTGCAACCGGCAGAATTCTTTGGTCGGGGATTGCACCCGGCGCGGCAAAATCGTCTCATCCCCCCATGGCCGACAACCTCTATGCCCTCATTCTCGCCGGCGGTAGCGGCGAGCGATTCTGGCCCTACAGCCGCCGCGTGCGTCCGAAGCAACTGCTCAAACTTTTTTCCGACCACACCATGCTGGAGGAAACCATTGCCCGTCTCGGCACGGCCGTTCCTCCCGAACGGGTCTTTGTCCTGACCAACCGCGAGCAGGAGGAGGCCGTCCGTGCCGCTTGTCCCGGTCTGCCCGCGGAGAACATTGTCGCCGAGCCCGCCAAGCGCGATACCGCACCGGCGGTTGCCCTCGGTGTCGGTCTCATCCTGCGGCGCGACCCTCACGCGGTCATGGCCGTGTTGCCCGCCGACCACCTGATCAAGGATACGGCAACCTTCCGCCGCGATTTGCTGGCCGGCGCGCGTGCGGCCGCCGACTCCGGCGCATTGTTGACCATCGGGATCAAGCCGACGTGGGCCTGTCCCGGCTTCGGCTACATTGAGCAGGGCAACCGCGTCTCCGACGGCGAGCCCGCCATTTACGAGGTGAAACGCTTCCGGGAAAAACCCGATGCCGCCCTGGCCGAGTCCTTCTTCAAGCAGGGTAATTTCCGGTGGAATGCCGGAATGTTCATCTGGTCGATCCCCGCCATCATGGGCGAACTGACCAAGCACGCGCCCGAGTTGGCCGCCTTTGTCTCCCGCATGCGCACGGCCGACGACCTGACGGCCTTGCTCGCCTCCGACTTTCCCCTCCTGCCCAAAATCTCCGTCGACTATGCCATCATGGAAAAGGCGTCCCGGGTGCTCGAGTTAGAGTCCGGTTTTGACTGGGACGATGTCGGCAGTTGGGTCGCGGTGGCCAAATACTTGGCCGTCCACGAAGGCGACAACGCCGCCAACTGCCCGCTCACCACCCGCGATGCCTCGGACAACATCGTTTTCTCGGGCGGGAAGAAGCACGTCGCGCTGGTCGGGGTGCAGGACCTCATCGTCATCGACACCGGTGACGCCCTCCTCGTCTGCCACCGCAGCGAGGCCGAAAACATCAAAAAACTCATCCCGCACATCCCGGCGGAATTGCAGTGACCCCGACTCCTCTCATGAGCCGTACCATGGCGGTCGACCTCGGCACCGCGCGCACCGGCATTGCGGTGAGCGACGAACTCGGCATGCTCGCGCAGCCGTGGAAAACATTGCCCGGCGGCGACGCCACCCTTGAGGCGGTCGTGGCAGCGGCGGGGGAAATCCAGCCCGGGCGCATCCTCGTCGGCCTGCCCCGCAACATGAACGGCACTTACGGCCCCGCGGCCGAAAACGCGCGCACTTTCGCCGAAAATCTCCGGGCCCGTGTGGCCTGCCCGGTGGACTTGTGGGACGAGCGGCTGACCACCGTGGCCGCCCAGCGCGCCCTGCGTGAAAGCGGGCGCAAAGCGCGCGACCAGCGCGGGGTGGTGGATCAGGTGGCCGCGCAAATTCTCCTGCAGAGTTGGCTCGACCGCGCCCCATGCGACTTAAGTTGACCTTGGCCTACGATGGCGCCGCCTTCCGCGGTTGGCAAAGTCAGGCCGGCGGGGGCGCCGTGCAGGACGTCTTGCAGGAAGCTCTCACCCGTCTGGCCGGCGGCCATAAAGTCCACGTCCATGGCTCCGGCCGCACCGACGCTGGGGTTCATGCCCTCGGCCAGGTCGCCCACGCCGATGTTCCCGATCAACGCCCGGAGCCTGCCTTCTGGCAACGCGCGCTCAACGCCACCCTGGCCCCTTCCATCCGCGTGATGAGTTGCACGCGGGCCAAGGACGATTTCCACGCCCGTTATTCCGCCAGCGGAAAAATTTACGACTACCTGCTCTGGACCGGTCCGGTTCTTCCGCCGCATTGGGCCGCGCGCGCTTGGCACGTCATGCCTCCTCCTGATCCCGCTGCGCTGCGTCGGGCGGCTAAGATCCTCGCCGGCCGCCATGACTTCAGCGGATTCGCGGCCAACCGCGGCACGCCGGTCAAGGATGCCCGGCGCTATCTCCGCCGCATCAGCGTCTCGGGCAAAGGGCCCGTCATCCGCTTGTGCTTCGAAGGCGACGGTTTTCTTTACCGCATGGTCCGCATGTTGGCCGCCGCCATGGTCCGCGTCGCGCAGGGCAAGGCCACGGAGGCCGACCTCCGGGCCCGCCTCGCCGGCAAGGAAACGGACCTGCCGCGCATCGTTGCGCCGTCCGACGGTCTTTATCTCGTGCGGGTTGCCTATGCCCGGTCCGGGTCGCAATCGGGTTGAACTTCCGCCAGTCGCGCCATTAGCTTCTCTCCGTGCGTGTCGCGCCCGCTTTACTTATCACCCTCGGGCTCTCGCTTCTTGCGGCGTACATGGCCCCGGCGCAAATTTCCGCGGAAGAGCAACGCAAGCGCGATCTCTTCCTCAAGGCTCGCGAGTCGATCGAACCGGTTCCCGCCGCCACCCCGGCGCGGCCACCCGTCCGCCCGCAACCGCGCCCGCGGCCGGTGGAAGAATCCGTCGAGCAACCCCTCCAGCCGATCACGCTCCCGCCACCTCGCTCGACCCCTTCACCCAAACTCCGTCCGAAGCCGACGCCCGAGCCGCGGGCCACGCCGAAAGCCAAAGCCACCCCGCTGGCTCCCCGCGCGACACCCCCGCCGGCCGCGGGCGGGCGCGGCGAGGATCTTGTTTTGCCTCCGGCCCAAGACGCTTCGTCCGACGTGATCAAGCTCCCGCCGCCCCGGCCCGCACCCACCCCTCGAGCCGGACGTGAGTCCGCGGAAGAGGTTCCCGCCGCGCCCATCGTGATCGAGAAGTCCGGGCAGGAGGATGACCAGGGAATGGCGCCGGTCCCGGAGCGCGAGCGCCGGGGTTGGTTCGGGTGGGGCGGCGGTCCGCGTCACCAGTATCTCACGCGCAACGTACGCGCCGCCATCGACCGCGCTCCGGTCAAGCGCGGACGCTGGCAATACGTCATCGTACACAACAGCGGCACGCGGCAAGGCAACGCGCGCATTTTCGCCAATTACCACAAAAACGTCCGCAAAATGAAGAACGGGCTGGCCTACCACTTTGTCATAGGCAACGGCACTTCGTCCGGCGACGGCGAGATCGAAATTGGTCCGCGCTGGACCGCCCAGATCAACGGCGGGCACGTGGCCAGCGACTACCTCAACAACATCGGCATCGGCATCTGTTTTGTCGGCGACTACAACCGCGATCTTCCGACCAAAGCGCAGTTGGCCGCGCTGGAGGAGCTGATCAAATACCTCCGCAAGCGCGTCGGCCGGAGCAAAGGACGCGTGCTCATCGTCAAGGCGCACCGCGAAATCAATCCAAAGCCGACCGACTGCCCGGGCAACCGCTTTCCTTACAACTGGATGCACCGCACCTTTTGACCATGCGCCTCGGGATCACAGGGGCCTCGGGATTCATCGGCGGGCAAGTGGCCCGGCTGGCCGCGGCGAGGGGATGGGAAGTCGTCCCATTCTCCCGCCAACCGCGCGACGCGCGCACCCGCCGTCTCGTGCCGGGTGAACCGGCCGACGTCGACGGACTTGATGCCGTCCTGCACCTTGCCGGCGAACCGGTGGTCGGTCGTTGGACACCCGAAAAGCGCCGTCGTATCATGGACAGCCGCGTGATGGGCACGCGCTCGGTGGCCGAGGGTTTCGCCCGCGCCGCCCACCCGCCCAGGGTGCTGGTCAGCAGTTCGGGCATCGGTTACTACGGCGACACGGGCGACCGCGAGGTGACGGAAGATGCCCCGCCCGGCCGCGGCTTCCTCGCCGAGGTCTGCCGCGCCTGGGAGAGGGAAGCTATGGAAGTGCGGAACGCCCGCGTTGTCATCCTGCGGATCGGACTCGTCCTCGGCCGTGGGGGCGGCACAATGCAACGCCTTCTTCCCGTCTTCCGCGCCGGGCTCGGCGGGCGTCTTGGCTCCGGGCGGCAATGGATGTCGTGCATTCACCTCGACGATATTGCCGGGCTCGCTATGTGGGCGATCGGGCAGGAGGGATTGGTTGGTCCGGTCAACGCCGTGATGCCCCGCCCGGTGACCAATGCCGGTTTCACCCGCCTGCTGGCCCGCGCGGTCCACCGCCCGGCCATCCTGCCCGCGCCGGCTTTCGTCCTCCGCACGCTCCTCGGCGCCATGTCCTCCCTCCTCCTCGACAGTTCGCGCGTGCGTCCGGCCGTGGCGGAAGAACGCGGTTACCCCTACGAGTTCGGCAACGTGGAGCAAGCCCTCGACGAAGTCGTGCGCTAAATAATTCGCCTTGTCGCCCCGCGGCGGAGAACAAACCATGGCGTTGCTCATGCCTGCCCGCCCGCCCCTGATCGATCTCCACCGCCATCTCGATGGCAGTATCCGCCTGGCCACCATCCTCGACCTCGGCCGGCAGCATGGCATCCCGTTGCCCGGGGACACCCTCGAGGAACTTAAGCCGCATGTCGTGGTCAGCACGCCGCAGCCCGGTCTGGTCGAGTTCCTGGCCAAGTTCCGGTGGATGACCGCGGTGCTGGCCGATTATGACGCCTGCCGGCGGGTGGCCCGCGAAAATGTGGAGGATGCGCAAGGCGAGGGGATCCGTTACCTCGAGTTGCGGTTCAGTCCGCTCTTCATGGCCGACGCCTACAATCTCGATCCTTCCAAAGTCACCGCTGCGGTGATCGAGGGCGTGCGCGAGGGCGAAGCCGCCACCGGGGTGAAGGCCAACCTTATCGGCATCCTCACCCGGACCTACGGTCCGACCCGCGCCCGGCGCGAACTCCGGGCCCTCCTCGACCACCGGGAGGAAATCGTCGCGCTCGATCTGGCCGGGGACGAAGGCAACTGGCCGGGCGAACTTTTTGTCGGGCACTTTCAAGAGGCCCGCGACGCCGGTTGGCAGGTCACCGTGCATGCCGGGGAAGCGGCCGGAGCAGAGAGCATTGTCACCGCGATCGATCAACTGGGCGCGACGCGTATCGGGCATGCCGTGCGCGCCGCCGAGGATCCCGCCGTGATGGACCTGCTGCTCCAACGCCGCATCGGCATCGAGGCCAATTTGACCAGCAATGTGCAAACCAGCACGGTGCCGGACTATGCCGCCCATCCGCTGAAAAAGTTTCTCCAGGCCGGTCTCCTCGCCACAATCAATACGGACGATCCCGGCATCAGCGGCATCGATTTACGTCATGAACTCGACGTCGCCGCGCCCGCGGCGGGCTTGGATGAAGCCCAGATTGTGCAGGCCCTGGAAAATGCCTGGGAGATCGCCTTTTTGCCGCCCGGCGAGAAGGCACGTCTGCGGGCTTGAGTCCGGCCCCGCGCCGGAGTCCCGTTTTTCCGCGCTGGAAAACTGCCGCGATCGGGTCCTTAATGACAGGCAATGAAACTCACGACCGCTCTTCTCCTTGCTGCGGTGCTGCTCACGGTGCTCATGGTGCCGGCCTCGGGGCAAAGTGCCCAACTTACCGCTTACCAAGCTCTGCGCACCGTGGAGCGCGAAAAAGGCGGGGGCTGGCTGGATCGGCTGGTCGAAATGCGCGGGGTCGACGGCGATCCGCAGCCCGTGCGTTGGTTGCTCACCTTTCGCGATGAAAATGCGCGCGGCGGGGTGCGCGAGTTCGCCGTGACCGCGCAGGGTGTCACCAGCGAACGCACGCCGGTGCGTGCCGCCGGGTCCGGCAAGCCTTCGGTCATGGGTTCGGGCTCGCTCAATCTGGATTCGAGCGGCGCCTTCGCCGCGGCGAACAAGCAGGCGGCCGCCGCCAAAGTCGGTTTCTACTTCCTCAACTACCTGCTGCAAAACTCCCAGGGCGCGCCGGTTTGGCTGGTGCAGCTTTATGACACAGCCGGCCTTGAAGTCGGCAAGATGGAAGTCTCCGCGAAAAATGGCGGCATTGTCTCCCGCCTTCGCGCGCCCCAAGCGGCGGCCGCCGGGCCTGCCGCCACCGCGACCGGTCCGGTGACCTCTCCATCGGCTCCCACCGGCGGCACCTTCGGTGACCGTTGGGTGGAGGGCGGGGGACTGGTCGGCCACGTCAGCCGTTGGGGTGAGAAGTCTTGGGATGCCACCACGAACACCGCGGTGCGCGTCGGCGACAGCATCAGTGCTTTTTTCATCGGGCGTCCGGAGCAAGTGGCACCCCGCAACTAACCATGCCCGAAAGCTCATCCCTCATCATCGTGTTCTTTGTCGTCGGGTTTGCCCTCGTCGCGGCCGAAGTGTTCCTGCCCGGGCTCATTCTCGGGACGATCGGATTGCTCTGCCTCATGGCCTCGGTCGTCTTGGTTTTTTCCCAATACGGCACCTCGGCCGGCGTGCTCGCGGCTTTTTTGGTCGGAGGCCTCAGCTTTGTCGGATTCATCGTTTGGCTCAACATCTTCCCGCGCACCTTCATCGGGCGCCGCCTCATGCTCCAGACGCGCCAGCCGGCCGACCTCACCGCTGCGGCTCACCAGACGATGATCGGGGGTACCGGCGAAGCCCTCACGCCCCTGCGTCCCTCCGGCACGGCGCAAATCAACGGGAAACGCGTTGATGTCACGGCAGTTGGCGACTTCCTGGAGTCGGGCGAACAGGTCGTGGTCATCGCGGCCGATGGCATGCGGGTCGTCGTGCGGCGAAAAGATGGTGTGGAGTCCACGCCCCGAACCGCCTAGGGTTGTCCTATGGGATCGCTCTTCATTTACATCGTTACCGGACTGGCCGTCGTTCTCGGTCTTGTTCTCCTCATTGTTCTCTTCAATTTTTTCGGCATCTGGCTGCGGGCCAAGGTCGCGGACGCCCCGGTTTCCTTTGCCAGCCTGATTGGCATGCGCCTGCGCCGCGTGCCGCTCGGCCTCATTGTCGACAGCCGCATCACCGCGGTCAAAGCGGGCATCCCGCTCAATGCCGACGAACTCGAAGCCCACTACCTGGCCGGCGGCAGCGTGGATTCCGTCGTGCTGGCTCTCATTGCGGCGGACAAAGCCGGGATCAAACTCGACTTCAACCGCGCCTGCGCCATTGATCTGGCGATCAAAGGCACGAGTAAGACCGTCCTTGAGGCCGTGCGCACCAGCATCAACCCGAAAGTCATCGACTGCCCCGCTCCGGGCTCCGGCCGCTCGACGATCGACGCCGTGGCCCGCGACGGCATCGGGGTCAAAGTCAAAGCACGGGTCACCGTCCGCTCGAACCTTGACCGCTTCGTCGGCGGTGCCACCGAGGAAACGATCATCGCCCGCGTTGGCGAAGGTATTGTCACCTCGATCGGTTCGGCCCTTTCTTACAAAGATGTCTTGGAAAATCCCGACCGCATTTCGAAAACCGTCCTGCAAAAGGGCCTCGATAGCGGCACGGCCTTTGAAATCCTTTCCGTCGACATTGCCGACATCGACGTCGGCGAAAATGTCGGGGCCAAATTGCAGGGCGAGCAGGCCGAAGCCGACAAGGTGGTGGCCCAGGCCAAGGCGGAAGTTCGCCGCGCCGCCGCCGTCGCCCTCGAAGGTGAAATGCGGGCCAAGACCCAGGAAATGCGGGCCAAGGTGGTCGAGGCCGAGGCCCAGATTCCGCAAGCCATGGCAAAAGCCTTCCGCTCCGGCAACCTCGGGATCATGGATTACATGCGGATGAAAAACATCCAGGCCGACTCGCAAATGCGCGAATCCATCGCCGGCTCCGAGCGCGGCGACGCCGAGGCCCGCTAAAGCGCTTCATCCGGTTCCGCCATGGAACAACTTGTCCTCCTCGTCGTCATCGGGTTGATCAGCCTGGTCAACTGGCTGCTGCAAAAGGCTGCCGAGAAACGCGAGGCGGCCAAATCGGCCCGGGTCGAAAAGCGTGAGGTGAGGCGGGAAACGCGCCGCAACGTCTACACGCATCCCGCACCCGCCCCGGCGACCTCCGCTCCCCGCCGGGTTGCCACCGAGCGCGACCCGTTCAAGGATTTGATGGACGCCCTCGGCTTGCCGTCCGACGAACCACCGCCCCGTCCCGTGGTGGCCGAACCTCCCGTCTGGGCGGAAGAGGAATTCGTCTCGCTCGAAGAAGCGCCCCCACCTCCACCATTGCCCAAGCCTGTCGCGGCCAAACCCCTTTCTGCGGCGGCCTCCTGGCATCCGCCCGCCCGCGGCGCGCAACCCGACGAGAAAACAAAACAACTCGCCTCGGCTTTCGCCGCGATGGGTGGTGCCGCCCCCCAAGCTTGGCGAGGCGGCAACGTGCGTGGCCTGCTCGCCGGTTCCTCCGCCCAGCGCAAAGCCATCATCTTGTCCGAAATCCTCGGCACCCCCCGCGGTCTGGCCAAGGCTGGCGCGCTCATGACCCGCGGGCATCTCTGAGCGGTCCCCGGTTTGACTCGCGGCCTTCTGTCTGACTGACCGCCGCCCTCAGCAGCTCTAGCTCACGGCGGCCCAGACCCGGTGCACGTCATCGTGATCGTCGAGCGCCTGCAGGAACGCTCCGACTTCCGACCCTTGGTCCGCGGACAATTCCGGGCACTGCTTGGGGACAAATCCCAACTCGCTCGTCACCACGGTCCATCCGTTATCTGTCAGCCACTTGGCCACCCCGTGCGTGTTCGTGCGGTCCGTGATGAAGCGCGCGCCGGTTGCGTCCGCCGGAATGTCATCGTTCTGCTCGTGGGCGAGGGGTTCCACCTCGTCGGCGCCCGCTTCGATCGCCGCTTCCTCCCGGTCCACTCCCGGCTTCGCCACATAGGCCTCGACGAGACCGACATGGTCGAAAAGAAACTTGTTGCTCCCCGAGGCGCCAAGTTGCCCCTTCTTGAAAAGCACGCGGATTTCCGGGGCCGTGCGATTGTGGTTGTCGGTGAACACTTCCACGATGACCGGAACTTTGTGCGGCGCGTAACCCTCGAAGGTCATGTGCTCGAGCGAGACTTTGTCGCTGCCGGTCCCGGCACCCTTGGCAATCGCCCGCTCGATGACATCCTTGGGTACACTTTCCCGCCGCGCCTTTTCCAACGCCGCGGTCAACCGCGAGTTGGTCGCCGGATCCGCCCCGCCGTGGCGTGCCGCAATGGTGATCTCCCGGATGAATTTGCCCGTGGCTTGCGATTTCCGGAGCGAAGCAACTTCGCGCTTGGCCAACAACCATTGACGTCCCATAAGCCGGAAACCCTAAACCAAGGCCGGCCCGGTGCTCAAGACCGCCGCTTCTCCGCCTCGACCCCTCAAGGCTGTGTCCCCGCCACCCGCAGCATCACCTCGTTGCGGCGCAGGAAGGTGGGAATCCACGGCGGATCGTAATAGCCGAAGAGCGGTTCACCTTCCACCTGGAGTTGCCGGCTCTCGACCCAGGCGCGTAATTTGCCCAGTGCCTCCTGCTCGTTGCTTTGGTTGCGCCCGCCCGAGTAGCGGTAAACCGCAAAGTGTCCGGCCGGCAGGTCGTCCATCGTAACCGCAGCATCCTTGGGCGCCGGAACTTTTCCCGCCGCCACATCGCGCGGCACAATAAAGCTCATGCCGCTTTCCCCGCCCTCGTCCTTCATCAGCACCGGCGCCGTCATGGCAATCTTCTCGTCCGCCTCGTTCCCGCCCGAAATGTAGCCGAACAAGCGCATAAAATCTCCCTCGCCGGCAGCCGTGCGGACCAAAGTGAGGGCCGGATAATCCCGCACCTCGAACTTCCCGTCGGTCACCAGCACTTTGTAATCGGGAATTTCGGTGGCCATGGCTGACACCGTCATCATGCCCACGCCGAGAAAGGCGGCCAAGGTTTTCATCACCCCAATATACCGCAAGGCGCGGGGCTTGCCACCTTCCCGGACAAAAAAAGAAAGGCGGCCGAAAAGGCCGCCTTTCTGTGATTTTTCAAGCGCAGAGCTTAGCTCTGGGCGCCTTCTTCGGTCTTGGCACCATCTTTCTTTTCCCCATCCGGGCATCCGCCGCAACTGCCGGCGAAAGTGGAGGTGGCGAAAGCGACCATGGAGACGACCGTGAGGGCGAGTGTGAACAGTGATTTCATAACGCTGAATTTTGTCACCTTTTTTCCGATAAGCAAATAGTTTTCGCGCGATGTTCCGGCCCGGGGGGACGGAGGTCATCACCCCGCAGTTGGGCGGGGGGGCGGGGTCACCTTCGGGTGGCCTCAGGACTTGCTGCAGGCGTCGTCTTTGCAGGCTGCGGTCGCTTTGCAGGCGTCCGAACCGCAAACGTAACCGCAATCCTTGCACTTGCAGGGTTGGCCGGCGACGCAGCCGTCCTTATCAATAACCTTCTCCGAGGCGGACATCACGGGGGTAAGGGCTAAGACGAGGAGAGCGAGGGTGGTTTGGAATGCTTTCATGTCGGCAAGCCTGGAGCGCCGCGGGCCAAAAGTCAATTTGCATCTTGGTCGAGTCTCAGATCCCTCCATCCTCCCGCCGGCCGGTCGGAGTTTACCTCCTCCAGGCCAGATTTGATTGGCTTTCCGGCTCTCCGGGCCGTAGGGAGCACACCGTGGCGCAGTTCCTGTTGCTTCTTTTTCTCGGCTTCGTTGCTCTTCCGCCGTCCGGTGCGGCCGCTCCGGGCACCTTCACCCTGACCGGAGGAATGTCCTCCGCCCGCTCCCTGCATACCGCGACCTTGCTCGGCGATGGGCGGGTGCTGGTTTGTGGAGGGGCCGATGCCTCGCTCCAGGCGCTCAGCACGGCGGAGATTTATGATCCGCGCACGGCCACCTTTTTGCCGACCGGCCCCCTGGGCACGGCCCGCTTTGCCGCCAATGCCACCCTGCTTCCCGACGGCAGGGTGCTCATTGTCGGGGGTGAGGACAGCAACAATGTGTCGACCACCTCGGTGGAGCTTTTCAATCCGGCCACCGGCACATTTTCTTTGACCGGATCGCTGCTTACCTCACGCCTGAACCCGACGGTGACACTGCTCGGGAACGGTCGGGTCCTGGTTGCTGGGGGCTACGAGGGCACGAGCACGGGAACGCCTCTGGCCTCGGCCGAACTTTACGACCCCGCGTCCGGAACCTTCTCGCTGACCGGATCCATGGACGTGGCGCGCCGCAACCACACCGCCACGGTGCTGCCGGACGCCACCGTCCTGGTCGCCGGCGGCTACAACGGAACCTACGTCAACACCCCGGAAATTTACCAACCCTCCACCGGCGTTTTCGCGCCGACCGGCGACATGTCGGTGGCCCGGCGCTACCCCACGGCGACTCTCTTGCCGGAGGGCGGGGTGCTGCTCGCGGGTGGCTATGAGAACGGGACGGACGGGACGCTGGCTTCGGCCGAAATTTATGACACTGCTTCCGGGTTGTTCGGGGGCACCGGGTCGATGGGGGAGGCGCGCGGACGCCAAACCGCGACCCTCCTCGGCGACGGTACGGTTTTGATCGCCGGCGGCTATAACTTGCAGACCCCTCTCGCTTCGGCCGAGCTGTATGATCCGGCCAGCGGCTTGTTCTCCGCCACCGGCTCCATGAATACGGCGCGATGGCGCCACACCGAGACCCTGCTCGAGGACGGTCATGTCCTCATTGTCGGTGGGCAGGATGCCGCCGGCTTCCTCCGCAGTGCCGAAATTTACACTGTCCCCGAGCCATCGATCTGCGCCTTGCTCCTCACGACCGTCGCCGGCGGGCTCGGGTGGATGAGGTGGCGCCAAACCCGCTCCCGGTAATACGAGGCCAACTGGCCGAACATCGCGCTTCGGGCTGTTTGAGGGTGTCACCCGGCGGGTGGGGGACCCGCCGTGTCTTCCCCCATACTTTCCCTCGGTCGGCTATTTTTTTGACACCGCCCGATCGGAAAATTAACAATCTCTGGACCGATGAAACCCTCGCTTGTCTCAACCATTGCCCGCCAAGTTGGAGCTGTTCCCGATGGCCCGACCCGCCGTCAGTTTCTCAAGACGACACTCGCCGCGGGAGCCGCGCTCATGCTCGGAGGACGCCCGGCGGCCGGCCGCGCCGCGAGTCCGCGTGTGCTCGTGATCGGAGCGGGGTTCGGAGGGTTGAGCTGTGGATACCAACTGCAGCAAGCCGGAGCGGACGTGCGCATCTTGGAAGCTCGCAACCGCATCGGCGGGCGGGTTCTTTCCCTCCATAAGTTCATCCCGGGCAGTGTGGTGGAAGGTGGGGCGGAACTGATCGGGTCCAACCATCCCACCTGGATGGCTTACGCAAAATTGTTCGGCTTGGAACTCCGCGAGATGACCTCTCCCCATGATGACGAATCGCCCATCCTGTTGGGGGGCACGCGGTATTCCGGGACGGAACTGGAAAAGTTGTGGGAGGGTTTGGATCGCACCTTACAGCTCATGAACGCCGACGCCCGCCAAGTGAATCTCGAGCAGCCATGGGCGTCGGCCCAGGCCGCCAAGTGGGATGCAACCAGCCTCTCCCAAGCAGCCGCCCGCTGGGATGTCGGGGAACGGCTGCGCCACGCGGCCCTCACCGTGCTGGCCAATGACGGTGCCACCTGGCCGGAGCAGGCCAGTTATCTGGCCTGCCTCTCGACCATTGCCGGAGGGGGTTTCGAGGTCTTCTGGACCGAGTCCGAAATCTATCGCTGTGTCGGTGGCAACCAAACGCTGGCCTTCAAACTTGCCGAGAGCATCGGATCAAACCGCATCGATTTGAACACCCCCGTGACGCTTATCCAATGCCATGGTGCCGGTGTCACGGTGCACACCGCTTCAGGCCAAAAGCACGAAGCCGATCTGGTCGTCCTGACCGCTCCTCCCAGTACCTGGGATCATTTTCAGGTCGAGCCCGAGCTTCCTCCGGCCTATCGCCCGACGACCGGCCCAGCCATCAAATACTTGGCCAAAGTCGACCGGCCTTTTTGGACGGACAAGGGATTGCACCCCGATTCGCTCACCGACACCCCGATCGGCTGCACTTGGGAGGGTACGGATGCCCAACCGCAGGACGGGAAGGATCCGGCCTGCCTCACCGTCTTTTCCGGGGGACAGGCCGCTCAGGATTGCCTCGACGTCCCGGCGGAGGCGCGCAAGGCGTTTTTCGAAAAACAAATCGGGGCCATCTACCCCGGCTTTGGCCGGCACTTTGAAGAGGGTATGTTCATGGGGTGGCCCAGTGAAAAATGGACCCGGTGCGGCTACACCGCTCCCTCCCCGGGGGAAGTCACCTCGGTTTATCCGCTTCTCGCCCAGGGCTTCGAAGACCGTCTCTTTTTTGCCGGGGAATATAGCAGCCTTCTCTTCACCGGTTATATGGAAGGTGGTTTGCATAGCGGAGCTGTGCTGGCCAAACGATTGGCCCGCAATTTGAATTTGTAGTTGCTCCCCGCAGGCGCCAAGTTTGCGGAGGGAGCAGCCATCATGAGTTTCATAAAAAAGCCACCTTCAGCATTTGTCTCCGCAGTTCTTGCCGTCACTATTGTGGTGACGTTGGCAGGTTGCAGCCCTCCGAACGAGACACTGGTCCTGACTCAGATCGATGGTGCTTCAGTCCAGCTCACGTCATTGGAGTTGAATCCCCTTGGCACCGCTGGTGACACCACCGTTTTCGAGACCCAGGTCGAGAAGGATGGAAAACCCTACGGTTCTTTCATGGGCTCAATAATCAAGGTAGGTGGAACCAACGCTGGATGGCGCAAAGATCGTGAAGAGCGAATGGTCACGGCGGTCTTTGATCTGCCCGATGGTCAGATAAGCGTCCTCGGAGTGAGCTACTACTACGAAAATGACCAACTGCTCCCCTCGGATCAGCCTGTGACGCGGGCCATCGTTGGCGGTACGGGTAAATACGTCGGTATCGACGGCGAAGTCACCACCGTCCGTAACGAAAACGGCTCCTATACCCACACCCTGACCATCATCCGCTGAATCAGGGCGGGAAAGTGGTCGATCGGATCACGGTTAGCGCGGGGTAATGGGGCGGACGCCTCGGTATCCGCATCAACGAAGTCCTCGACCTTCCGCGGCTTGACTGGAGACGCCATTTCGGTAATTTGATATTTGTTTGCTGCCGCTACCACCAACTGTGACCAGATCGGCACTTGCCGGGCTTACCGCCTTGGCTCTGCTCGCGCCGATCGACCTGCGAGCGATCACGATCGCTGATGGCTTTACCTACGGCGGAACCAACGGATTCGCCGCCAGCAGCGCCTTGGCGCAGGACTACGGCAACTACCCGATCTTCGAAGCGGTCGGCTGGTTCCGCTTAGACCTGTCTGATGGCAGGAGCTCCAGATCTTCGGGGACCCTCCTCAATAATGAGTGGGTCCTCACCGCCGGGCACAGCTTGAAGCCCCCCGGCGAGGTAAGCTCGCTTAGTTTCGTGCTGGCCGGCGTGACCAATGTCGCGGACCTCTCCTCCATCGTCATGCACCCGCTTTGGTCAGCACCGCCGCCACCTTTGATCGATGGAGTTGGCAGTCCTTCCCAAGGCTGGGACGTGGCCCTGTTCCGCCTCGCGAGCCCGATCACCAACACCATCGCTTTTCCCCGGCTTTACACCGCTTCGAACGAAGCAGGCCAAGTGGGCATCACTCTCGGCGCCGGGTTGATCGGCACCGGCACCGAACCTTGGTCGCAGCAACCGACCAATTCCCCCGTGCAGGTCTTCGCAGAAATGAACCGTATCGACCGCGTCACGGCCCAAACCAATGCGGGACTCGCCGGCGGATTGCTGGCCACGGACTT
This sequence comes from Chthoniobacter flavus, assembly GCA_945871065.1. Classification (GTDB taxonomy): domain Bacteria; phylum Verrucomicrobiota; class Verrucomicrobiia; order Chthoniobacterales; family JACTMZ01; genus JACTMZ01. Next base: position 862 of record CAMBUL010000020.1, on the reverse strand, counting down.
TGACGGCGCCAACGAACCGCAAAACACGTTGGGGAGTGGTTATGACAGCAGCGGCCAACCGTGGCTTTGGGACGAATCGGCCCGTATCGTCACCGCGCTGGACCCGGCCGGCACCATCGCAGGAACGAACAGTTTGCTCGACCAGTTGGTGGTCGACGGCAACGTTGTCGAGGGCAGCACCGCCCCGGGCGACAGCGGCGGACCGACCTTCATCCACGACGGGGAAGATTGGAAAATTGCCGGAATCTCCTCCTGGGGGGTCAATCCGTGGGACTATCTGTATGGCGATGCCGCCAATGCCGGCAGTCGTGGTCTCTATGGCGACGTGAGCTACAAAACCCGGGTCTCGCAGGTCGCTCCGTGGATCGTCAGCGTCGTTCCGGAGCCCTCGACCTACGCCCTCCTTGTCATGGCCGGTGCGGGCGCGCTCTGGTGGGCGGGGAGAAGGCGAGGTTAATCGAACTGCTTGGCGGTGTGGATCGCCGACAAAGGACAACCCGCGTCTGCCGCACGCTGCCCTCGGCTACGCCTCCGGCTACTTAGCTTTTTAAGGGTTTGGCGCGAATAGCTCTGCCACTGCTTTAAGAACCACGCGAAATGTCTCTGCGCGCAATTGACCGACCGTTTCGATCATCAGGGCTTCGTTTGCAGTGAAAATTTTACCCGGTCGCACGTAGCTTGTGAGCTCCAATCCACCGCCGGTAAAGTCCGCTTCGGTAGTGCAACAATCTGTCTGTAAAAGTGGTTCTGCCTGACTGACGCACTCCGGGTGTTCCGGAGGCGCAGCGAAGCGGAGCCGTAGGAACACCCGGAGTGCGTCTTGGTCCTTTTTGTGAGGGTCGTGACAAAGTCCGGCCACGGG
>CAMBUL010000019.1 GCA_945871065.1 Chthoniobacter flavus | reverse complement strand
CGCGGCCGCTGGTTGACCTTCGAAAATATCCCCCTGCTCCCCACCTATCATCCATCGTATCTCCTGCGCAACGGATCCAACGCGGAAAAACGCAAAGTGTGGGAAGACATGATGTTGGTCATGGAAAAGCTCGGCATGCCCGTTTCGGAAAAACAGCGCGGCTTCTTTCTCTCCGCATCGTAATAAAAGCCGCCCCATGCTCTCTGCTTTCGGCTACCGCCTCGGTTCGCATTTCTTCCGCATCGTCCTCTCCCCCTTCACGCGCCGCCGTGTCTTTGGAGGGGAGAACATCCCGCCGACCGGACCCGCCATCATCGCACCCAATCACATCAGCCACTTCGACCCGCCCCTCCTCGGCATTAGCACCGACCGGCAGATCGACTGGATGGCTATGGAGGAACTTTTCGCCCATCCCGTCCTCGCCGCCGTGCTGCGCTGGATGGGTTCTTTCCCCGTGGGACGCAGCAAAATGGACTACGCCGCCGTGCGCACGGCCATCGACCGCCTCAAACGCGGACGCCTGGTTGGCGTCTTCCCCGAAGGTGGACTCCGCACCGGCCCGACCTCCGTGCTCGAAGGCGCCCCGCTCAAACCCGGCGTCGCCGCTCTCGCGCAAATGACCCAGGCCCCCGTTATTCCCTGCGCCGTCATCGGCACCGATGCACTTTACAATCCCAGCCGTTGGTTCCCCTGGCGCCATACCTCAATCTGGATCGCCTTCGGACCCCCGCTCGCGCCGCCTTTCGCCGGCGGCAACAAGTCCGCCGCCCGCGAATCCTTCGAGCATCTCCTCGGACAGAAAATCCGCGAACTGTACGCCCGCACGGTGCGCGAGGAGCATATCCCCGAGGATTCCCTCCCGCAGACCCCGCAAAAACGCAAAGGGCGCGCGCTATGACATTCCTCCGACGTCCTTGGTCCCGGGTCACCGACACCACGACCTGCGCCCTCCTCAACCTCGCCCAATGGCGCCACCGGCATCAGGCCACGACACGCGAAAATCTCGGGGCTTACCTCGACGCGTGCGCGCTCCTCGACCGCCATGCCTTTTACTCCTCCCCACCGCTCGAGCCGACCGAAGAGTCCGATACCATGCTCGCCTGGCCCACTCCCCACCCCAGCGGCCTTGACCACAACGACCGCGCGGCGGCCTGGCTCCAGCTTTGTCCCCGCGGATACGCCGCGCCAACCGTCCTCATCCTCCACGCCCTCATGTCGGTCGATGACACCGGCTACCGCCGCCTGGCCGCCAAATTCAACGCCCTTGGCTGGAACGCCGCGCTCCTTTACCTCCCCTTCCATTACGCCCGCCGCCCGCGCGGTTACCTCAACGGCGAACTCGCCATCACCGCCGACCTCATCCGCAATGGCGAAGGGCTGCGCCAGGCGGTGAGCGAACTCCGCCAACTCATGTCCTGGCTCCGCGCCCGCGGTTGCCGCGAGTTCGGCCTTTACGGCACAAGCTACGGAGCATGGGCCGGAGCCCTTCTCGCCTCCCTCGAGGATGACATCTCGTTCATCGCCCTTCTCCAGCCCATCACCGACACCGAACATGCCATCTGGCAAAGCCCGGCCGGAGCCACCATCCGCCATCTTCTCCGCCGCAATGGCATCGACGCCGCGATGACCAACCGCCACGCGCATCTGACCTGCCCGCTCCACACCCGCCCCGCCACGCCGCCCGACCGTATCGTCCTCGGTGTGGGTGCCTACGACCGCATCGCGCCACCCGACCGTGTGGAGGCCCTCGCCCGGGCCTGGAACGGCACCCGCCTGATCATCAGCCCGCAAGGCCACTTTGGCTATGTCGCGGCCCGCGACATGTTTGCCGCGGTCCGCGAAATCATCGCCTAACGAACACCGCGTCCGCTACACTTCCGGCTTTCAACCCGCCGCCTCGACATGATTGCCGTCATCACCACCGGACCGTCCTCCGCCCCGATTGACGAGGTGCGCCGCATGACCAACTTCGCCACCGGCGAAATCGGTGCACTCCTCGCCGAAGCACTGGCCGCCCGCGGCTTCCAGCCCATTCTCCTCCGTGCACACGGTGCCACCCACACCCACGTGCCAAACGGCGTGGTCCTCCACGAGTTCACCACCAACCAAGATCTCGCCGTGTCCCTCCAAAATCTCGCCGAAACCCGCGCCGCCGACATCCGCGCCATTTTCCACGCCGCCGCCCTGACCGACTACGCCGTCACGTCGGTGCAGGGGCCCGACGGCTCCCTCCTCAATTCGCCCAAAATCCCCGGCCACCTCCCGCGCCTCCATCTTGTCCTCGAGCCCGCCGCCAAAATTCTCCCGCTCCTCCGCGGATGGTTTCCCCAAGCCTGGATTGTCGGTTGGAAATACGAGCTCTCCGGCAGTCGTGAAGAGGCGGCCGACCTCGCCCGTGCGCAGCTCAAGCAGAGTCACTGCGACGCCACCGTGCTGAACGGGGCGGCCTACGGACCCGGTTTTGCCCTGCTGGAGGACAAACAACCACCCTGTCACTATCCGACCAAGCGCGAATTGGCTCAAATTCTCGCCTCGCGGGCCGAGGCCTTCGCGAAGTCCGATAAATAAAGGCCTCGCGGGAGCCAGGCCCGCAAATAAGTCGCCAAAAAGCAACTTTCAGACCCGCATGCACCCTCATAAACTGTTGTGGCACAGGCAATAAAAATTTATCACCCCTGCCCGAAAAAAACTCTTTTCGCCCCCCAGCGATTGTGGCTTTATAGGACAACTCGCCCACATATAGTGGTGTCGGGTCGACCAGTGATCTCCCCCCAAGGATTGACTGGATGGCGCCAAACCTTCCCCTACGAGACAAGATTCTATGATCGCAACAAAATCGTCCTTCCGTTCCAAGACCAGCAAACCGGCCGCCACGCGCCCGGCACCCGCCCGCGGCACTAAACCAGCCGCCGGTCGCCCCCGCATCACCGACCCCAAGTCGAAGGGCCTCAAATTCGAACAACGTTTCCACACCCAAGCCGGCTCGCCCTTCGACCACGTGGAATGGGACAAGCGCACGGCCGAGATCAATGACGATTCGGGCAAGGTCATCTTCAAACAAGAAAACGTGGAAGTCCCCAGCAGCTGGAGTCCGCTCGCCACCAAGATCGCCGTCTCGAAATATTTCTACGGCGACATCTCCAATGGCACCGACCCGCACAAAGGCGGACGCGAATCCTCCATCCGCCAGCTCATCCACCGCGTCACCCGCACCATCACCGACTTCGGCCAAGCCGATGGTTACTTTGCCGACAAGGCCAGCGCCGAGGCCTTTTACCATGACCTGACCTGGCTCTGTCTCCACCAGCACGGCGCCTTCAACAGCCCCGTTTGGTTCAACGTCGGCCTCGCCCAGCAATACGGCATCGGCCAGGACGCCGGTCAGGGCAATTACTTCTACAATCGCCTGACGGGCGAAGCCGAGCGCGCTGCCACCCAATACGAATACCCGCAAGCCAGCGCGTGCTTCATCCAGTCCGTCGAGGACAACATGGAAAGCATCCTCGATCTGGCCAAGAGCGAAGCCATGCTTTTCAAATACGGCAGCGGCACGGGCAGCGACCTCTCCACCCTGCGCTCGACCCGTGAAAAATTAAGCGGCGGCGGCAAACCGAGCGGTCCGCTTTCCTTCCTCAAAGTTTACGACCAAGTGGCCAGCGTGGTCAAAAGCGGCGGCAAAACCCGCCGCGCGGCCAAGATGAACACGCTCAAGGATTGGCACCCCGACATCGAGGAATTCATCGAAGCCAAAATGCGCGAGGAGCGCAAAGCCTGGGCTCTCATCGAGCAAGGTTATGACGGCTCGTTCAATGGCGAAGCCTACGGCTCGGTCATGTATCAAAACGAGAACCTCACCGTCCGCGTGACTGATGAATTCATGGACGCCGCCATCAAGGGACGCGAATGGACTACTGTCCGCGTAACCGACGGCAAGCCCTGCGAGAAAAAAGACGCCCGCCACCTCCTGCGCAAAATCGCCGAAGGCACGCACGTCTGTGGCGACCCCGGCATGCAGTTCGAGACGACCATCCAGAAGTGGCACACCTGCAAAGGCACCGCCCGGCAGAACTCGACCAACCCGTGCTCCGAATACCTCTTCCTCGACAACACGGCCTGCAACCTTGCCTCGCTCAACCTCATGAAGTTCAAGCGCGAAGACAACACCTTCGACGTCGAGAAATTCAAAGCCGCCGTGCGCATTTACATCACCGCGCAGGAAATCCTCGTCGACAACGCCAGTTACCCGACCAAGCACATCGCGGAAAACAGCCACATCTTCCGCACCCTCGGCCTCGGCTACGCCAACCTCGGCGCGCTCATCATGAGCTACGGCCACGGCTACGAAAGTCCCGAGGGCCGCGCCCTCGCCGGTTCGATCACCGCCATCATGACCGGACACGCCTACGAACAGAGCGCCCGCATCTCCGGCATCACCGGGCCCTTCCCCGGCTACGAAGACTCCCGGGCCAGCGGCGTGAAAAAGACCGTCGCCCCTGACAACATGGATTCCATGCTTGAGGTCATCCAACTCCACCGTGACGCGGTCGAGGACATCCAGGCCTCCGATGAGTTCGGGTACCTTCTCAAAGAGGCCCGCCAAGTCTGGGACGCCGCCCTGCAACTCGGCAAAAAACAAGGTTACCGCAACGCCCAAGTTACCGTGCTCGCCCCGACCGGAACCATCGGGTTCCTCATGGACTGCGACACGACCGGCATCGAGCCCGACATCGCCTTGGTCAAATACAAGCTCCTCGCCGGCGGCGGCATGCTGAAAATCGTCAACCAGACCGTCCGCCCCGCCCTGCAAAAGCTCGGCTACAGCGAGACGGAGATCGAAGCGATCATCGGCCACATCGACAAATACGACACCATCGAAGACGTCGAAGCGGACGGTCAGACGATCGAAAGTGGGCTCCGCGCCGAACACATCAGCGTCTTTGATTGCGCCTTTAAGCCCATGCGCGGGCAACGCAGCCTCAGCTACCGCGCGCACATCCACATGATGGCCGCCGCGCAGCCATTCCTCTCCGGCGCCATCTCCAAGACGGTCAACCTGCCCGAGCACGCCACGATCGACGACATCGTTGATACTTACGTCGACGGTTGGAAGCTCGGTCTCAAAGCCATTGCCATCTACCGCGACGGATCCAAGCGCTCCGCGCCGGTGGTCACCGACAAGAAAAAACACGGCACCGGCAATGGCGAGCTCGAGGCCGAACTCTCGACCAAGAACGAACTCGAGGAGCGGATCATCGAACTGGAAAATGATCTCCGTTCCCTTCGGGCCAAGCTCGACCAACCGTCGCGCAACCGCCTGCCGGACACCCGTGTCGCGCTCAACCACAAGTTCGATATCGCCGGCCACGAAGGTTATGTCACCGTCGGTCTCTTCGAGAACGGCCAACCCGGTGAACTCTTCATCCAAATGGCCAAAGAGGGCAGCACGATCGGCGGCCTCATGGACACCGTGGCGACCCTCACCTCGATCTCGCTGCAATACGGCGTCCCGCTCGAAAGCCTGGTCAAGAAGTTCGCCTTCCAGCGCTTCGAACCCAGCGGCTTCACCAAGAACCCCGACATCCGCAACGCCAGCAGCATCACCGACTACGTGTTCCGCTGGCTCGGTTGCCAATTCATCAAGGGCTACAAAGAAGCCACCTCGCCCAACCGCAACCAACCGGAACTTCCCATGAAGGAAATCCCGGAAATGGAACGCCGTGCGGTCAACCGCCCGGTCACCGACCTCCCGCGCACCGGCGAGCGTGAAATCATCGACGTCATCACCCAGACCCAGAACAGCGAAGGCACCCCGGTGGTCATGGCCGGCACCGCGACCCACGCCGAACGCATCCAGGGCGCCCTCGGTACGATGTTCATGGACACCACCTGCTCCCACTGCGGCAGCAGCAAAGTGATCCGGGCCGGAGCCTGCGGCGTCTGCACCGAATGCGGCACGAGCCAAGGCTGCAGCTGAACCAATTGCGCTGCGCGAATTTCGCGCACCAAACCGAGGCCCGGAGAGGCAACTCTCCGGGCCTTTTCTTGGCATACCGCGACCTCCCGCCCGCGGAAGGCAACAGGCCCACCCCTGTCCTTTTGTCGGGGGAGCCCCAACTGGCTCCGGAAAAATGCAAAATTTCCCAGCCAAAGATCCCCGGACTTGCACCTGCGCCCCGCTTGAGCCACTCTGTTCACCATCATTACTGGCCCGTGGTGTAATGGTAACACAGCGGCCTTTGGAGCCGTTGTTCATGGTTCGAGTCCATGCGGGCCAGCCACTCTTAAAAACCCGCGAATCTTCTTAAATACGAGCTTCGCGGGCTTTTTGTTAGTTGCACCGAGCGGCACGCAACAGCGGCAAAAAGCACTAAAAGGCGTCGATTTTTGGCAGCGAGGGAGGCGTAAAACGACCACCACGCCCCACCACGATAGCCCCCTACCCCACGATTTGCGCCCAAATGATAGATATGAAGGCTTAAAAATTTTTTCCTTTGTTCAGGCCGGGACACGCATGGGCACCTATGACCCACTGAACCGTCGAGGGGGTTGACAACTCGCCCTAGGGTAGAGGGACTACGATGAAAGACGCCACAAACAGTCAGGATCTACCGCCGGATTGGGAAGAAAACTTCAAGCGGGAGGCGAGGGCTTTGACCTCCAAGCTCTCGCTCGGACTCTTAGGGAAACGAGAGACGGAATCCTGGCAGGAATTCGAGGACCGGGCCGTGCAGATGTTCCGGGACAAAGGGCTCTTCAAGAACGAACAGGTCTAACCGATGAAAACCTCACCGAAAGTCGCGCCCTCGCCAAGAGCGACATCCCGTTCATCTATGTCCAAGCAGGAATCAATCGCGGTAATCCTGCGCGAGGCCCAGGAAGCGTCCGAGGCGTTGCGAAGGCAACGACCCGGAACTTTAGAGGAGATGAAAGCCCAAGGACTGCGGACCAAGCGCGAGCCGCATGACTCTCTTGAGGACTCCTCGGTGCCAGCCTCAATCTCGTCTACCAAGATTCCGAAGGAGAGCTTCGAGGACGACCGCGAGAGACAACAGGACAGGGATACCTACGAAGCACGCTTCTACGCCTTGAAGAATCCGCCAACCAGGGCCGAGATCTTGGCGCAGGCGAGAGAGTCCGGCTTCGTGCCGACTCTCGGGGGCAAGCCGATCTAGAGTTAAAAGCCTAGCCAGCTAAGAAGCTCAGCAAGAAGTCTGCGTTGTCCAAGGATGACAGCGTCGGGGCCGTCAAACGTGCTGCGCTGAGATCTTTCGCTGCGTCACAGCGGAGAGAGCAAACGTCACCCGCCTCAATCTCTTTGAAACAGCGGCGACTGCGTCATTTAACAGGCAACTCAACGAGGCACGGCGCATCCCGCCTCAATCTCTTTGAAACAGCGGCGACTGCGTCGTTAAACCCCTTTGATTCTTCACACGCCATCAGATTCCGCCTCAATCTCTTTGAAACAGCGGCGACTGCGTCAATTTCTGCTGTCCGTAAATTGGCTGCCAGCGGCGCCGCCTCAATCTCTTTGAAACAGCGGCGACTGCGTCACGACGCCGGAGTTTTACCGGAAGGTGGGGACGATCCGCCTCAATCTCTTTGAAACAGCGGCGACTGCGTCCCAAAAAAGTCGCCGTCAATGGCAACGTGTTTGCACCGCCTCAATCTCTTTGAAACAGCGGCGACTGCGTCCTGCTTGGCCGCGCTCGGATTGCTGAACAGGCTTTTCCGCCTCAATCTCTTTGAAACAGCGGCGACTGCGTCGGCATTGGCGGGGAGGACCTCGACCGCTTCCTCAACCGCCTCAATCTCTTTGAAACAGCGGCGACTGCGTCCGGTTTTCGCGTTCCAAGAGCGCGCTCACTCGATCCGCCTCAATCTCTTTGAAACAGCGGCGACTGCGTCGAATTTGGAGGGAGGAACGAGTAAGATGAGCCGCGACCGCCTCAATCTCTTTGAAACAGCGGCGACTGCGTCGGAGGCAGGGGCGTCTTTTGGTGGCGGGCGACAGTGCCGCCTCAATCTCTTTGAAACAGCGGCGACTGCGTCAGCGAGCCTGTCGTGTGAATGACGAAGTGGGTGAGCCGCCTCAATCTCTTTGAAACAGCGGCGACTGCGTCGCGATCTGCATGATCGCGGGCAACGAGGAAAGACTCCGCCTCAATCTCTTTGAAACAGCGGCGACTGCGTCACGGCGGCGAGTGTTTCGGTTTTGGTCGTGTTAAGCCGCCTCAATCTCTTTGAAACAGCGGCGACTGCGTCGGGTCATTTGGCTGCTGAACAGCAGCGCTGAGACCCGCCTCAATCTCTTTGAAACAGCGGCGACTGCGTCGGAGGCAGGGGCGTCTTTTGGTGGCGGGCGACAGTGCCGCCTCAATCTCTTTGAAACAGCGGCGACTGCGTCGGTCTTATTGCCTTTGGCCTCGTTCAGATAGGTCACCCGCCTCAATCTCTTTGAAACAGCGGCGACTGCGTCGCGCCGACGAGAGCGACGAAGACACCCTGCCGCACCGCCTCAATCTCTTTGAAACAGCGGCGACTGCGTCTTTGAGCGATCAGGAGTTTGATTGCGTTTCGTATCCGCCTCAATCTCTTTGAAACAGCGGCGACTGCGTCCTTCTCCACCCTAAGTAACACCGGCAATGCCCTGCCCGCCTCAATCTCTTTGAAACAGCGGCGACTGCGTCCCTGCCGCTCGGCCTTTGCTCATGTGGTGGTGCTCCGCCTCAATCTCTTTGAAACAGCGGCGACTGCGTCGAATCCCTCCGCGCTTATATCGCCGCCCGAGGCTTGCCGCCTCAATCTCTTTGAAACAGCGGCGACTGCGTCCGCTGCGGGATTATGAGGAATACCTGGGCGGGCAGCCGCCTCAATCTCTTTGAAACAGCGGCGACTGCGTCCCGAGCGGGACGAACGCTTTGTCCCAGATCCCGACCCGCCTCAATCTCTTTGAAACAGCGGCGACTGCGTCCGCCTCGCCGCAAAGCAATTTTGGAGCAGCCGACGTCCGCCTCAATCTCTTTGAAACAGCGGCGACTGCGTCCGCCTGAAGAAGGAGTCGGAGAGCACGGGGCGCTCCCGCCTCAATCTCTTTGAAACAGCGGCGACTGCGTCGAGGGGATTTCTATAGAGCAGGATAAAAAGGAGTTCCGCCTCAATCTCTTTGAAACAGCGGCGACTGCGTCGATGTGGGCGTGCTCGAGGCGGGCGTTGGCCGCGGCCCGCCTCAATCTCTTTGAAACAGCGGCGACTGCGTCTCTCCGGCGTGCTGCTGGACATGGGCATGACGAACCGCCTCAATCTCTTTGAAACAGCGGCGACTGCGTCCGGTCAAGCGACCAGACGGCACCGAGGTCTACCTCCCGCCTCAATCTCTTTGAAACAGCGGCGACTGCGTCCCGTGACGTGATAAAGTTCGTGAACAAGCGATCCCCGCCTCAATCTCTTTGAAACAGCGGCGACTGCGTCCCACTCCCCCAAAAGAGTGCCTTGGATAGAGAAGGAAACTCTAGTCCGCGAGCGCGACTTAGGGGGCGTTATGCTGCCTTGGTGTTGCTGTATCTCTTACGACCTATGAGTGGGCGGGAACCAACTGTCCGATGGCAGCGCGAGCGTCCTAGTGTAGGGCTCGCACCACTTGGGGTGCTCGCAAACCGCAGTCGTCGCAATTTCAAAGAAAATGCTTTTCCGAGGGCGGAAGAAAAGAGGTCGCTGGCAACGTGGCCACCCTCATAGTGCAACAGGTTGCAAAGGTTGCAACACAAAATCAGACAATCGTCACCATGGTCCGTTGGCGATAGGGTCTTCCAAGGGACTCCATTGAGAGTCCCACATCCGTTGCTTCGGGCCCCAGGTAGATAAACAGGATTTGGTCCTCTGAAGTGTCTATGATGTCTTGGAGCGCAGCTTTAGCTGCAGCAAGCCTCATTCGATCGAGCAGGCATTCAAATACAGAGAATTGGAGACGCGCTCCGTATCCCTCCAAGGTTTTGGCAACGCCGCGTAGCCGCTTGGGATCAGAAATGTCGTACGTGATGATATATCTACGGCGGGCCATTTCTAGCGTGTCGTAAAGCCGTGGTATCGCGACGATTCCCCTTTGCAGAAACGCCACAACTGCCTGGCTTGGACTTCAAGCATCCTGCGGTACGACATTTTGTACCCAAATTCTGGGTGAGAAACCTCGGTGTCCATACGCCGGAACCAGGCCTCCCAAAAAATCTTTCGCCCGTGCGCATTCAAAAAAGTGCCCGTGGTCGTGGACAAGAAGTCTGATGAGACAATCTCTCGTCGGTTGAGAAGCGAGATTGCCACACTATCAGCGATCAACGGACGAAATTCCTCCATGAGGTCCAAGGCAAGAGCCGGCCGGCCGTAGCGAGGTTGATGAAGGAATCCGAGGAATGGATCAAGACCCACAGAACAGCAGACCCCCGCGGCCTCTTTGGAGAGGATGCTATATCCTTGGGAAAGCATGGCATTGACCGGATCCCTTGGGGGTCGCCTGTTCCTCCCCTCAAATGCAAACCTTGCCCATGAGCACTCCTTAATCATCGTTGGAAACTGCGAGAAGTAGAGGGCGGCGGCTGCGCCTTCAATGCCACGAGCGGTATCTAGGTCGGCAGCTTCCTCAACCATTGAGCGGTAGCTCGCCATTGTCTGCAGCACACCCTCTGGTACATCGCCGTTGCGCATCAACATGACGCGCTGGTTGTGGATCTTTGCTCGGAGTGACTCCTTCGCCAAAATGAGCCTTATGGCAGGCTGGTCAAACATTCTGTACTGCCCCCTGCGAGCATCTACTCCACTTGCGGGAAGACCTCCGAGCAGTCCTAAGAAACGACCGGCTGCCGAAAAATAGCCGACCCCAATTTCGCGCTCTAAAAGGGCATGGATTAGTTGGGAACTAACCTGCGGCACCCCGTAAAGGAAGAGATGCCGGAGCTGATTTAGTGGCAGCTTGGCGATTGCCTCTCCATCTCGAGTAACCACAACCTGCTCACCTCGCAGCCCGACATGCGCCCTAGAATCCTGAACAACGAGAACCTCACCATCGCCCGATTCAGGGCGCGGAGCGACTGAAGGATGTGGGGGGATTTTTCCGTCATCAGCCCACCATGCACTCTCCTCCGGCAAGCAGACGGGATAGGCTGAGCAGTGCAGGCATCTCGGATCTCCCTTGAGCGGGGGTGGGCAGATCGCCGCTTGTGCAGTTTTGAGGGCAGCTTCATGAAGAGATCGCACCTCCGCAAAGAGTGCCTCGCTCAACTCCACGGATACCCTTCTCCTTTCCGCGGCGTAGTAAATCGAAGCACCAGCAAGCTTGATTCCCTCGCCCTCAAGCAGGAGCGCGTAGGCGGCCACTTGGATAGCATCCGCATGCTTGGCTACCCTGGATCCGTCTCCATCTCGGCGGGCACTCCCCTTCTTGTAGTCGATGATTTCAATACCGTTCGCCCCTTGCTCACAGATATCGATCTTTCCGGTAAGGCCTAAGGAAACGTTCTCAAGCTGCAGGCTCCTCAGCACTGCACCATCGGGAAGATCCATTCCCTGCAGTTCGGCCGTCAACCGTCCTGGCTTGTCGGCGCGGGAGTGCAGGATAGTTCCCTCTAGCGTGTCCGCATTCTCGACAAAAATTCCCTCGACCCACTGGTAGTAAAAAAGCCTTGGGCAATACGCATAGTTATGGAGCCGGCGGACCGGCATTAGCGGCATCTCCTCGGCAGACATCACATGGGAAGCTCGTCCTTGTCGTCGAATAATGCAGGCAACCCCAGGCGTTGCTCATTAATCGCGACGATCCTTGGGAGGATGGACTCATTGACGGCGTGCCAGATACCAATGCTAGAAGCAACGGCGATGGTAGTTCCAGCGATCGTAATTTCCCCCCTGTCAAATCGGGCGATGCCCTTAACATCGTGAAAGAAGTTAGCCGATTTTGAGAGTTTTGACGAACGGGTTCCCTTCATTGATATGGAGGCTCCCTTTTTGCCATAGGCTGCCCTCTCACGGGCATTCTTCGCGACAGTGGTTATCTCTTGGCCATCGGTTTGGCTTCGGACTCTGTGTAGAAGATGGAGTGCTTCGGGTGCCGCAACAGCCCGGAAGCCGAGGTTGATGGCTGCATTCATGTCGGACTGGACGACTGGAGACTCAATGGCACCCAGAAAGAGCGGCCCGCCGGTCTTGGGGAGAAGGAGCGTCTTAGGCGGCTTACCATCTGCACTCCTTTTGGCATTAATCTCAGCAAGTTTTTCAAACTGCCCAAGGATCTTGTTGTGCCACGGCCTCATGTCAGATTGATGTGCTGAGGGTGCAGTATTAGCACGGCGATTGAGCATCTCCTTTAGATAGTCGTCGAGAAATGCGCGCTCCTCGCACCGCGAGCCGGGCTCAGAGGTGACGGCGCAGAAACGGGACGAGTAGGAGGCAGGAACCTCAAGGACAGGAATACCGAAGGGTTCCTCGATGAGCATCTTGACCTTGTCCCTGATCGCACGATGCGACCACTTCATCAGCCGAGAATTCTCAGATGGGGAACGGCCTTGGGATGTGAGGTAGCGGTCAAGGTTCTCGATCACAACCAGATCAACTGGTTCCCGTCCGGTGATTTTGGCGTACTCGCCATGATGATCGCCATTCCGACGAGTTGCTGCGTCAAGAGAATGGGGGGCTAACTTCACTCCCAGTGCTTGAGCTAGAATGAGGTGCGCTGTCTGGTTAACACGCTGCTCCTTGATGTTGTCGATCTTCTTGAGCAGATCACTGCATGGCTCGCCCGATGCTCTCCCCTCGTCGGCACGCCCGAACTTAGCTGGGGTGCCAGGGGAGCGGTCGAGGGCACGATTGTATCGAAGGAACAGTTTTCTGAGCCCTTCCAGCTGCTCAATCCTTGCCAATGAGAGGCCTCGCTGTCCGCGAATGGGTGGCGTCGTCCCTTGATCCCTAGCTACGCGGACGAGGTCCCCGTACGGAGAGGCATCGCCACGTCCTTTCCATGCCCAAAGATCATTCCTCAGCGGGCACACCCGGTTGGCAAGCTTCACGAGCAGGGGGAGCAGGTCGCGTCGATATTTAGCAAATGCCTCTCCGGCTGATCTTTTGAAGGCAACGACATCGCCTTCCCCCAGCTTGCTTGCCCAAGAGGTAACATCGGTATCCTCCCACTGGGTGAGTTCTGCTACGAGCTTTGCGACCATCGACTCGCGCCGTTTGGGATCACTCTCTTTGTCGGGATCGAAGCAGGACCATCGGTGAAAAGTGGCAAGACGGCTGAGGCGTCTATTTGCCAGCACAACGAGGGAACCATTCTGCTCAGGGTAGGATTTTTCCGTACGACTAGACCCAACCCACGACTTTGGGTCATCGGCCAAAAGTTTGGCGGCGAGTTCGAGAGCTTCAGCCCACTCGCCTTCCGAAGCCATGCGCCCCGTCTTGCCGGAGAGTTCTTGCGCCATTTGGCCGTCTTTGCCCCGAACAACAGCGTCCTCACCCGGAAGGCGGTGCATGCCGGTCTTAAGAACCTCTGCAAACCATTCGCGGGCTCCATCGTTGCCAATGGATCGTACAGGCCGCGGAGTCTCCGGCCTTGATGATGTGATCCGCAGAAGGCCCCATGCTCCCGCTGTGCGCTGCCCTAGGTCAGTTGAGAGAACTGTGAAACCACTTTCGATGATTTCTGGATTATTCCACCACGGAGTGACCTTCATCTTTGCCACGTCAGCTGTACCAGGCCAATGGAGGTGAATGTTTTTGTCCTTTGTTCCGTTGAACTGGCGACCCCAAAGGGAGAACTTGCCAATTGCTGATCGCAGGGGCTCTGCATCGATCGAGGCGGCGAAATTTATCAAGTAGCGAAGGCCCCCCGAGGAGTCCCAGTCGGGCATGAGCGAGAGGGCGGAGTCGAAGGTTTTGAGCTTGGGTTGGTCCAACTTAAGGCCAAGTGCTTTGGTCATGGGTTGGAGCCATCCCTCCTCGCTGTCTAGCAGCCCATCGCGGCGCAGACGGGGCGAGGAGAAATGAAGCCGGCATCGCGTCTCCTTAACGATCTTTGCAATGGGGTGCGCTATGGAAACCTCGACCATATCCCCTGCGACGTACTTGGCAGCAGAGCGACCATTTAGGTCGCTGAACATGAAGGCCCGGCGAGAGTGCCTCGGCTCCGCGGGGGTGAGGTTGACCGGTTCCTTGCAGCGCGTGTGCTCGGCGACTGACTCGTGGAGGTCAGCCAAGCGGTTAAGAAAGCGATTGGATCCAGCATCGGCTTCATCGTCGGTTGAACTCGTATTCATCCAAAGGGGATGGAACTTGGGTTCGCAGAGGGTAAAAAAGAGGCCAACTGAGCCGATAGCCCCAGCCTTACCTTCCTTTCGTTGGTGAGCTTTTACGGCTTCAACAAACTCCTCCCTTGGTGCGTTAGAATTCTTTGCGATGATCCTCATCCAATCCTCGACGATGTCACGCAGCCCCCTGAGCGAGGCGCGAGTCACCGTCCACCCGCCATCCCTGACAGGAATGGCCCCCTTGCCGAATGCGAGAAAATTGGATTCGCCGACGATGCTCTCGGAGAGACCGCGGGTCATCTCCTCTTCCAGTTCCCACGCGAGTTTCAGTAAGTTCAAATCCAACGGGTCAGGTAATTCGCCCTCCTCGCCCGAATCCTCTTTAAGGGGTTTCCACCCTTCGATGGGTGCGCCAATGAGGTGCGCGATTAGACCCTCCAAGTTTTTCTTCCGCTCCTCCCGCTCCTCGGTTTTGAGACGGAACTGGTTAAGGGCTTTGAGGGCTTCCTTGAAGGCCGCTATGTCGAATTCTTTCCAGACAGGTTCTCCGGGGTTTTTGGGATTCCATGAGGGCAGCGACGTAAAGGCAGGAAAAACGTAACCCCGCGAACCTCGGGAGAGGTTCACCGGATCATCGCCGAGGGTAGAATAATCGACGTCATTGGTAGACGCTTTATTAGGCTCTTTCTTTGGGGCTTTTAGGCCAAGTCGGAGGCAGTGTCTTGTCAGTTGGCAAGGAAACGCCATGAAGGCGATTGAGGAAAATGTCAGATCCTTGGCAGCCTTTCGGTTGCGAGCAATTTTGTAGCCTTCCGGTCGTGTCTTGAGGTTTGATTTAATCTGAGCGATCTCACCGACCCAATCAGAGACACCTAACAAGGACTCTGCGAGCCTAGGGGATGGCAAGGAAAGCATCGTTTCCACATGCGAGATTGCTTCGGAAAGCCGCGCGATGGCTTCGGGTCCTTCATAAAATTTCCCTGGAGAGACCTTAACAGTCCAAGAAAGCTCCATGCTTGCGGCAAGCTCCTTGAGATCTTTGTCGGTAGGTTCGCCATGTAGAACGTGGGCCAACTGCTCCTTGCCCTTCCCTGATTCAAGTGTGGATGAGCTGTAGCTGTAGGTTGCTTTAGATTTTGAGTCGCACAGCTTGGGCAAGTACTCGCGCCCTCCTTGCTGAATTCCGCTCTCGCCGGAGCATTGATCCAAAACAAGGGCAAGGGCCAGAGACAACTCCTTACCGACCGCAGCGTTGTCCTTCAGGATCGCTTCGTAAGCCTGCTGAAGCGTAGCCGATTGATCCAACCCCAGCCATGGTCCGACGGATTCTCTAAGCGAACGTGCCCCCGCCCGAGCAGCATCCTGTCTTGGGAAAACCTCCCAAGCTTCAGCGACTCTGGCAGGAAGATCGCCCATCAGTCTCCCAGCTCCCTGCACCGGCTGCTTAGCGAGAGACGCCATAGCAAGGAGGTAATAATTTACCGCGTCTTGGAAGATCTGATGATGTAACCAGAGAGGACATGTGGACTGGTCTCCGCCATGGCCCCCTCCAGAAAAAGGGACGGGCTGGTAACTTCCGTCCTCAAGCTTGACTTCTATTTTTCCAACGCGGCCTTGGTAGATTCTGTTCATAGGGTGTTTTCTTTCCCGAGATTTAAGACTCGCTCACGAGAATCGGAAAGGAGATTTGAGCGGTCTTCCTGTCATAAACCGCCATCTGCGCTTGATCCAGCATTGCTACAGGTGTCTCAGCCCAGGCAGATCGCTGGCCGGCTAAATGCTATCCCACGCACCAGCCGCAGGCCGGATCTACCTCGAAAGCTACCCTCAGAACCCTCTTCGCATCATCCACTTGCCCAGCCTTGACCACCTCCAACGCCACTCGCCCCAAGCCCTACCTCAACCCCACCAAATCCTCATCCGTCTCCGCCAGTTCCCGCAGGCTCTCGTCCTTCTTGCAGGCCGTCTCCAGCATCTCTCTGGCCTCCTCGACGCGCCCCATCACGCACCAGTAGCAAGCCAAGTTGTAGCGCACCAAGGCGTCATCGTAGTAGCGGCGCAGAGCCATCGAGAGGATTTCCGCTGCCTCGGCCTCGCTCTTAAAGCGTCGCGCCGGCGGTGCAGTAATAGTGGTCAAGAGGCAGTGCAGACACAGCAATGATGTCTGGCTCACGCGCCTTCTGGTTCTTAGCGCGAGTGACAGGCATCGGCACTCAGCGCTCGTTGACGAGGGCTACTGGAACTTAATCGCCACGCCTGTGGCCCACTTTTCCATTGCCCACCCACCGTCCAAAACGCCCTCCTCCGTGAGAATGGCTGCGTCTGCCCCGAGTGCGGCAGACTTGGTTCTGACGGCGTTGTGCATTTTGGCAGTGGCGTTGGCGGCAAAGCCCGTCACGGTGATTGTGCCCAATTCGATATACTTCCTATCCGGCAGAGTCTTTAGAATCTGCACGGTGTTGGGGTTTGTCGGGGCGTGGAACCCAGCGGCTGTTTTGGTGACGTCAACAACCGCGCAGCCGCTCACAAGAGCGGCAGCGAGAATTGCGGTGATGGTGGTTTTGATGTGCTTCATAGAATCATTGCTTGTAGCGGATCGCCGTACCGACGATGCGGGTATAGGTGTGTGACTGGTTATCTTGCGATGCCCATTGCGTCCCGACTTCATAGTAGCCACCCAGCGTGGCAATGATCACCGCATCCGCCCCTATCTTGGCGGCTTTCTTGGCAACGGACTTCGGGCTTTCTCCGCGGGACTGAAAGTCGGCAATCACCTCATACGGGCGGCTGGGTGCGGCTCGGAGGATCTGAACTTGACTGGGATCTTTAGGCGGATACTTGACGGGGGCGTAGTAGCGATTAGCGACATCCGTGGCGCAGCCAGAAAGAAAGAGGGCGGCAAGAACAGCAAGTCGCAAGACGGGGGTCATGATTGCTCTATCTCATGTCCTACTTAACCAAAGCAAGACCATCCCGCGCTTATGACGCACAAACCAGCCAGCCTCAAATGGCGGTCAGCAACCTTCTGGCGCGTCCCCCATCTCAAACGCGGTCGGGAAACAGGTCAGAGCGTGAGTGCTGGTAGAGCAACAGGTTGACCGGCAGGGACAAGCGTGGAATATCGCGAATCGGGGATTTGTTTATGGTTGTTAAGGGCGAGTGGTCGCCTCAAGCGTAGCTCATGAATCAAATGTTTCCCTCAATTGTCGCGGTGTTCTTTACCGCGTTCACCCTCATCATCCAACCCTCCGCTCAAGCCGACACCTTTGGCACAAGCAGCAACGAGTTCACCATCGACTTCGTTAATATCGGCAACACGGGCAATGCGGCCGATACGACCAGCTACGGAGCCGTACCCTACGAATACCGCGCGAGCATTCACGAGATTTCGCAGAACGCCATCGACAAGGCCACGGCCAGCGGGATGGCGAATGTCACGGCGGGGGCGTGGACGGGAAGCCAACCGGCGGCCAACATCACCTGGTACGAGGCGGCGGCCTTCGTCAATTTCCTCAACACGAACTCGGGGAAGACGGCAGCCTATAATCTGACCTTCACCACCAACTGGAGCATGGCTCTGTGGAGCAGCGATCAGGCGTGGACGGCGGGAGGAACCAATCTCTACCGCAACAAAGATGCCTTCTATTTCCTGCCCAGCGAGAACGAGTGGTACAAATCTGCGTATTACAACGCGGCTGGGACAAACTACTTTCTTTATCCGACGGGCAGCGACACGGCCCCGACGCCGGTGGCCAGCGGGACCAATGCGGGCAGTGCGGTTTACAATAACGCTGCCTCGGTTCCGGCCATAGTGGACAGCGCTGGAGGCTTGAGCCCCTATGGAACGATGGGCCAAGGCGGCAATGTGTATGAGTGGAACGAGAGTGCCTTTGCTGGCACAAACAGCTCTTCGTCCGATGCCCGCGCGGTCCGCGGTGGCGACTTTCTCAACACCGAGCTCAACTTGCGCTCCTCGTTCCGGAGCTTCCTCGATCCGACGTTCGAGGACGGCGGCATCGGTTTTCGTGTCGCGAGTGTCCCTGAACCCTCGACTTACGCTTTGCTTCTCATGGCCGGAGCGGGGTGGCTGCTTTGGAAGCGCCGGAAGGCTTCCCTTTAATCTTTGGCCATTTGCCCGCCTGCCTGTCGTGAGGTGGAAAGCCCACCACAGGCCATCCTCGCGCAAATAAATCGCACGTTTCAGCCCCCCACCACGCCCGCGCCCCGCGAACGTCGTTCGCACCCAGAAATCAGCTCACGACTCGGCAAGCAGTAGCAGCTTGTCAGCCTGCTTGGTCCGCGCGGGTTGTTGCTGGCTTCTAAGCATCGACAGCAGCGGCAAGACCTGCTAACGCCTACATCGCGCCTTTTGCCTGAGCCCGAAGCACTACACCCGCAACACCATCACCATTCGCCCTCTCCTCCCCGCCGACCTCCCCCGGCTCTCTCCGCTCTTCGGCGCCTACCTTGACTTCTACGGCGTGCCGCGGGCGCTGGAGACGGAAAACAACTTTCTCGCCCAACGCCTCGAGGCCGATGACTCCACTTGCCTGGGCGCTTTCGCGGGCGGGGAACTGGCCGGGTTCGCCCTCTGCCATCATACCCACAACTCCCTGCGCCTCGCCCCCGCGTGGATTCTTCACGACTTGTTTGTTTCACCCGCGCACCGGCGTCACGGCGTGGCCGGATCCCTCCTCGGCGCAGTCCACACACGCGCCGCGGCGGCGGGGGCTTGCGAGGTGGTCCTGAGCACCGCGCACCAAAACACCGCCGCCCAAGCCCTCTACGCCAAGCACGGTTACCGGGAGGACACCGCCTTCCGGGTTTACGTGCGCGACCTGCGGTCATGACCAAGGAAGAAATCCGCGGAGTCGCTCAGGATCTGGGATTCGCCCTCTGCGGATTCGCGCAGGCCGGACCGGCACCGCATGCCGAGGCGCTCGGCGCGTGGTTGGACGACGGGCGCCAAGCCACCATGGAATGGATGCGGCGCACCGAGGAGGACCGCCGCGATCCGCGACGAGTCCTGGCCGGGGCCGAATCGGTCATTGTCCTGGCCACAAATTATCTCCGCGACGGCACCCCGGCAACCGGGACCGGCCGCATCGCCCGCTACGCCTGGGGCGACGATTACCACGAGGTGATCGCCCCGCGCCTCGAAACCCTCGCCGCACGCCTCGCGCAGGCCGGCGGGCGACAGCGGTGCTTCGTCGACAGTGGACCAGTCCTCGAACGCGACTGGGCCGCAGCCTGCGGCGTGTCCTGGCATGGCAAGAGCACGATGGGGATCCATCCGGAGCTGGGGACCTGGTTCTTTCTCTCGATCGTTCTCACCACCCTCGAATTCACGCCCGACCCTCCCCTGCCCGACCGCTGCGGTCGCTGCACCCGCTGCTTGGATGCCTGTCCCACCCAGGCGATCACCGCGCCTTACCAGCTCGATGCCCGCCGCTGTCTCTCCTTCCTCACCATCGAAAACAAGGGGCCCATTCCCGAGGAATTCCGCGAGGCGATGGGCGACCGAATTTTCGGCTGTGACGACTGCCTGGACGCCTGCCCGTGGAACCGCTTCGCCCGGTCTTCGCGCGATGCCGCCCTGCAATCGCGTGCCGACCTGCTGGCCAAGCCCCTGCGTGAATTCCTCGCGCTCGACGAGCGCCAGTTCAAAGACCTCTTCCGCAACTCGCCTATCCTGAGGGCCAAGCGGCGCGGATTCCTCCGTAATGTTTGCGTGGCGCTGGGTAATGTCGGCACCACGGACGATCTCCCCGCCCTACAAAAGGCGGCACAGGACTCAGAACCTCTCATCCGTGAACACGCGGCGTGGTCGATCGACCGCATCTCCGCTCGCCAAAATCTTTCCCCGCGGCCAGCAGCGGAAGCCACGGCCGCACCCCTAGCTTAATTCTCCTCGTCGTCCGCTTCGTCCGGCTCCGCGCTGTCGTCTTCCGGTTCGATTTCCATCGGCTTGAAGCGCCGTTTGCGTTTGTTGGCCGGCAGCGGGCTCAAAACCATGTTGATCGCTCGCCCCACCAGCTTGGGTTCCATATCGACATGGCCCATCGTGGCGAGGTCTTCTTTGACCCGCAGCACGACCGCCATGCCAAGCTCTTGGTGGGCCATCTGGCGGCCGCGGAACTGGAGTTGCACCTTCAACTTGTTGCCCTTGTCGAGGAACTCCTCGGCGTGGCGGATTTTCGTCATGTAATCATGACTGTCGATGTTGACCCGAAATTTGACCTCTTTGACTTTGCCGGCATGGGATTTCTTGTCTTTTTCCTGCTTGGCCAGCTCGTAACGGTATTTGCCAAAGTCGACGATGCGGCAGACCGGCGGGTTGGCATTGGCCGCCACCTCGACCAGATCGAGCCCCAACTCTTCCGCCCTGCGCAGCGCATCGGGCAACTTGAGGACCCCGAGTTGCTCGTTGGTCGAGCCATTGATGACGCGAACCTCGCGGGCGCGGATGCGATGGTTGACCCGGATGGCGGGCGGCTGGGGTGCGCGTGAAAAAGCGGGGCGAGGCATTGATGGTAATCCCGTGAGCGTGCGGGATGTCAGGAGTGACTACAGGACTCGTTCACTGATTTCTGTTTTGATGCGCTCAACGAAACTGTCGATGGGGTGGGCACCTTCGTCGCCCGCTTTTCGGCTCCTTACCGAAACTTGCCGCGACTCGGCTTCCTTACCGCCAACGACAATCATGTAAGGCACTTTCTCGACCTGAGCAAGACGAATCTTGGCCCCAAGTTTATCCTGCGAGGTGTCCACTCCGACGCGCACCCCGGCTTTGCGCAACTCTGCGGCCACTTCCTGCGCGTAGTCCGCCACTTTTTCCGAAACCGGAAGCACCCGCGCTTGCTCGGGCGCCAGCCACACGGGGAAGGCCCCGGCGAAATGTTCGATCAAGAGGCCGACGAATCGTTCCATCGAACCGAAGGGCGCACGGTGGATCATGACCGGCCGGTGTGGTTTGTTGTCCGCCCCCGTGTACTGCAAATCGAAACGTTCCGGCAACTGGAAGTCGACCTGCACCGTGCCGAGTTGCCACTCGCGGCCGATCACGTCGCGGACCACAAAGTCGATCTTCGGTCCGTAGAACGCGGCCTCACCCGGCTCTTCGCTGTAAGGCACCCCGAGCGTCCGGGCCGCCTGACGGCAGGCCTCCTCGGCGCGGTCCCAATCCTCCGCCTGGCCCACGTATTTGTCCGACCCCGGCTCGCGCAGCCCGAGGCGCACGCGGTAATCCTGCATGTCGAAGGCGCGGAAAACTTTTTTCACCAGATCGAGACAGCCTTGGATCTCGGCTCCCATTTGGTCCTCCGTGACGAACAAGTGCGCATCGTCCTGGGTAAACCCGCGCACCCGCGTCATGCCGTTCAACTCACCCGATTGCTCCCAACGGTAAACCGTCCCGAACTCCGCCAACCTGACCGGCAAGTCGCGGTAGCTGCGGGGCTGCGAGGCGAAAATCTTGATGTGCATCGGACAATTCATCGGCTTGAGCAGGTAGCCCTCGGCCTCGCCCTTCTCCAGCCGGTGGGCCAGATCCGCACACGTGCAGCCCTCCTCCGCCAACCGGTGCAAAGTTTCGCGCTCCACCAACGGCGGATACTGCGAGTCGGCGTAATACGGGTAGTGGCCGGACGTCCGGAAAAGTTCGAGCCGCCCGATATGCGGGGTGAAGACTTGCTCGTACCCTTGGCGCCGCAATTCTTCGCTGATGAAATTCTGCAACTCCTGCCGCACCACCGCACCCTTCGGCGTCCAAAGGATCAACCCCGCCCCCACCGCCTCATCGACATGGAACAATTGCAACTCCTTGCCCAGCTTGCGGTGATCGCGCTTGCGCGCTTCTTCCATCATCTCGCGCCACTTGGCCAGTTCCTCCGGCGCGGCAAAAGCGATGCCGTAAATGCGCTGCAACTGCGGGTTGCTCTCGTCGCCCTTGTAGTAGGCGCTGGCCACCGCTGTGAGGGCAAAGGCCCCGATCTGGCCCGTCGAGGCGACGTGCGGGCCCGCGCACAAATCGGTGAAGGCACCGTTGCGGTAAAGGCTGATTTCCTCGCCTTCCGCAATGTTCTCCAAAATATCCAACTTGTAACGGCTCGGCACCCCGCGTTCCCCCAGTGCAGCCAACTGGCCGGCCCGTCCCAATTCCATCGCCGCAGCGCGCGAGACCACCTTCCGCTCGAACGGCTGGTCGGCCGCAATAATCTTCTGCATCTCGGCTTCGATCTTGGCGAAATCCTCCGGTGAAATGCGGTGCGGCAAATCGACGTCGTAGTAAAACCCCTGCTCAACTGGCGGGCCCGCCGCGAATTGCGCCTCGGGCCAGATGCGCAGGATCGCCTCGGCCAGTACGTGCGCGCACGAGTGACGCAATGTCTCGAGTTCGGTCATGGCGCCACCTCCACCGCTTCACCGGCCAGCAGCACCGGGATTCCGTTTTCCAGACGATAGGCCAGCGCGCCGTCTGTCGTAACCAGGCGTCCGCCCTCCTCGTGCAGTTTCTGACCCGTGCGCGGACAGCGCACGACGCTCAAAAGAAAATCCATGTCAGTAACCGAGCCCATTTTTGCGAACGCGGATCATCGGCTCCCCGACCTCGCGGTGCAAGCAGCCTTCCACCACCTCCGCGACATAGACGACGTGATCCCCGGCGACGACCGAACCAGTCGGACGGCAGGCCAGCCAGGCGAGCGCACCGGCCAACTGCGGCAGTCCGTGCCCGTTTTCGATCAGCTCGAACTGCGCAAACGGATCTTCCTCCCGCGCAGCGGCAAAGGCCGCCAACAACGCTTTGTCCTCGGTCCCGAGAATGTTGACCGAAAAAAGTTCCCCCCGCTCCAAGACCTGCCGCAACGGACGGTCCGCCCCCAGCGCGATCGAAATCATCGGCGGCTCGAACCCCGCCTGTTCGACAAAACTACAAAGCATTCCGATCCGTTCTCCCCCATGCCCGGCCCCGACGGCATAGAGCCCGCTGGGAATCCGCCCCAGGGCCAATTTCAAACCTTCGTCACCTCGCAACATCGCATGCATCCGGAAAACTTAGTAGGTCGGCACCTTGTCGTCCACCTCTGCCGACCATGCCGCGATCCCGCCGTGCACACTTCTCGCCTGGCCGAAGCCCGCCCCGCGCAAAAACTCCACGGCGCGACCGCTCCGCACGCCGCCGTGACACAGCACGTAAACCGGCACATCCCGCGGGATCTCCTCGACCCGAGCCACCACCTCGCCGAGCGGAACATGGAGACAGGGCTCAAGCTTCGCCACGTCCAACTCCCAAGCTTCACGCACATCAAGCAGCACATGCGGGACGCCGCCGCTCCGAGCAGCGGCCAAGTCCTGGACCGAAATTTCCTCGTCGTTCATTGCTCCCGAGACTGCACATGACACCCCTTCTTCCTCAACCGGTAAATCTCTCCGCCCCTCCGCGCAGCGCGCACATTGCGGGTCGCACCGCAGTTTGAATTCCCGGAATTTCATCGCCGCGCCGTCGACATGCAGGAGACGTCCGATCATGGGTTCACCGATGCCGGTGAGCAGCTTGATCGCCTCCAGGGCCTGCAGCGTGCCGATCAAACCCGGCATGACCCCGAGCACCCCTGCCTCCGCGCAAGAAGGCACTGCGCCCGGTTCCGGGGCGCGCGGATTCACGCAGCGGTAACACGGACCACCGCGATGCGGGGCAAAGACCGAAACCTGCCCCTCGAAACGCCAGACGGATCCATAGACATTCGGAATCCCCAAGGCCACGCAGGCATCGTTCGAGGCATAGCGGGTCGGAAAATTGTCACACCCGTCGACCACCACATCCCACCCGCGGGCCAACTCCAGCGCGTTGGCCGCCGTGAAGCGCCCGCGGATCGGTTCGACCCGCACGTGAGGATTGACCCCAGCCAGGCGCTCCACCGCGGAGTCCACCTTGGCCCTCCCGAGATCCGCGCTGCCGTGCAAGATTTGGCGGTGCAGATTGGAAAGCTCCACCTCGTCCGGATCAACGATCCCCAAGGTGCCCACGCCTGCCGCCGCCAGGTAAAGCGCCGCCGGCGAGCCCAAGCCGCCCGCCCCGATGAGGAGCACCCGGGCGGCCCGCAACTTCTCCTGCCCGGCCACCCCGAATTCCGGCAGGGCCATCTGCCGCGCATACCTCTGCCCTTCTTCCGCCGGAAACATCTCGCCCTTTGTAGCGATGGCCGCCGACCACCGCAACCTCCCCAAAAAAACAACCCCGGGACGAATCGCCCCGGGGTCGCTTTGAAAACTAGCTGCGAATGGCGTTTACTTCGAGGAGTTGGCCTCGATGTATTTCACCACGTCGCCGACTGTCTGAAGCTTCTCAGCCTCTTCGTCGGGCACTTCGACGCCGAACTCTTCTTCGAACGCCATGACCAACTCGACGGTGTCGAGCGAATCGGCTCCGAGGTCCTCGATGAACGAGGCAGTGGACGTCACCTGCTCGGGATTGACGCTAAGTTCTTTGACGATGATTTCTTTGACTCTTTCTTCGATGGGTTTGTCGGACATAAGATTTGGTTGGTTTGGAGGGGAAACGCTTATTGGCGAACCGAATCCAATGCAATAACGAAAATCGTAGCCTGACGGCAAGCCTTCCTTCTCAACTGACCTCATGCCCATTTTCACCCGCTCGTGCCTGCTGCCTGCCACAGTGGAGGAACTTTTCCTTTTTCATGAGAATCCGCACAACCTGCGGCACATCTCCCCACCCGGGATGCACATCCTGGAAATCCGCGCAGATCAAAGCGCGCAACCCGGCGAGGAATTTACCATCGCGGTGAAGCAGGGACCGATCACCCTGCGTTGGACGGGCCGTTGGGAGACTGTCGACCGCCCGCGCCTGCTCATCGACACCGGCCTGCGCTGCCCGTTTGCCCTCTGGCGCCACCACCACCTTTTCGAACCCCATCCCGAAGGGGCCTTGCTCACTGACCGGGTGGAATTCCGTCTCCCCTGGCACCTGGGCGGACCGGCGGGCGATCTCGTCTGCCGACTCCTTGTCTTCCCCCGCCTGTTCGCCGCCCGGCATGCCGCGACACGGGATTCGTTCGCCCGCCGCACCGGCTAAAAAATCGCTCGCCCCCCGCCACACCTGCTGGCATGTTTCGCCTTTTATGAAATCCATCTTCCGCCGCCTCAGCGGCTTTGCCGCCCTCGCCGCGCTCCTTCCCTTGACCCTAACCGCACAAGAAGCCAAACCGGCCGCCGCCCCCGAACTCCCCGACCCGGTCGCCGTGGTCGAGGGCGAAAAAATCTCCCGCGCCGACCTTGAGGAAACTTTCACCAGCGCCCTCGCCTCCTCGGGGATCAATGCCGACGACCTCACCGCCGACCAGAAAATGGCGGGATACCGCGAAATTCTCGACGAACTCATCGTCGACAAACTCATCTCGCGCAAAGCGTCCTCGGTGGAAATCAAAGACACCGACCTCGAAAAGGAACTCGCACGGGTCAAAGGCCAATTTCCCAGCGAGGATGTCTTCCAAACCGAAATGACCAAAGCCGGCGAAACCGAATCCTCCTTCCGCGACAGCGTCAAAAAAATGATGCAGCAGCAGAAATGGATGGAAGGGCAAATCGGCGACAAGGCAACCGTCTCGGAAGACGACGTCAAAAAATTCTACGACGAGAACAAAAAGGAATTCGAACACCCCGAAATGGTGCGGGCCAGCCACATTCTGATCCTCGTCCCCGAGGACGCCACGGATGATGTCGTGGCCGAGAAGAAAAAAGCCGCGGCAAGTGCCCTCGAGCGCGTCACCTCGAAAAAAGAGGATTTCACCACCGTGGCCAAAGAAGTGTCCGAAGAACCCGGCGCCAAAGAATCCGGCGGCGACCTCAACTTCTTCCCCAAGGACCGCATGGTCCCCGAATTCGCCAACGCCGCCTTCGCCATGAAAAAGGGCGACATCAGCAAGGAACCCGTCCGTTCCAAATTCGGCTGGCACGTCATCAACGTGACTGACCGCAAAGACTCCGGCAGCATGCCCTTCGAAGAGGTGAAGGATCAGGTCGTCTCCTACCTCGAGGGCGGGAAACGCCGCGAAGCAGTCCGCAACGTGATCGACACCCTCCGCGGCGAAGCCAAAGTCGAAACCAAGCTCCCCGCCGCGCCGGCCACCCCGACCCCGGCTGACCCGACCCCGGCTGACGGTTAAACCCTGCCATGTCTTCCGGCCTGCGCGCCGGGGTTTTCGGCCTCGGACTCATCGGTTCCCGTGTCGCGGACCGGGTCCAGTTGGCCGGCTTTCCGCTCGCCGTTTGGAACCGTACCGATCGCCGTTTCGAGGGACTCCCGGTCCCAGCTCCGGACCCCGCCAGTGTCGCCCGTGATGCGGACATCCTGCAAATCTTCGTCGCCGATGACCAGGCCCTGCACGATACGGTGCGCGCGCTCATCCCCGCCCTCGGACCCCGCCACGTCGTCCTGAGCCACGCCACGGTGGCACCGCAAACCGTGCGCGAACTCGCGGCCGACGTCACCGCGACCGGCGCCGCCTTTCTCGACGCCCCCTTCACCGGCAGCCGTGACGCCGCCGCACAAGGACAAATCACCTACTACATCGGTGGCGAGGCCGCCGCGCTGGAACGCGCCCGTCCCGTCCTCGCCGCCAGCGCCAAAGCCATTCTGCCCGTGGGCGAGGTCGGCCAGGCCAGCGCGGTCAAGCTGGCCACCAACATCATGGCCGCCGCCGCCGCGGTCTCCCTGGCCGAAGCTATCCACCTGCTCGAGGCCAACGGAGTCGACCCCCAAAGGCTGGTCGCCGCCCTCGATAACAATGCGGCCCGTTCCGGCGTCACCGATCTCAAGCTCCCTTGTATGCTTGGCCACGATTTTGCCCCGCGCTTCTCCGCCCGCAACATGCGCAAGGACCTGCGCCTCGCCAGCGCGGCCGCCGCGCCGGAGCACCGAACCCTGACCGACACCATGTTCTCCCTCTACGAACAAGCCTGCCAGTCTGGCCTCGCCGACGAAGATTTCGCCACCATCATCAAAGTCCGCTCCCCCGCCACAGAATCTTCCGCCCCGCTGAAAACTGAGCCGAGTCTTCGAGACAGGCCTTAGCCAACACTGAAAACTGTAAACTTTCCTTCCACTCTTGCCTCCCGCCCTCATTCCACAAATCATTCCCCCGATGAAATTTCTCGCCGTCCTTGCCTGCCTCCTGCTCGCCCCCGCGCTCCACGCGCAGACGCTGGGACCGGATGTCGTCGTCATGGATCTCAAAGTCGGGAAAGAACGCGACCTCCGCCGTGTCGTCATCGGGTTGTACGATGGCGCTGCCCCGCTGCACGCCGAGAATTTCAAGGAGCTGGTCCGCACCCGCTATTACCGGGGCATGCAATTCCACCGCGCCTTCCCCGGCACCTTGGTGCAAACCGGCGACCCCTATAGCCGGCGCGGCCCCAGCATACGCACCGGGACCGGTGGACCGGGTTGGACCATTCCGGCCGAAATCCGCCTGCCCCACAAAAGCGGCTCCGTGGCCGCCGCGCGCCTCGACAACAAAATCAATCCCGCCCGCGTTTCCAACGGCAGCCAGTTCTACGTCACACTCGAACCCGTCTCCGCACTCAATGGCCAATACACCGTCTTCGGCCGCATCTTGGAGGGCCTTGAATATCTCGAGGAGATCAGCCGCCTGCCCACCGACCGGAACAACTTTCCCTTGGAAAAAGTCGTCATCAAACGCATAGTGCTTGAACCTCGCGCCGGCACGGAGCCGCCCGCGTCGTGACATACAGGGCGGGTTCCGGAGTGGCCAAACGGGGCAGACTGTAAATCTGCTGGCTTATGCCTTCACAGGTTCGAATCCTGTCCCGCCCATATCTTTCTTGCCGCTTTGGTGGGAGTGCCGCAAAGAAGCTTAAGCCCAGAACCGCAAGCAAAATTCGTCGTTCGATCCCAGCGTAACAAGACAGGTTGAGCCCAGCGAAACCAACCCAGTCCCACTCATTTTTTCCGGGGGCCGGCCATCGACCGCCGCTCGTAACTCAAAGGTTGTCGTCAAAGGCCCCCGCCAATGCTTCAGCCACTTTTTGCCAGCGCGGGCGACGCGACCATGTGTCCGGGTGGACCTCGCGGGCTCCCTCCAGATCCCGGCGGAACATCTCACTCATGACCTGCCCAGTGGCCGCATCGGCCAGCAAAAAGTTGAGTTCATAATTCCGGGTCATCGAAAGCGGGTCGAGATTGCTTGAACCAACCAGCACGATCTCACTGTCTGCCACCGCTGTCTTGGCATGCACCATCATGCCGCACCACTCGTGGATACAGGCGCCCGCCGCCATCAGTCGCGCATAACGGCGACGGGCCGAGGCCGCCGCCAGCGGATGGTTGTTGCTGCCCGGCAGAAGGAATTGCACTTCCACCCCGCGCTTGGCCGCCGCCTCGAACGCCGCCACCACGGGCTCCGGCGTGACCAAATACGCATCAGTGATCTCCAGCGTGCGTTGCGCATGCTGGGCGAGCCATATGTAGACCAAAGCCACGCGGTGCGCACCGGGCCGGTCCGCCGCCACCATACCGCAAGGCACGGGCGGCGCCGTTTCCGTGACAACCATGGCCGGAGGCGCCTCCTCCCCCGCGGCTCGCTTCCACATCATGTCGAAAGCAATCTCCACATCGCCAACCAGCGCTCCCCGCACCAGCAATGCAGTATCGCGCCAATTGTGCCCGCCCTCGTCGTGCCCCACCCAATTGTCGCTGATACAAAGCCCACCAACCACCGCAACCTCGCTGTCGACCACCATCGTCTTGCGGTGGTCTCGGTGACGCAACCGCGGCCACGTCCACGGCTTCAAGAGCGAGACCGGACGGAACGCCCGCGCCGTCACCCTTTCCGCGGCCAGAGCGCTGGCGATCGAGCCACCCTTCACCATCATGGTGCCGACCGGATCGTAAAGGACGCGCACCTCCACCCCTCGCCGCACCGCTTTCCCCAGCGCCCGGGCAAAACGTTGACCCGTCGCATCGCCGGCAAAGATGAAATTCTCGAACCACACCGACTTGGTGGCGGAGCCGATCAAGTCGAGCATGACCGGAAAAGCCTCGCTCCCGTCGCGTAGGGCACGTGCCTCCTTCACCGGCCGCACCGGGGTGGACACGCACCGGGACAACTCGATAATAGTCGCCGGATCAAGGAGCGATTTTGAATCCATGATCCCGGAGGATAATATCTCTCGTGGCTTTGACCAGTTTCCCGATTTGCCAAAAAGACCCGGCGCGTTAACCTTCGAGACTCATGCCCATCGCGCTACTTCCCTGGTTTTTGCTCATTGCCGCCTTCTTCGTCACGGCGGCACAGGCCGCCCCGGGTCCGGCCGCCAGCATGGTGCGCATCAGCACCACCGCGCAACAGCCCGATTATTCCGGACCCTGGAATCCCGGCAACGTCGGCAGTGGGGTGGGAGCAGGTTTTGTCATCGCAGGAAAACGCATCATGACCAACGCCCACGTGGTAAGCAACGCCACCTTCATCACCGTGGTCAAGGAGGGTGATCCCACCCCCTGGGAGGCTCGCGTGTTGCATGTGGCCCACGATTGCGACCTCGCCATCCTCGGCGTTTATGACGAAAGGTTTTTCGAGGGGACCAAACCCCTCCAGTTCGGCGGCATCCCCGCCTTGGAATCCACGGTCAGCGCCTACGGCTACCCCATCGGCGGCAACCGCCTTTCCGTCACCACCGGCGTGGTCTCCCGGATCGACTTCCAACCCTACAGCCACTCCGAAGTCGACAGCCATCTTGCCATTCAGATCGACGCCGCGATCAACCCGGGCAACAGCGGGGGTCCGGTCATGCAGGACAGCAAGGTTGTCGGCGTCGCTTTCCAAGGATTCAGCGGCGCCGTGGCTCAGAATGTCGGCTACATGATTCCGACACCGGTTGTTCGCCGCTTCCTCAAGGACGTCGAGGACGGGACCTACGATCGGTACATGGACCTGGCCGCGACCTATTTTCCCATGCTCAACCCGGCACAGCGCGCCGCCCTTGGCGTGGAGGAACCTGACGCCGGTGTGCTCATCGGCAGCGTTTTCGACAGCGGTCCTTCCGCCGGAAAACTCCAACCCGGCGACGTCATTCTTTCGGTCGATGGTCTCAAGGTTTACTCGGACGGAAAAATCGACCTTGATGGCGAGCGGACCGAAATGGCCGAAGTCTTCGAACGCAAATTCAAAGGCGACCAAGTCAAGCTGGAGGTCATGCGCGATGGGTCCAAACAAGACATCGCGCTTGAACTCGACCGCCCCTGGCCCTTTGAGATGCAGGCGCGTTCTTATGACAAACGTCCGCGTTTCGTCCTCGTCGGCGGCCTGCTTTTCCAGCCTCTCAGCCGCGACTTCCTTGACTCGCAGAAGGATGTCGACACGCGTTTGCGTTACTTTTTTGATTACTACGTCACGGACCACCTTTACCGCGAATACCCCGAAGTTGTCGTGCTCAGCGAGATTCTCAAGGATCCGGTCAACACTTACGTCGCCCCTTTCAAGGGAGGCATTGTCGAGAAAATCAACGGCCAGCGGATCCGCTCGTTGCAAGATGTCGCAGCCGCCTTCGAGCAACCTGGAGAATTCCACGTGATCGAACTTCTCGGCGAAGGCCGGCCCATCGTTCTCGAGCGCTCCGTTCTTGCCGAGGCCAGCGAACGCATCCGCCAGCGCTATGGTGTGACCACCGAACAAAATCTCTGATGCACTCATCCTCTCCTTCTTTTTTCCCCGTCTGGGCCCGCTGGCCCCGTCGGGCCGCGGCCATCTTTGCTGCCCTCCTCGTCTCCGCTTCCCTCGGCCAAGGCATGGAAACCCTCAAGCCATACCTCCCCAACGCTGGGGCCACGGCAGCGCCGACCGACCAAACTGCATCCGCAACCGAGGCCTCACCTGGCATTGCCCCGGCGACCGAGGCCAGACCACTCCCGCCCGTGGTCCGGGTCAATGTGGCCAGCCAATCCTACAACTTCAGCCAGCCATGGCGCAAAAACCCGCCGGTGCTGCGCCAAGGTTTGGGCGTGGTCCTCACGGACGGACGCATCCTTGTCACGGCCGAGCTGGTCAACAACCACACCTACGTTGAATTGGAAAAACCGGAGACCGCGCTCAAAGCCGCCGCCCAAGTCGAGGTCGTCGACTACGACGCCAATCTTGCGCTTCTGGCCGCACCTGCTGCCGAGTTTCTGCAAAGCATCAACGGCGCGCGCCTCGACGAGACCGCGGCGGTTGGTGATCGCGTGGAAATCCTGCAGCTCGAGAGCAACGGCACCCCCGTGCGTACCCCGGCCACCATCACCACGATCGAAGTCGGTGCCTATCCAGTGGATGAAAACGCGTTCCTCCTCTTCAAGCTCAGCGCACCGCTGCAATCACGCGAAAACAGCTTCACTGTTCCGGTTTTCAAGGATGACAGTCTCGTCGGCCTGGTCATGCGTTACGACCCCCGCAGCCAGACAGCCGATGTGGTGCCGTCACCGGTTATCCAGCATTTCCTCGACGCTGCCGGACGCCAACCTTATGCCGGATTCCCGCGGGCCGGCCTGACTTTCTCCGACACGCGCGACCCGCAATTGCGCCAGTACGCCAAACTGCCCAATGGTACCGGCGGCGCTTACATCACCAAGGTTCTGCCCGGCTCGCCCGCCGCAGCCGCCGGACTCAAACTCGGTGACGTCCTGCTCCGCGTCGATGGCAAGACCATCGACCAAGACGGCAACTACGAAGACCCGCGGTTCGGTAAAATCTCCCTGGCCCACTACGTTTCGACCGTCATGCAGGCCGGACAAAAACTTCCCGTCGTTGTTTGGCGCGAAGGGGCGGAAGTCCAACTCGAGGGCACCCTCGCGCCGCGCGACCGCCCAAGCATGATCAGCCAGCCCTACATTTTCGACGCCCCGCCCAAATTCGTCATTGTCGGCGGTCTCGTTTTTTCCGAGTTGTCCCGTCAGTACCTTCGTGAGTGGGGCCCGGACTGGCCGCGGGAGGCACCCCTGCACCTCGTCTACCTCGACCGATACCAAAGCGAGCTGCCGGGCGACCGCGGAAAGATTGTTTTTGTCAGCAGCGTGCTGCCCGGGCCTAACACCGTGGGCTACGAAAATCTCAGCCACGAAGTGGTCGAGCAAGTCAACGGCCGCCCGATCAAAAGCCTCGCCGACCTCGCCACCGCCGTCGATAGCCCTACCGGCCAGTTCCACCGCATCAAGCTCGCCGAGGACCCCGGCCTCGTCGTCCTCGATGTCGAGGGCAGCAAGGCCGAGGAAGAACGCATCAAACGCGATTACCGTCTGCCCTCGCTGCGCCAACTCGACGGCGCCGAATAGCGCCCGCCCATTTTTATGTCCTCACCCGTCCGCGTCCGTTTCGCTCCGTCCCCCACCGGCTTCCTCCACGTCGGCGGCGCCCGCACCGCCCTCTTCAACTGGCTCCATGCCCGGCACACCGGCGGAACCTTTGTCCTGCGCATCGAGGACACCGACCGCGAACGCCACAACGAAGAAGCGGTCCGCGCCATTTATGAAGGCCTTCGCTGGCTGGGACTCGACTGGGACGAGGGCGCCGAAAAGGGTGGCGACTACGGCCCCTATTACCAGAGCGAACGCGGCCCCATCTACGAGCGCTACCTCAAGATTCTGCAGGACAAAGGCATGATCTACGAAGACGCCGGCGCCCTGCGCTTCCGATCGCCCCGGGAAACCGTCACCGTGCATGACGAAGTCTGCGGCTCGATCCCGTTCGATCTCTCCAACCCCGGCACCCATCCCGACATGACCGTCCGCCGCCCGGACGGCTCGTGGATTTTTCACTTCGTCAACGTGGTCGACGACATCGAGATGAAAATGACCCATGTCATCCGCGGCGAAGACCACCTCTCGAATACCCCCAAGCACGTCGAACTCTACCAAGCCTTCGGCGTCGAGCCGCCCAAGTTCGCCCACCTCCCGCTCATCCTCAATCCGGACGGCTCCAAGATGAGCAAGCGCGACACCGGCGCCAGCGTGCAAAGCTACATCGAACAAGGCTACGCCCCGGAAGCCGTGCGCAACTACCTCTGCCTCCTCGGTTGGTCGCCGAAGGACAACCGCGAAATCCTCCCCATCGAAGAAATCATCAACATCTTCGAGCTGAAAAATATCAACCGCCGCAGCGCCGGCTTCGACCTCGACAAATGTTTTTGGATGAACGGCCAGTACCTCATCCAAATGCCCCTCGAACGCTTTGCTGACCTGAGCCTCCCCTTCATCGACCAGGCCGGCATCAACTACGGCACCCGCGAGGCCCTCCTCCCCGCGCTCGCGCTGGTCAAAGAAAAAGTCAAACACCTCACCGACGTCCCCGCCTGGATCGAATTTTTCTTCAACCACGATTACGCCTACGACGAAGCCAGTGTCGAGAAAGCCCTCCGCGCCGACGGAGCCCTCGAACGCCTCCACGTCCTCGGCGACCGCCTGACTCGCCTTGAACCCTGGACTGCCGAAAGCCTCGAGTCCGCCTTCAAAGACCTCGCCACCACGCTCGGCGTCAAGACCGCCGCCCTCGTCCACCCCGCCCGCGTCGCGACCACCGGCCGCAGCGTCGGTCCCAGCCTCTACCACCTCCTCGAACTCCTCGGCCGTGACCGCGTCCTCCAACGCCTCACCCGCACCCGAGAGAAGTTTTCCTCCTGATCGGTAGCGTCCGCTGGCCTAGCGGACCGCACACGTAGTATTGGCATCCTGCCAATGACGAACCCACCCCATCGGCAAGGTGCCGATGCCACTTCACCACTCACACTCAAACTCCAGCCTCATCCCTCGCCTCTTCCCATCCTCCCCGTTCGTGGCTTAATTTCTCCCCAATGCCCGACCTCCAACAAACCACTTTCACCCTCGACGACCTCCGCGCCCGCGCCGATGGCCGTGGACCGCTCCCACCCGAAGTCCGCCTCGCCGTCCTCGGCTCCCCCGTCGAGCACTCGCTTTCCCCCGCCATGCACAACGCGGCCCTCGAAGCCCTCGGCTCCGACCTCCGCTACGCCAAGGTGGAGTGCCCGCCGGAGAACCTCGCCGAAGCCGTCGATTGTGCCCGTCGCGCCAACTTCCTCGGACTCAACCTCACCATACCCCACAAATTCGCCGCCCTCGAACTCTGCACCGAACTCGACGACACCGCCCGCCAACTCGGTGCGGTCAACACCCTCCTCTTCGACGGTTCCCGCACCGCCGGTTTCAACACCGACGGACCCGGCCTCGTCCGCGCCATCCGTGAGGTCTTCTCCTTCGACCTCCGCGACCTTCGCGTCATGGTCCTCGGCGCCGGCGGCGGTGCCGGTTCCGCCGCCGCCCTGCAATGCGCCTTGGAAAAATGCCCGCGCCTCGTGCTCGTCAACCGCACCGAAAACAAAGCCCACGACATCGCCCAGCGCGCCACCGAACTCCTCCACACCGACCGCCTCGAAGGCCCCGAGGATCCCGTCACCGTCATCCCACTCGAAGCATCCGCTCTGCGCGAGCAACTCACCCGCACCGACCTCGTGATCAATGCCACCTCCCTCGGCATGAAACGCACCGACCCCCGCCTCATCCCCGCCGCCATCCTCACCCCCGACCTCATGGTCTATGACATGATTTACCGCCCATCGGTGACCCGTCTCCTCGAAGACGCCAAATCCACCGGCGCCCGCACCGCCAACGGACTCTCCCTCCTCCTCCACCAAGGGGCTCTCTCCCTCGAAATCTGGCTCAACCGACCCGCCCCATTGGAGGTCATGCGCCGGGCTTTGGACCAAGTCACCGCCTGACCAAACGCCGCGCGAGGGACTGGCCGAGCGACCAAAACCGCCTCAGTCCCTCTTTTCCATCGCGGCCTGGGCACAGACCGGCTAGGAGGTACACGTGCATTCGATTTTCCAAACCGTCGGGCTTGTTTTCTTCTTCTTCGCGGCAACCGCGGCCGGTGCCGCAGGGCCCAGTCAAACCGTCCTGCTTAGCCCGCCCCAATCCGATGGACCTGTGGTCGTCCGCGTCGGTTTTCAACTGCTCGACATCAATTCGATCGACGAGCAGACCGAGTCATTCGAGTTCAGCGGGGTACTCACCGTCCAATGGGTCGACCCACGGCAGGCCTTTGACCCCGCCACCGAGGGGGTCAGCGAGAAATTTTACCAAGGCAATTTTCAATTTAACGAGATCTCACCGGCGTGGTACCCGGATGTCTCTGTACTCAACGTGGCCGGCATGCTCGAGAAGGGCGAACCCCTCTGCCGCGTTCGGCCGGATGGCACCTGCACCTTGGTCTCCTCGATCAATGCCCGCGCCAAAACCTCGCTCAAGCTCGTGCATTATCCCTTCGACTGGCATGCTCTGCGTCTTGTCTTCGGCATCCCCGGCTACACCGATTCCGAATTGCTGGTGGAGCCGCTGCCCATGCCGGAGTCCTCGCCCGGCGAAATCCACCTGCCGCAGTGGAGCCTGCTCGATGTCCGCACAACCCCCGCAACCATCCTGCCCACCAGTCCCGGCAGCAACCAGCCAACCTCGACGCTCCTCGTCGAAATGGACGTCCAACGTGGCCCCATGTTTGTCCTCCGCCTTGTCGTCGGACCACTTTTCCTGGTCGTCGTCCTGTCCTGGTCTGTTTTCTGGATGGATCGCGCCTCGGTGGGCGACCGTATGAGCGTCTCCTTCGTCGGCCTTCTCACCGCGGTGGCTTACCAGATCATCCTCGGGGACATCCTCCCGCACATTGCTTACCTCACCCCGATCAATGTCTTCGTCAATCTCAGCTTCATGCTTATGTGCGCCAGCATCGTGGTGAACCTGATCGTGGGAGAGCTGAACCGCAGCGGCCGGGGGGCAAAAGCCGACACGCTGGACAATCGTTGCAAAGTGGCGTTCCCCGTTGTCTATCTCTTACTCATCGTCATGATTTCGGTAGTTTTCTCGCTGCGCTATTGAGCCGCCGTCCTACTTTTTCCCAATCACATTCCGCCCGCGCACTCCGAAGTGCCGCGCCGCCGCCAGCAAGTTCTTGTCGTTCGAGTAAACCGTCTTAAATCCGTGATCCCGTGCACAAGCGAGATGCAGAGCGTCGGCCGCGCGGAGGAAACAGTCTTTAGGAACCAGGCCAAAGCCCCGCCGAACACTCAGGTAAGTATCTGCAGAAATGGACTGCCAGGCATAAGCGCCCTCAGCGCAGTCCTCTTCATACTGAGCCAAGAGATCAGCAAAATGCTCGGCGGATATGCTGCTCTCGCGGTAGGCCCGATGCAAAGCTGCGGCAATTTCAACCTCCGCATGAGCTGCCGCGGCAACATCGTCTGCCGCGCACAGATCGCGCACCTCCGCCCATCCGGTATCTTCAAGATAAATGCGGACGAGATAACTCGTGTCGCAGAATATCATGCCGTGCTGTCAGCCCGGATCTCATCAAGAATCTCGTCAATGGACTTGTCTCCGGGCTTCGGACGCAAAGCGCCGCTCTCCATCAGCTTCTTGAATCCAGGTAGCAACTTGCGGCGCGAAAAATAAGGGCGCTTGGCGTCCGCCTTAGAAGAAGCGGCCAATTCGCGAATCTCCGCCACCGGCTTCCCATTATCCGTAACAATCACCGGCATCTCCGCCGCCTTGCGCACAAAGTGCCCCGTGCGGGCGTGGAGATCACGGATGGAGATAGTAATAGCCGGAAGCATAGAATAAGCGTGTCACGCGTGTCACACTTTGTCAATTGTCCCTGCCTCAGCCGCGCGAAAGCTTGCAACCCTCTGACCATGAGCGGCTAGATCAAGCCCATGGCAGACCGAGCACTCCAATCATTCGTGGTTAAGCAACAGTTTTTCTGTAAAAGTGGAATTGGGTGATGTGGTTGGTTGTTATGGTTGAGGATTATTTGAGCAGTTCTGGGCTGAGGTAAGCTGTGGAAGTTTCCCAAGCCTCGGAGATTTCCATGAGGATGGCTGAGACCAGGC
>CAMBUL010000018.1 GCA_945871065.1 Chthoniobacter flavus | reverse complement strand
GGTCTTATCGGGCTTGACACCCGTATTCGCTCCGCCTCGCAGGAGGCCGGAGCGTAGCGGAGGCCGACGTAGAGGCGGAGCGAATACGGGGCGCCAGAGGGGGGGCATTGGCTCTCGCTCCAAGACTCTGGCCAATGGATAGTCCCTTCTTGAAAAGAACCAATTATTCCACCGGCTTCCTCAGGAGTTCATCGCTCGCACCTTGGCTGACTTCAACTCCCAAAGGCTGCCAGCATCTGAGGCCGCCGCACTCCTTGGCATCTCGATCTCCAGGCTCTACAAACTCCGAACCCAGTGGCTTCGATCCCCTATCAGCTTCCTTTCATCTCCCAGCGGTGGTGACCATTACGGGGTATGGCCCGTGCAAGCTCATGAATTTTTGGAGGGCTTCTTGCCACTTCAAAATCCCCCCAACTATCAACTTGTTTGCGACGAACTGTCTCGCCTATACGCGTTCACCCGTGCCAGATCCACGGTGGAAGCTTACGTCAAAAAGCATTTGCCTCACCTGATCCCCACAACACCAAAAAAGCCTCGGATTTTTCGACGCTTTCGCCGGGCAAAGGTCGGCGAACTCTGGCAGCACGATAGCTCCATTCATCAATGGTGGCCCGATTCCAGCAAGCAAACACTGCTGCTCACCGTTGATGATTGCTCGGGGGCCAATGTGGCCGGCAGCTTTGTTCCCTCCGATACCACCTGGGCGCATTTTCAACACTTTCGCAAAGCCTTTGAACTCCACGGCATCCCTGAGGCCATCTACACCGACGCGCTCAGCCTATTTGGCCCAAGCTCCAGCGGCGACCGTCGTGACCCCAGGAGCGAATTCCAGCGTGCTTTACGAGCTTTGGATATCGCCCATCTCGTGGCTCCAACCCCTCAGGCAAAAGGCAAAATCGAGCGTCGCTTCGGCACCTTTCAGGGAAGGCTCCTCACCCTTCTCGCTCATGCCGGGGTTACCAGCTACCTTCAGGCCGAGCCCATACTCCAAATGGAGATTGCCCGCCTGAATCAGGCTCACAGCCGATCGACTGGCCAGATCCCCGACCTCATTTGCCAGCAGGCTCAAATCAAAAACCTTCTGGCTCTTCGCCCTTGCCCTCCATCCTCCCTGCTTGATCTCCACCTCTCCCTGCGTTGCACAAGGAAGGTCAATAATGACCACACCATTGAGTTCGACGGACGCTCTTTCCAAATTGCCCCCACCTTGCGAAAATTTGTCCATATCGTCTTCCATCCAAACCTTCGCTTTTGGGCGTTGGACGGACCTCCAACTCTCCGCTGGTCACCCGTTCTGGGTGCTTTTACCCTCTAATTTCACCATTCTCCTTTTGTTCCGGCGAGAATTCTCCTTTTGTTCCGTCGCCGACATTCTGCGGAAATCTTCTTGCCAACGGCCGATGGGGGCGGTACTTTTCCAGACCCTTTCGGAATCCACTTTATGTCCTACGCAATCATCCAAAGCGGCGGCCGCCAGTTCCGCGTGCAACCAGGCGACGTGATCGACGTCGAACTGCTCGGCGTCGAAGCCGGCAAAACGACCTCTTTCGACGAAGTCCTGATGGCCGCCGACGATTCCGGCCTAAAAATCGGCGATCCTTACCTCAAGGGCGCCAAAGTCTCGGCCGAAGTGATCGAAGAGGAACGCAAGGCCCCGAAAGTCGTTTCTTACAAATTCAAACGCCGCAAAGGCTACCACCGTACGGTGGGTCACCGCCAAAGGCACACCCGGGTGAAAATCGGCGAAATCCAACTCTAAACGCATATGGCCCATAAAAAAGGACAAGGCAGCGTCAAAAACGGGCGCGACAGCGTCAGCAAACGGCTCGGCGTGAAAAAGTACGGCGGTCAAGCTGTGCTCGCCGGCAACATTCTCATCCGCCAGCGCGGGCGCAAATTCCTCCCCGGCCGCAATGTTGGTCTGGGGCGCGATTTCACCCTCTTCGCCCTGGAGAGCGGCAAAGTGGAATTTGACCGCGGCGGACGCCGGATCAATGTGGTAATGGTGGCCAATTAAACCTTTCCTCCTCGTGAAAGGCCGGAGCCCATCGTGGGTTCCGGCCTTTTTTTTGCGGTCCCGGACTGCAGATCGGGATTGCCGCCGACCGCGTCCGTTTGAATGATGCAGGGAATGTTGGAACTCATGCAAAAGGGCGGCCCCGCCATGTGGGCGATTCTCGTGGTCAGTGTGGTCGGGGTGGCGGTGTTTCTGGAGCGCCTGGTCTACCTGCACCGCGCCCAAATCCGGGTGGGGGAATTTTTACGTGGACTGGCCAACCTGGTGCGTGGCGACCGATATGAGGAGGCGCGCAAGCAGTGCCTCTCGACGCCGGGGCCGGTGGCGCGCGTGGCCTTGAGCGCGGTCTTGGCCCGCGATTGTCCGCGATCCGAATTGCGTGACATCGTCC
This sequence comes from Chthoniobacter flavus, assembly GCA_945871065.1. Lineage (GTDB taxonomy): Bacteria > Verrucomicrobiota > Verrucomicrobiia > Chthoniobacterales > JACTMZ01 > JACTMZ01. The sequence goes on along the minus strand of CAMBUL010000018.1, from coordinate 36,531 downwards.
AAGAGGCCGGCCAACTCGAAGTGCCGCGTCTGGAACGGCATTTGCCCTTGCTCGCCGGTCTGGCCTACACCGCTCCTTTGCTGGGGTTGCTCGGCACGGTGCTCGGATTGCTCGAAGCGTTCTATCTGGTGTCGACCCAGGGCGGTTATGCCACGGTGGCAGACGTCTCCGGTGCAGCCTACCAAAGCCTCATCTCGGCGGCCGCTGGACTGGCCGTGGCCATTCCGGCGCTGATCGCCACGAGCTACCTTTCGGGACGGGTTAAAGATTTGCTCCATGACATGGAGCGTGCGGGTATCGAGATGGTCAACCTGATCAAAAATCGCACGCTGCCTGCCGCGGAGATCCTCGCTGTCGACGGCGAACCGGCGGACGAGGCATGAGGTTGGAACCGGAGGTGCGGGTGCGCGGTTTGGTGCCGGTCTTCACCGGCACGGTGACCGTGGTGCTTTTGCTCGTGTTTTTCGTCCTTCTTTCCACCTCGTTTATGATGCAACCGGGGATCGCGGTGGAATTGCCCGCCTCGCGTTTTCTTCTTCCGGCCATGCAGGATCCCTTGGTTGTCTCGGTCACGGGGGGTCCGGGTGCAGCGGTTTATTTCGAGGATCGGGCCATCGAGACCGGAGAATTGGGTGGCCGCCTCGAAGCGCGGCGCACCGCCTCGCGGCAGGTGGTGATCAAGGCCGACGAGGACGCGCCGCTCGCCTTGGTCTCGGCGGTGACCGAACTGGCCTTGGAGCGCGGATTCAACGTTGCCCTGGCTGCATCGCGTCCGACACCGCCATGATTCTCGCCGAGCGTCTGCTCCATGTTTTCCATTGGCCGGCGAGCTATCCGATCCGCCTGCTGCTGCCGGGCATGATCCTGTTGTCCGTCGTGCTCCATGCGGCGGGCCTGTATTTGCTGCGGGCCAGCCCGCCGGCGCCGGGTGTAGCCCTGCCTCCCTTGCCCGGTAAGGTCACGGTTGTCTCTGCCACCGATTCGGTTTTGCTCACCGCGCGCGACCCCTCATGGCTGCAACCGGGGCGCTATCGTGATTCGATTTTACCCGTGCCGCGCGTCGAACGTCCGCTGCGCGCGCTGCAGCCGGCATTGCCAGTCCTCGAACCTGTGCCGCCTGAAGTATGGCCCGGCATGTGGGTGCCGGCTCTGCCGCCGCTTGCCGTGCAGCCGCGTTTCGAGGCGAGAGCCACTGGTTTGCCGCCCGGGTTGGCGCCGGTTTCGGCGCGTTTCGAGAGTGGCGGGCCGGAAGTGACACCGGATGTTTTGGGGCGGCTGAAGGCGGCCGCATCAGCACAACCGCCCGGCCTTCCGACCGAGTTATTCCTCGTGCTCGACGCGGCGGGCGAGGCGCGTCATGTCTGGCTGGTGCGCAGCTGCGGCGATCCTGCCTTAGACACCGCGGCGATCCGCGCGGTGCAGCTTTCCCGTTTCGGCCCATCCGAAGCGGGATACCGCGGTATGCTGCGCGTCGTTTGGGGACAGACCGGAGCAAAACCATGATTCGCACGGGTCTTTCTTTTCTGCCCTTGCTCTATGCGGTGGTCCTGTCCGGGGCGGTTTTGCTTCTCTGGCTGGCCGGTGAATGGCGGCGCTCCCGTCTCCGCCGCCGCGAATGGCGTGCCATGGGTCAATGCCGCCTTTGCGCCGAGTGGGTGCGTCCGGCGCCGGGTGCGGATTTGTGGCGCTGCCCGGTTTGCCGGGCGCTGAACGACCGCGCGTTGCCGTCCGACCTCTAACTTCCCCGGCCATTTGGCCTCGCCAACTCTCGGCGGTTTGCTTTACCAATTACCCTTCGCAATCATGAACGAACGGCGTGTTGTCATTACAGGAATTGGAGTGATCAGTCCGATAGGCAATGACCTGTCCGCATTCTGGGAGAGCCTGAAGGCCGGGCGGAGCGGGATCGGGCCGATCACGGCGTTCGACACCGCGAAGTTCGACTGCAAGATCGCCGGCGAAGTCCGCGGTTACGATCCGACGCCTTTTTATACCACCCCCAAGGATGTGCGCCGCACGGATCGTTACACGCAATTCGCGGTGGGTGCGGCCAAGATGGCGATCGAGGATGGAGGCTATGATTTATCCACCCTCGATCTCGACCGGGTTGGCGTGATGGTTGGCAGCGGGGTTGGCGGCTTGGCCACCATGGAGACGCAGGTCACGCAGATGCTAACCAAAGGTCCGGACCGTACTTCGCCCTTCATGATCCCGATGATGATCAGCAACATGGCGACCGGGGTTATTTCGATGGAGCACGGTTTGCGCGGGCCGAATATGGCCATTGTCACCGCCTGTGCAACCGCGAACCACTGCATGGGTGAGGCTTGGCGCATCATCAAGTTCGGCGATGCCGATGTCATGGTTACCGGCGGCAGCGAGGCCTGCGTGGTGCCGGTGGGGATTGCAGGTTTTACTTCGATGCGCGCGATGAGTTTGCGCAATGACGAACCGGAGAAGGCTTCGCGCCCGTTCGACAAAGACCGCGACGGATTTGTCATGGGCGAGGGCGCCGGTATCCTCATCCTCGAGGAGTACGAACACGCGAAAAAGCGCGGGGCGAAAATTTATTGCGAGGTGGCGGGCTACGGTCTGACCGCCGATGCTTACCACATGAGTGCGCCGCTGCCCGGGGGTGAGGGTGCGGCCCGCTGCATGGCCATGGCGATGAAGCATGCAAAGGTCAACCCGGAGGAGGTCGATTACATCAATGCCCACGGGACATCGACTCCGGTGGGCGACGTGTGCGAGACCAAGGCGGTGAAGCGTGCCTTCGGCAATCACGCGCGCAAAGGCGGCCTGCTGGTCAGCTCGACCAAGTCGATGACCGGCCATTTGCTCGGGGCGGCCGGCGCGGTGGAGATGGCCGCGTGCGTTATGGCCATGCGCGAGGGCATCGTGCCACCGACGATCAACCTCGACCACCCCGACCCCGAGTGCGATCTCGACTACGTGCCGCTCAAAGCACGGGAGAAAAAGGTCAAGATTGCCATCAGTAATTCGTTCGGGTTTGGCGGCCACAATTCCTCGGTCCTGATCAAGGAGGTCTGAAGGTCTCCGCCATGTCGTCCGCGATCCCCTGCCCGGACGAATTTTCCGCTGTTCCGGCCGAGCTAGCCGCTTTTCGTCCGAAGGTTGCTTTGGTCCTGGGCTCCGGGCTCGGAGGGTTCGCCGAGGCCTGCGACCGACTTTTTGCCGTGCCCTACGCGAAGATTCCTGGCCTGCCGGAATCCGGGGTGCCCGGGCATGAAGGGGAATTTGTGGGTGCCGAATTGGGTGGCGTGCGGATCCTCCTGGCCAAGGGCCGCGTGCATTACTACGAGGGCCACACCCCGAGAGAGGTGGCGGCTCAGGTACGCCTCATGGCGTCGCTTGGGCCGGAGGTGCTGGTCCTGACCAATGCGGCCGGCACCTTGAATCCGCACTTCGCCCCGGGAGGATGGATGATGTTGAACGACCACCTGAATCTCACGGCTGCCTCGCCATTGTCGGGCGGCCCGAATTTTTTCGACATGTCGGAAGTTTACGATGCGCGCTTGCGGGACTTGTTTCGTGGTCTGGCCGGCGAGTCCGGCCTGGCTTTGCATGAAGGGGTCTACGCCTGTGTTCCCGGCCCGCAATACGAGACACCGGCGGAGGTGCGTATGCTGCGCATGCTCGGGGCCGATGCGGTGGGAATGTCGACGGTCTTTGAAGCTATCCAGGCCCGCGCGCTCGGTCTGAGGGTGGCGGCCTTTTCTTGCCTGACCAATTGGGCTGCTGGGGTCACCGGGCAACCGCTCTCCCACCAAGAAGTGATGGAAACGGGACGTTCGGCAGCAGCCGCGCTGAGTGTTCTCCTCGGTAAGGCCATGGCGAAGATGTCATGAACGGGGGGATGCGCCGCTTCTCCTTTCCCCCGCGGCGGAGCGTCTGTTAGGGTTGGTTCTTTATGGCCGAAACCGTCGAAGAGCAGGAGATCAAGGATGTCGATCTCGTAGCGCGCACCCAGGCCGGTGATCCGCGCGCTTTTGACGACTTGGTGCGCAAATACAGCCCCCGCCTCTACGGGCTGGTCTATCACATGACGTCCAACCATGAGGATACCAACGACTTGCTGCAGGACGTCTTTGCCAAGGCCTACCGCTCGATCAAAGGTTTCCGGGGCAAATCCAGCTTCTACACTTGGCTCCATACGATCGCCACCAACATGACGATCAACTTCCTGAAAAAGCGGTCCCGTACCTACAATATGAGCCTGGATGACGTCGACAACGGGATCCATCAGGACCCGGACTTCATTGAAATGACTTCGGGCCCGGACGCCAGACGAGAAGTGAATCTCAAAGAGCTTCAGCAAAGATTGAACGAGGCTATGATGAAGCTGTCGAATGAACACAGAGCCGTAGTTACTATGTTTGATATCCAAGGTATGCCACACGCCGAAATCGGCAAAGTCCTCGGGGTTTCCGAGGGCACTGTGCGCTCGCGTCTCTTTTACGCGCACCGCCAACTGCAAAATTACCTCCAGGAATTTTTGGTCAATTAGCCTATGAACACGGACATCCATAAACTCCTTCGCTTCAAGCGATACGAAAAACCGACGTCCGATTACTTTGAGCGCTTCCTCGACGAATTCAACGAGCGTCAGCGCTCCGAACTTCTCCGCCAGCCCACATGGAATCTTCTCTGGGAACGTCTGGTCGGTGGCTTCCCCGAGTTCCGTGTGCCGAATCTGGCTTATGCCGGGGTGGCCGCTGCGGCTGTCGTGCTGTCCACTTTCATTCTCGTCACCCAGAAAGACACCGCGTCGACCGGTCCCGGTCTGGCGCTCAATGATCCCCGCCCTACGGTCAACGTCCTGCCGCCCGGCAGCGGCGATATCCGTTTCCCTGTCTCCTCGCGTTCTGAATTTCCCCCGCACTATGTGCTTGAGGCCCGGCCGGTGAGTTATGAGTCGCCCTACAGCTTTTAGTCTGTGCGCCGTGCTGGCGGGAGCGGCGCTGGCCGGCCCGGCCGCGGCTGGTCCGGCGGGGCCACCGCAGCTTCTCGAGGTGGATGTCTCCACCATGGCAGATGCCATCGAAGCCACCGTAAGTAAGGTCTTCAAATCGGCTGTTCCTTCCGTCGTGCGGGTCGAGTCGGATGACGAACTCGGCAAAATTTCCGGCACTGGTTTCTTTGCCGATGCGACCGGCACCATTTACACGCTGGCTTCGGTGGTTGGCGACGGGCTGAGTGTTTCGGTCACGCACGGAGACCAACGTTGGCCGGCCAAGCTGCTGGCCAAAGATCCGCGGAGCGGCATCGCCCTGATCAAAGTCGATGGAGCCGGGGCGACGCCTTTTCTCGAGAAGGGCGAGAGCAGAGAGGTGAAAGCCTCCTCGCCCCTCGTGGTGGTTGGCTTTCCCTTCGACCACGACGTCTCGCCGAGCTTCGGCATTGCGGGCGGTCTTGACCGGAAGTCGCAGGGAAAATTTTTTACCACCACGCATATCCGGGCGAATATTCCGGTGCAGCGCGGTCAGGGCGGGAGCCCCGTGCTCAACCTTGACGGCCAAGTGGTCGGCGTGCTGGTCAGCGGGCTCGAGTCCGGCGCCGGGTGCTTTGTCCTTCCCATCCGCGCCGCGGAGAAAGTGCGTCAAGACGTGGTGCGATTTGGTGCCGTGCGTCATGGATGGGCCGGTGTGACCGTGCACGAAATGCCGATGGCCGTGCAGGGCTCGCACCTGATGATCGACAGAGTCGACCCAAGCGGTCCGGCCTCCAGCCAGTTCCGTTCAGGCGACGTCGTCCTTCAAGTGGGTGACATCGCTATCCACGACCCGGAGGATGCTCTCGACGCCTCTTTCTTCCTGACCGCCGGCTCACCGGTGGCTGTCCGCATCGCCCGAGGGGAAGAGGTCCTCGACCTGCAACTGACACCTGCCGAGCATCCGCTCGACCGCAGCAATGAATTGCAGGCCCTCGGACCCGGTAGCCTCATGGCGCCCTGAGCGGCCGCGCTCGGCCTTTATTTCCTCTGCTGCATCAGGTTTGCTCGCGCGCCTTCCATGGCGCGGAGCGAGCGTCTCACCCTTCGCTGAAAACACCCATCGCGCGGAATTTGTCGTAGCGCGCGGCCAGAAGGTGGGCCGGTGACTCTTTGTCCAACGTGCCGAGGTTTTCCAAGATCGCTTTTTTGAGCATTGCCGCCGCGCCTTGGTGGTCGTGGTGGGCTCCACCCAGCGGCTCGGGCACCACTCCGTCGACCAGTCCGAGTTCCATCAGGTGGGGAGCGGTCAGCTTCAGGGCCTCGGCGGCTTCTGGGGCATGGCTCCGGTGTTTCCAAAGTATGGCGGCGCAGCCTTCGGGACTGATCACCGAATAGTAGGCGTTTTCCATGATGAGCACGCGGTCGGCGACACCGATGCCGAGAGCGCCGCCGGAGCCGCCCTCCCCGATAACCACAGCAACAATGGGTGTCTCCAGCAGCATCATTTCCCGCAGGTTGACCGCGATGGATTCCGCGATGTGCCTTTCCTCCGCACCGATGCCGGGGAAGGCGCCGGGTGTATCGATCAGGGCGACGATGGGAAGGCCGAACTTGGCCGCGAGCCGCATGACGCGCAACGCTTTGCGGTAGCCCTCGGGGTGGGCACTACCGAAATTTCGAAGAATATTTTCCTTCGTGTTGCGCCCCTTCTGGTTCGTCACCACCGCAACGGGACGTCCGTCGATTTTGGCCAACCCGCAGGGCATCGACGCATCGTCACCGAAGAGGCGGTCGCCGTGCAGCTCGGTGAAGTCTTCAAAGCAGAGCCCAAGGTAATCAAGGGCAAATGGTCGTGCCGTATGGCGGGCGATCTGCACCCGCTGCCAGGCGGTAAGGTTCTCGTAGATTTCCCTTTTCAGGGCACCGATCTTTTTCTCGATCTTGCCGACCTCCGAGTCGACCCCTAGATCCGACCCGTTGGCTTTGTCGCGCAGCTTCTGCAACTGTTCCTCCAGCTCGGCGATAGGTTTTTCGAAATCCAGCGGTTGGACTTTCATCAGCAGGTATTCTGGCCGGATCGCCGCGGCGTGGCAGCACAAAAAACGGCCCACCGACTGATCTCCCAGTCTCCGGTTCCGGGCGATGTGGGATTCCATCTACTCGCTAAGTCGCTAAGCTCAGGACATGACTTCCACCCATGCTGCCCGTTACCATCGGTGCGGAAGGCCGGGCGAAGTGCTCAAGGTTGATCAAGTCACCGTAGCGCCGCCTCGGAAGCATGAGGTCACTGTTCGTATGTTCTGTGCGCCGATCAACCCGGCGGATCTCAATATGATCGAGGGCAAGTATGGCGAGTCGAGGGATTTGCCCGACGTGCCGGGCAGCGAGGGTTGCGGGCGGGTGGTAGACTTGGGTGCGGGCGTGGACGGGGCATGGGTCGGCCGCAAGGTGCTCGTTGATGGCCAAGCCTGGCGGCAGTCGGGCAACTGGCCGCTGGACCGTGTGGTGGCGGTGCCGGATGGACTGGCGGCGGACCATGCGGCCGTGCTGCGGGTCAACCCGCCGACTGCTTGGCTTCTTTTGCACCAATTTGCCGCACTCCGGCCCGGTGATTGGGTGCTGCAGAATGCGGCCACCTCGGCGGTAGGACGGGCCGTGATCGAAATCGCGCACCAACGTGGTTGGAAAACACTCAATGTGGTCCGGCGGGCCGCTGCGGCCGAGGAACTCCGGGCCCTTGGCGCCGATGCGGTGGTGGTCGATGACGAAGACATGGGGGCAGCCGCGAAGGACGTGCTCGGCGGGGCCGTTCCGCGGCTCGCTTTGAATGCGATTGGCGGGGAGTCCGCCACGCGGCTGGCTGGCCTGCTTGCCTCTGGTGGCACGCTGGTCACCTATGGCGCGATGAGCAAGGAGGCGCTGAAAATTCCCAATAGCTTCCTCATTTTCCGCGATCTGGTTTTCCGCGGGTTTTGGCTCACCCGCTGGCTGCGCGCCGCACCGCCGGACCAAGTTAGCTCCCTTTTCGACCAAATTTTCCGACTCGCGGCCTCCGGATGTTTCGCGCCGCGGGTCGTTGCGGAATTCCCGCTCGCGGAGGTTGCGGCGGCCGTGACTCGTGCGGAGGAGGGCGGGGGCAAGGTGTTGCTGCGGATCGGGGGATGAAAGAACGGACGGCCATCCTGCCTCGGAGCGAAGCGGACGAACAAGCGGACTGCTCTTCCTATCTTCACGCACGGAAACGTTTCGACATCGCCATTCGGTCGCGCTAACCACAAGGGCTTGCCCCATGAGCGCTCCGCACCTCGACGTCCGCTATATCGCCAATCTGGTCCGCCTGCGATTGACCGAAGAAGAAATCGCCGAATTGCAACCGCAACTCGACCACGTTCTCTCCTACATCGAACAACTCGATGAAGTGAACGTCGAGGGGATTGAGCCGACGGCCCATGCCTCGGCCGTCTACAATGTTTTCCGGGCCGATGTGCCGCGCAATGGTTTCACCCAGGAGCAGGCCACGGCCAATGCCCCGCATTCCGGCAACGGGCTTTTTCTCGTGCCCAAGGTGGTGGAGGGGTGATGAATCTCGAAGGACTGACCATCACCAAGGCCCGCCGCTTGATCCAAGCCGGCGAATTGTCCCCCGTGCAACTGGTCGACGCAGTCCAGGCCGCGATCGAACGGACCGATCCGGCCGTCGGCGGTTACCTTTCCCGCGATTACGAGCGTGCCCGTGCCCTGGCTGAAAAGACCGACGTCACTCTGCCGCTCGGCGGGATTCCAGTGGCGATCAAAGATGTGATCAGTGTCGAGGGTGAATCCTGCACTTGCGCGTCGCAAATTCTCCAAGGCTACGTCGCGCCCTATGATGCCACGGTCATCACCAAGCTGCGCGCCGCGGGGGCCATTCCGTTCGGACGCACCAACATGGACGAATTCGCCATGGGATCATCCACCGAGAATTCCTCGCTCCGCATCACGCGCAATCCGCGCGATCCGGAGCGTATCCCGGGCGGCTCGAGCGGAGGTTCCGCCGCAGTGGTTGCGGCGGATGAAGCGATGGCCTCGCTCGGCTCGGATACCGGCGGTTCGATCCGTCAACCGGCGGCCCTCTGCGGCTGTGTCGGCTTGAAGCCGAGCTACGGACGCGTCTCACGCTACGGTCTGGTTGCTTTTGCCTCCTCGCTTGACCAGATCGGACCTTTCACCCACACGGTGGAGGATGCGGCCCTCGTGCTGCAGGCCATTGCCGGCCACGATCCGCTGGATTCTACCTCGCTCGACCTGCCGGTCCCGGATTACTCGGCCCCGCTCAACGACGGAGTCAAGGGCCTGAAGCTTGGCGTGCCCAAGGAATACTTCGTCGAGGGGATGGACCCCCAGGTCGAGGCACGCGTGCGGGCGGCTGTCGAGGTCTACCGCAGCTTGGGCGCGGAAATTGTCGAGGTCTCGCTGCCGCATACCAAATACGCGGTGGCCGACTACTACATCATTGCCACGGCGGAAGCTTCGGCCAATCTGGCTCGCTTCGACGGCGTGCGTTACGGCCAACGCGCCTCCGCACCGCGCGACCTGGCCGACCATTACGGACGCACCCGCGGCGAGGGCTTCGGCAAGGAAGTGAAACGCCGGATCATTCTCGGCACCTATGTGCTGAGCAGCGGCTACTACGACGCCTTTTACCTCCGCGCGCAGAAAGTCCGTACCCTGATCCGCCGCGACTTCGAAGAAGCCTTCCGAAAAGTCGACGGCCTCCTCTCTCCGACTTCGCCGGTGCCTGCCTTCAAGATCGGCGAGCGCATGGCCGACCCGCTCCAGATGTATCTCGCCGACATCTTCACCATCGCGGCGAATCTGGCCGGCATTTGCGGGATAAGCCTTCCCTGCGGTGACGCCGAGGTGGACGGCAAGAAGTTGCCGGTCGGCCTGCAAATCATGGCTCCGGCCTTTGAAGAGGCCCGCCTGCTGCGCATTGCCCGTGCTTACGAGACAGCCCGCACGGCCTGATCAGTTTCCGCCGACGATCTCTTCGATCTTGGAGAGGACTTCCTGCGGCGATTGCCACTCGTTGTCCGGTTGGGCCGTCACGGCGTTGCCTTCGTTGTCGATGAGCACGAGGTAGGGGATGCCGCTGGAACCGAATTTCCGGAATGTCTCGCTCTGCGCCTGGTCGAACTTCACCGCGGGCCAAGGCATGTTGTCACCCTTGATGTATTCCTCCATGGCCGCTTGGTCGCGGTCCGAGCTGACAAAAACCAGCTCGAAGTCCGGGTGCTTGGGTTTGAAGTTGTTGTACCACTCGACGAGCTTTGGCGTGAACATGCGGCAGGGCGGGCACCAATGGGCCGAGAAATAAAGCGCGGTGTATTTCGGTGCGCTTTCCACGGCGGGTCCGGTCAGGTCGCCTTTGATGCTGTCGAAAAATCCGGCGCGGGCGGTGGTGGTGACGGCCAGGGCGGCCACAAGGAGGGAAAGGAGACGGGTCTTCATTCCTCAGGAAAATGGACCCGCGCCGCGACTTTGGCAACTCCATCGTGGCCGCGATGGCGCCTTGGCCGTTGTTTTTTCCTTCGGTGCGACGATAGTGCGGCCATGAGGACAGTTATGGCTTTCTTTCTCGCGGGAATAGCGGCGGCCACGGCCGGGCCGATTGTCCGCGAGCCCGGGGTCATTTACCTATCCGACTTCCACGAGCGTCTGCCGCGCTACCAGCTGACCGGCCCGGCCCCTTGTTTCTTCGAGGCCACGATGAAGCGCTTTGCCGGCACCCTGCGTTTTCCGCAGGCTGTGCAACTCGACGCCATTTCCCCGGATGGTCTGTTGCGTGTGCGTGGCAATGCCCAGCAAGGCGGCGTGGCGGCCTGGATCGAGCCGCTCTACGTGGCGGGTTTGCCCGAGAACTATCTGGAAATTGCGGTCCGCGCCGAGCAACGGCGGCGGGAAGTGGAAGACCTCATTGCCCGCAAGGAAGTGGCGGTGGGCATGACGCTCGAGGAGGTAACGCGCAGTCTGGGCAAGCCGCAGAAGCGTTCGAGCAAGACCGGGCTCGAGGGGTCCACGCAAACCTACGAATACGTGAAATACAAACTGATCCCGCAGACGGTTTACTCGCCGTCCTACGTGCAGTCTCTCACCGGTTCCCGGCCCGATCCGCGCGCGAAACTCGAGAGGGTGGTGGTGCGCAGCGGCTACGGCTACGACGCCTCGACCGTCTACTTGAAGGTGCCGGTCGGCACGACCACCGTCGGCTTCGTCAACGGCTTGGTCGAAACGGTGGAAGAGTCCGAGGGAACCTTGACCGGTGCCAACGCCTCGATTGTCGTGCCACCAATTGATCTCGTTTGGTAGTACCATCCGGGCTTTACAAAACCCGTGCCCGGGAGCATTTCGGTGGGGATGAATGCGACGTCCGATTTTCTCCAGGCCCGCTACGAGGTGCGACGACCCGACGGCACCGAGTTCGGTCCGGTCAGCGCATGGACTCTGGCCGAGTGGCGAGAAAGCAAGCGCGTCTTCGATACCGACGAAATCCGTCGAACCAACGGCGATAGCGACCGCGAATGGATCATGCTGCGCGACTCCGCATTCCTGCGCAATCTGCCGGAGGAGCCCCTAAGCTGGGAAGGTGAAACCTGAATTTTCCCCTTGCCGCGACCGCGCACGAGGGTTGGTCAGCGGTCCGCTGGGCGGGCGAAGCCGCGAAGATTGCGTGTTCAGAGGAATTCCTGTGAGTCCTTTTAATCCTACCATCCTGTTTAAAAATCCGTTTTCAGGCTGAAGTGAGCAAGGCTTCAAATCTTGGCGACAGATTCCATGCAGCGCCTCAGATAAGTTGATCGATTGTGAGGAAAAGCAGGGGCTTCGCCAAGATGGCGCGTTAGGTTAATGGTATCAAAACGGAGTCGATAGATATTTGTTTGGAATTGCAGAAGTGATGGGTCTTTAGCCAGAAAGGCGACAATGGGAAAAAGCTCACTCTGGGTCAGAGCACAGTTTTTGATATGTTGATAATTTGAGGTCTATTTTTCGGCCCGCACGAAGTGGCAAACCCTCGTGGTAAATTTGCCGTCCTTGCTGTATTCAAAATCGAAGGTGCCAGTCACTCCTTCGTAAGCGCCGGTTCCGCCGAGGATAAGGCCGCTATATTTGTAACCTGCCCCAGGCGCAGCCTTGAGGTTCATGACCTCTGCCGTGGCCTCAGTCCAAAAAGTGCCCTTGGGAAGTTGCACCACTCCAAGCACGGCACCTGTCCGGGTGCCGGCCTTGGCGTTTGCCTTCACCACGTTAGAGATCGAGTAGCTTTTGCCAACCACCTTCCCCTTTTCGGAGAGCCGGATTTTACTCTCGCGAATCCGGCGATGGCCCACGCCGAAATCCTCGGCTGTATTCGGGACGTCGACAGGTTTTACAACATTGGAGTATAGGGTCAGATCTTCGGCCAATGCTGTGCTGGAGAAAGCGCATGTTGTGGTGAGCAGAGTTGCGGTGAGGAGATATTTTAGGGAACGGGTGATCATCATGGAGTTAATAATTGGTGGAAACAGTTCGTCTGGCGTCGCAGGCGTTGTGACTTTCGATCTATTTTTCCGAGAACATGCTCTGCCGTAACTTAAGGCAGAAATACCGCGTTGCATCCAGAACTATTCTAGTGAATTCGGCAAAAAATTCGTGGGATTGGGCAGCTTGGCCATTGCGCGAAACAGATTGCAGATCTCGGCAAAAAAAAACGGCCCATCCCTTGCTTCGCTACGGTAAAGCCATCGCCAGAGAAAAGCATGGCGGGGCTGGAGGGTAAATTTGCGCATCGCCACAAAGGCCCTCATGATCTGGATGCCTTGGCAAGAAGGTTGCCTCCTCGCACAAATGGCAGCCTCGTATTTTCCCCTTGCCGCGGCCGCGCCACGGGGGATGATAGTTAGCTCTTTCGCGGGTGTAGTTCAATGGTAGAACGGCAGCTTCCCAAGCTGCATACGAGGGTTCGATTCCCTTCACCCGCTCCACTTTTCTTGAACGTCCGCCTCTATGAGGCGGTCCCATTATCACCATGTTCCGTCCACTCTTCTCCCTTTTGCTCGTCCTACCCACCTTTGCGTCCGCCATGGAAATCAGTCCGCCCAAAACCGTGGAACCGCCGCCCATCATTCCCCTGCGCGATTTTTTCCGCAATCCGGAGGGTGCGTCCTATCAGGTCAGTCCTGGCGGCGACTACATTTCGTGGATGGCGCCGTGGGAAAACCGCCTCAATGTTTTCGTCCAGGCGGTGGGTGGCGGCGACCCGCAGCGCCTGACCGATGCGACCAAGCGCGACATTGCCGGCTACTTTTGGGCGGCGAAGGACCAGATCGTCTACCTGCAGGACGACGGCGGAGACGAGAATTTCCATCTCTACGCGGTCAACGCCGACGGCGGCAACCGCCGCGACCTCACGCCCTTTCCCGGGGTGCGGGTCGGCGTGGTCGATGACTTGCGTGATGATGAGGACCATCTCCTGATCAGCATGAACAAACGCGACGCGCGTGTCTTTGATGTCTTCCGGCTCAACACCCGCGACGGGGAGATGAAATTGGTCGCGGAGAATCCCGGCAGTGTTTCTTCTTGGATCACGGACCACGACGGCCAAGTGCGTGCCGCGGTGCAGACCGACGGCGTCAATACCGAGTTGCTCACCCGCGCCACGCCGGACGAGCCATTCAAGAAGGTGATTAGCACCAACTTCCGCGAAAGCGCCGATCCGCTCTTCTTCACCTACGACAACAAGGATCTCTATGCCTCGTCCAATATCGGCCGCGACAAGGCGGCCATCGTGCGCCTCGATCCCGCCACGGGGAAGGAGCAGGAGGTCATCTTCGAACATCCCGAGGTCGATGTCGGCAGTCTGGTTGGTTCGGACAAGCGCAAGGTGCTCACCGCCGCGGCTTTTACCCGCGACAAGCAGGAATACCATTTTTTCGACAACTGGCGCCGCGACCTCCAGGCCAAGCTGGAGGAAAAGCTCCCCGGCGAGGAGGTCGTGCTCAGCTCGGCCAATCGTGAGGAGGACAAATTCATCGTCCGAACTCACAGCGACCGTTCGCGCGGGGCGTTTTACTACTATGACAGTACTACGGATGAGCTCCGCAAGCTGGCCGAGGTGTCGCCTTGGCTCGACGAGGAGAAGCTCGCTCCGATGGAGCCGGTGCGCATTCCAGCGCGTGACGGGCTCGAGTTGCCCGCGTATCTCACCCTGCCTCCCGGGGTCGAAGCGAAGAACTTGCCGGCCGTATTGCTTGTGCATGGTGGGCCGTGGGCGCGTGACGCGTGGGGATTCGACGGGGAGGCGCAATTCCTGGCCAACCGCGGCTATGCCGTGCTGCAGGTCAACTTCCGCGGCTCGACCGGTTACGGGCGCGAGTTTTGGGAGAAAAGTTTCAAGCAATGGGGCAAGGCGATGCAGGACGACCTGACCGACTCGGTTAAGTGGCTGGTCGACCGCGGCATCGCCGATCCCCAGCGGATCGCCATTTACGGCGGCAGCTATGGCGGTTATGCCGCGCTGGCCGGCATGGCCTTCACCCCGGAGGTCTATGCGGCGGGGATCAGCTTCGTCGGCCCGTCGAATATCTTCACCCTGCTGTCCAGTGTCCCTCCGTATTGGGAGCCTTATCGCCAGATGCAGTACGAAATGATCGGCAACCCGGAGACCGAGAAAGATTTGCTCACCGCGGCATCACCGCTTTTTTCGGCGGACAAAATTTCTTCCCCTTTGCTCATTGCCCAGGGGGCGAACGATCCGCGGGTGAAGAAAGCCGAGAGCGACCAGATCGTCGAAGCGCTGCAGACCCGCGGCATCGACGTGCCCTACATTGTAAAGGACAACGAAGGCCACGGTTTCGCCAACGAGGAAAACCGCCTCTATTTCTATCGCGCGGTCGAACGCTTCCTCGCCAAGCACCTGGGGGGACGTGTCGAGGAGAGCGGGGAGACGATTCCGGAGCTCGACGGAGCCGAGAAAGAAGGCTGAAACACGAGCCGGAAATTGGAGTGATGTTGTCGTTGCCGCTACCAAACCGCGCGCAGCAGCCCGACCGCCCCGGCGAGGCCCACCACCGCGGGGACGGACCAACGCCGGCCGACCAGTAGCCAAAGGCTGACGCCCGCGATGGCAGCGTGAAGCACGGACGGTTGATCCGGGCCGAAAACGTCGGCGGCAAACCATACAGCCAGACTGGCGATCACCCCGATCACCGCGGCTGTGATCGTATCGAGGATCATCCGCGCTCGCGGGTTCTCCGCCAGTAGCTCGACAAAGGGCGCGCCGGCGAGGATGAAGAGAAAGCTGGGCACAAAGGTGACCCATGAGGTGAGGAAGGCACCGAGCGTGGCCATGGTCCAAGGTCCAAGCGGCGCCGGGTTGTTCCATCCGGCGAAAAAGCCGGCGAATTGCAGCACTTTGACCAACGGCCCGGGCAAGGACTCGGCCAAGGCGAGGCCATCCTTCATCGCATCCGCCGAAAGCCATCCGGCCTGGTTGACCGCGTGGTCGGCCACATACGGCAGCACGGCATAGGCGCCTCCGAAGGTGACCACCGCGACCTTGCTGAAGAAAAATCCGAGCGAAACAAGGAGACTGTCCCATCCGAAAACCAAGCCGGCCAGCACAACCGGCGTGAACCAGACGAGGAGTCCGAGGCCGAGCGTGCGCCACGGTATGGGCGGACGTGGGGTCGCCGGAGTGGCGGTCGGGGCGGGTGGGGCCGTGAGGTGTTTCGCCGCCCCGAGCCCGACGGCCGCGAGGACGATCCAAGGGAAGGGGACTTGAAAAAAATAGATTGCGGCAAAGGCCGCCGCGGCGAGGAGCCAAGCGCGGGGGCCGGCGAGATGATGCCGCGCCATTCGGACCAAGGCCGCGAGGATGATGGCCAGCACAGCCGGTCGCACGGCGCCGAAAAGGGTCTCCACCCCATCGAGTTGCCCGAAAATCGCGTAAAGCCCCGCTGCCGCCCAGAGCAGCAGCACGGCTGGAAGGGCAAAGAGCACGCCGGCCGTGATGGCCCCGCGCAGCCCGTGCAGTTTCCAACCCGCGTAAATGACCAGCTGATGGGCCTCGGGTCCGGGCAAGACCATGCTGAAGTTCAAACCGGCGGAAAACTCGTGCGGGGTCATCCAGCGCCGGCGCTCGACCAACTCTTCGCGCAGGATGGCAATTTGCCCAGCCGGGCCGCCGAAGCTGATCCAGCCCAATCGGGCGAAGAACCGTCGTGCTTCCATCCAGTCCGGGACCGCTTTTACTTGGCAATGATCCTGCATCTTTTTATCTTCCTGGTTCGAAGTTAATTAAGCCATGGCTGATCTCGAAAACAAATACTCTGAAAATGTCCCCGGTAAGTTCTACGTCGACGACCAGTGCATCGACTGCGATTTGTGCCGCGAGACGGCCCCGGCCAATTTCACCCGCAGCGATGACGGCGGATATTCCTACGTTTACAAGCAGCCCGGCACGCCTGAAGAAGAGGCGCAGTGCAAAGAGGCGATGGAAGGCTGTCCGGTCGAAGCGATCGGGGACAACGGCTCCTAGTGCTGCGGTCGGGCGGAATACTTTTTCTCCGCTTCCGATCTTCAACTGACATGAGCCGCTGGGCCGACACCGTAACGGCCGAGTGGCGGCGTTACCGTGAGCCGCGCGATCCGGATGAGCGCACTTCCATCTTTGCCGACGCCCTGCGCGGACTCCTCCCCAAGCTCGGGTTAGGCCAGTCGCTCGACGAGCACGCCGTCCGGCGCGCGTGGGCCGGGCTGGTCGGGCCTTTCATTGCTGGTCAATCCGAACCCGACCGCATCCGCGGCGGCATCCTTTATGTGCGGGTGCACCAATCGAGCGTGCGCTTTGAACTCGAGCGCGTCTGGAAAGCCGACATCGAATCCAAACTGGCCGCCGAATTCGGTCCGGAAACCATCCGCTCGGTCAAATTTTTCGGCTGATCATGTTGCGCAATCTCCTCCTCGATTGGTCCGGCACGCTGGTCGATGATCTCCCTCCGGTCATCGGCGCGACGAATTACGTGCTCGGGCAATTCGGTAAGCCGGCACTGACCCGCGACGAATTCAGGAAGCATTTCCGGTTGCCCTTCACCGATTTCTACGAGGAATTCCTGCCTGATGTTCCCTTGCCCGAGCTTGACGCGCTCTTTCACCGTCAATTTGTCGAGATCCAGGACGAAGTTTCGCCCCTGCCCGGGCTCTACGAATTCCTCGATTTCTGCCGCGCGAGCGGACGCCGTCTTTTCCTTCTCAGCTCAATGAAGCAGGAGCATTTCGACGTGCAGTCGGCCAAGCTCGGTCTGCGTCATTATTTCGAACATCCCTATGCCGGTGTGATGGACAAGCGGGCCAAGATCGGAGAAATCCTCGATAAGCACGGGCTCGCGCGCAGTGAAACCGCCTTTGTCGGCGACATGATCCACGATGTCGAAACGGCGCGCCACGGCGGCGTGATGAGCATCGCCGTGCTCACCGGTTACGACTCGCTGGAAAAGCTCACGCCGTCCAAACCCGATGTGGTCGTCTCGTCGCTCGATGCCTTGCGCCGGCTGTTGCAGGATCCGCGGGATTTGCTCCGCGGCGGCCCCGATTGCATCCGTATCCACGGGCTCGAGGTGCCAACCTGTATCGGCGTGGGCGAGGAGGAAAGGTCGCAACCGCAGAAACTCGTGCTGGACGTGCAGCTCGAAACCGACTTTCGCGGAACCGCCGATGATATCGGCCGCGCCACCGATTATGCGGTGGTTGCGGAATGGTTGACTGCGGAATGCACGCGCCGCGAGGTGCGGCTCCTCGAGACTTTGATCGAGGATCTGGCCGAGGGACTACTTGCGGTCTTCCCACGGGTCTCCGCTGTTTTGCTCGAGATCCGCAAGTTCGTCCTGCCCAACACGGAGAGTGTCTCGGTGCGGATCCGCCGCACGAGGGCGGCGTCCCTTTAGCCGCGGTTGGCCTTGCCGGGACCGGCGGGGCGGGGTTTTTGTCCTGGCGCCATCTTTCCTGCGCGTCGGGGATGCCGCGCCCTACCTTGTGGGGAGGGGGGTTCGGTGGTTATCGTCTTGTTTATGCGCGTACTGGTCAGCGGCGTCTGTGGATTTGTCGGGTCCGAATTGGCCCTCGGACTCCGTTCGGCCGGCTATGAGGTCTGCGGGTTCGATAATTTTAGCCGTCCGGGCAGCGAACGGAACCGTCCGCGCATCGAGGCGGCGGGCATCGAGTTTTGGCGTGGCGACGTGCGTCAGGAGGAAGATCTGGCCCGGGTCAAAGGTATCGATTGGGTGATCGATGCGGCGGCCAACCCGAGCGTGCTGGCCGGAGTCGACGGCAAGACCGGGAGCAAGGAACTGCTCGAGCACAATCTTTGGGGCACGGTCAACCTGCTCGAAGTCTGCAAGCGCGAGAAGGCCGGTATGATCCTGCTCAGCACGAGTCGTGTTTATTCGATCGATGCTTTGTGCGCCTTGCCGGTTGTCTCCAAGGATGGCGCCTTCGTCCTGCCCGAATCGCTGGCCGCGGTCGGACCGCGTGGTGTCGCCGAGGGTTTTTCCACCGCCGCGCCGGTTTCGCTTTATGGCGCGAGCAAGCTGGCGAGCGAGCAAATCGCCTTGGAATACGGCTCGGCGTTCGGTTTTCCCGTGTGGGTCAACCGCTGCGGGGTGATGGCCGGCGCGGGGCAATTCGGCAAGCCCGACCAGGGAATTTTCAGCTATTGGATTCACAGTTGGGCGCAGCGTGCGCCACTCAAATACATCGGCTTCGGCGGCACCGGCCACCAAGTGCGCGACTGTCTGCACCCGAATGACCTGCTTGCCCTTTTGGTCAAGCAAATGGATGCGGGTGCGCGCGCAGGACGCCGAATTTTCAACGTGGGCGGCGGTGCGGCTTCGGCCCGGTCGTTGCGGCAGTTGTCAGACTGGTGCGGGCGGGAGTTCGGGCCGCACGAGGTGGCGGTCGACTTGTCGCCCCGACCCTTTGATCTGCCCTGGGTGGTGCTCGATGCAGCCTGCGCGGGCCAGGAATGGGACTGGCGTCCTGAGAAGACGGTGGACGAAATTTGCCAGGAGATTGCCCGGCATGCGCGCGAGCATCCGGAGTGGTTGGAAGTTTCTCGGGGTTGACCATGGCGGCTGACTATTTGCTGCAGCTGGCTGTGCTCCATCAGGCGGAAGAATTTTCCGGCTGGCTTACGTCGGGGGAAAGGGACCGTGCGGCGTGTTTGCCCGACGGCCCATTGCGCACGCGCTTTGTTGTCTCGCGCGGTCTACGGCGGCAGATGTTGTCCGCCTGCACCGGTCGTCCGGCCCGAACCCTCGAATTCGAGGAGGATGGCACGGCCAAGCCACGCTTGGTCGATGGCGAAGGTTGGGACTTCAACCTCTCTCACGCCGGCGAGCATGTGGCTGTCGTGGTCCGACATGGCGCGGTCGGGATCGATCTCGAACATCATCGCGAGATGCGCGACCAAGAAGGGATTGTGTCCCGCTACTTCCACCCCGACGAGGCGCAGGCTTGGCAACGTCTGCCGGCAGAACTTCAGGCCGGCGCCTTCTTCCGGCTGTGGTCGGCGCGCGAGGCTGCGATGAAGTGTGCCGGCTTAGGACTGGCCCGGGGAATCGGGGTAACCCGGATCGACCCGGGTTTTGTCGAGACCGGCGCAGCCAGAGCAAGGGTGGGGGAGAGGATTTTGGCGGTCAAGGTGTTGGCAGCCCCGGCCGGTTGCACCCTGGTTGTCGCGATCTCTCCGGCCGATGATTCCTGAGGCGGTCGCCGGGCCGGCCATGCTGTACCGGCTAAAGGGCGACGGCACTGAGGCGAAGCGTGGAACAACCTTGGGTGGAACGATGCCGTAGGCAAAGGCGGCAACAGTGCGCTGCGGCCCGGTTTTCTTGGCGGTATGCTCGCACCTGCGCGGGTTGTCTTGTTTTGCGGTGCTGCTCGCATCGGCGATGTCCCGGCGGGTCCGGGCGAACCGGCCGACAAATTCCTTGTTGATCGTCCTGCTCTGGCCCGACATTGCTAAAGAATTCCTTTCAGACATCCATGAACGAAAAAGCAACACCTCCTTCCCGCCTCTCCCTTGGCTTGGCGATTGCTGCCGCTGCGGTTTCCATTGTTTTGTTGTTCCTGGTCATCGGGCTGCACAGCCAAGTGCGCGATCTGCGAGCTATGGTGTTCAACGACCGCGCCAATCTAGCCTTGAATACGGGCGCTGGTGCCGAGGCTGAAGCCATGCTTGCCGAAGTGGCAGCCCTGGCCCCCGACACGCCGGCGCTATGGAACCGCCGCGCGCTCGCCCGCATGGTGGCCGGCCAGCCGTCCGAGGCTGCCGAGGCTGCCCGCCAATTCCTCCAATTGAACCCCGGTGACCCCAGCATGTCCGCCTTGCTCAGTGCGGCGCAAATCCGGGCCAGCGAATTCGACGATGCCGAGCAGACGCTCACCAGCGCACTCCAACTCAACCCGCTGCAGCGCGACCTCATGCAAAACCTCTCCGAGTTGCGCCGCCTGCAAGGTCGTCCGGCCGAGGCCGCCATGATTATCGATCAATATCTCGCCGCGAATCCCACCGATGGATTTTTCCAATACAAGCGTGCCATGGCCGACGTGGCCGGCAACTTGAGCGATGATCGTCGGAAGGAGATCACCAAGGCCATCAAGACCGGCGATGCCACCGCCGGTATTTATGTGGTCGGTGCAGCCATTGACTTCCGCGACGAAAATCCCGCTGTGGCCCGGGCCAAGCTCGAGGAGGCCACCCGGCGCGCCTCCCCGCAGGACATGCGGACTATGCTCGAGGACGTCTTCTTCGCGTCCTATCTCCAATTCGCACCCGCAGGCGCCCCGGCCGCTTCTCCGTCTCCTTCCCCGGTCGATGCTGTCCGTACCGACGACTAATCCCATCATCATTGACCAAGCAGGTTTGCCGGGAACGGTTTTGCCTTCGACCGCAGGTCAAGGCCAGCGCGGGCCTGCGGTTCGGTTGTGGCCATCGGAGGATGTCCGGGGGGAGCTTTGCCTTCCCCCATCGGGAGCCTGTTCCCTCTGGCCGGAGGCGCAGCCGCCTTGGGGGGAAAACACTTGTCAACACGTGGTGGGACCTTTATCTTTTACCGATCATCTGGCCGGAATCTGGGAGCTGCCCTGCAGCCTCCTTCCGTCGGTTGACGCGCCGCGGGTGTAGCTCAGTTGGTAGAGCACTTCCTTGCCAAGGAAGATGTCGCGAGTTCGAGTCTCGTCACCCGCTCTCCCTTCATAGTCAACAACTTATGAAGAATGTGGTGCTTCAACGTAGCAAGAAGCGTAGCAAAATTGACCGGTGTCGCGTTTTGTCTGCCGGCCGCACCGAGAGCATTAGGACGACGTTCGAGAGGGCGCTGAGGGCATCCTGAGGCCAATGGCGAGCCACTCAGGTAGCGGTAACCTTTCCGAAAAGCTTACGGCTCGCCGAAAAGGCCCGACCGTCGCGAGCCACCTCCGTTCTGGTGGCCGTCAGAGGTTCCCTACTCGGGGCCAACGAGCTTAGTGAGTCGGTCCTTCATCTCGACACGCAGGGCCTCACGCCACTCGATGAGCATGGCCTCGATCTCGTCAGGTGCGTCGGGCCTGAGATTGTTGGCGATCTCGGCCGGCATGGCATCGAGGCGTTGCTCGAAGCCGGCGAGGTAGAAGCAGAAGAAATGCACCGCATCCTCTACGCTCTCGACCTCCCCGTCGCGTTCAAGCCAGTCATCGAAGGACGATGTCGCGTCCTCGGCCGGCCGTAGCCAGCGGTCCTTGCCGCGTTCGCTGCGTGTCTGGAACCGTTGCATGGTTGAAAACGTGCGCGTGTTGCGCTTTCGCCACTCGGTCGCGGCTTCGATGTCATGGCGCGGCATCCCCCGGAGGACAAGCTTGCGGGCGGCAACGTGCGAGATGCCGAGACCGGCGCCGAGCTCCCGGAGGCTGAGAGGTTTTTTGTTTGGATTCATGAGTAAGCAATCTTTGAGGTGTTTTTTTATCGGGGTGGCAATCGACTCCGGCGTCCTTTGTGAGCGGCAACCTGTCATCGGTTTCGGTTGCGGTCAGACCTTCTCTCCGGCCGCGTGAATCATCCGGTGGAAGTTGTCGCGCCACTCGACCAAGGTTTTTAAGGCGTGCTCAGTGTCGGCAGGATTTACTCGGCCGGCCAACGAGGCCGGCATCGCATCGGTGTAGGTGCGGAGCTCTTTGAGGATGCCTGTAAATGCGTGCACCGCATCCTCGTAGGTGATGGTCTTTTTCTCCATCTCGCGGGCTCGCCTGAGCTTCAGTTCGGCGTCGGCGCCACGCTGCGAGAGGCTGATGACGACCTGAGCCCACCGGCGCGCGGAGTCGTCCTCGCGGGCGGCGATCGCTTCATCGTAACGACGGGCGGCGGCATGGCGTACCCTAGCGACGAGGGCAAGCTGTTCTTCGAGGCTGGCCGAGTCGGCCGGCAGTTCCTCTCCCTCGGCTTCGAGCTCGGCGAGGGCGGAGTCGGGCGAGATGTCTTTCGGCACCTTTGAGCCGGTGTTCCGCCGGCGCCATGATTGTGCGCGGCTCACGGCGTCGCGCGGCATCCCCCTTGCGATGAGCTTACTTGTGGCCTGCCGGGAGATGCCAAGTTGCGCTGCGAGTTCGGTGGTCGTCATGGCAGGAATGGCTCGGTGTAGTGATCCACCGCGAGGGCGATCTCAACAGAGCGGCAGTGAAGGCCGTAACCGCGTCGGCTTGATTCCAGCCAGCCGGCCTCGCCGATTGCCATAACGGCGCGGGCGAGGGCTGAGCTGGCATCATAGCAAGCGTTCCGGGCTTCGATGAGCTTGGCGAGCTGGTCAGGTGTTAGGTTAGCGTTTTGTTTTTTCATAAGATGGAAGCCGGTGCGAGATGCCGTCGATCTCGTCGAGGGCGAGGCGTAGCGGCACGGCGATCTCGGCCGCGCTCAGGCGCGCAGGGCGCCCTTCCTCGATGTCGAGGTCGAGTTCTTCGAGGTCGCCGATTGTGCGCTCTAATAGGGCGCCGAGCTCCTGTAAGTCGTCGTCGAGCTTGTCTGCCACCTCCCGGTAGTGAGATGCCGAGCCGGCGATGATGTCGGGCGCCTCGTTTCCCTCGCGCCGTTGCCTATGGTGGCGCGGAAAGGAAACGAGACGATTCCAGACGCTCTCAACACTCCATGACGCACCGAGAGGAAACGAAAGGAGCTTTTTTAAGAAACGAAGCCAGCCCTTCGTTTCCATGGCTGAGGTGTTATTCATCGGCTGCATAATGGTAGTTCCGGCCCTCGATGCGCAGCCAGCCGGCCTCGGCAGCTTTGGCGGCGAGCTTGCTCACGGTTCCGGGTGTTACTTCGAGGCGCTCGGCGATGTCGCCGGCACGGGTGAGGCCGAGGTCGCGGACGGCGATGCGGAATCGCTCGGCCGTGGTGATCGCCTGATGCGTGACCTGTAACGTGCCGCCGTCGCACGGCAGGAACGCGAGCTCGATGGGTGGACAGTCCCGGCTGGTGCTGTTCCTGTTTTTGGTCAGCTTTGCGATGAATCGGGCGCCCTCGTCGGGCTCGGCGGTGACGGGCTCGTCGAGGCGCATAATCCAAAGGGCGGCATCCTCGCGCTTACTGGTGCCCCTCATGTCGCGGTGATTGCGCCCGGAATGGTGCACGATGCAGACCGAGACATTCTGCCGCCGGAGGTCGAGCAGCCATGGAAGAATCGCCTCCCATGCGTCGGCTTTGTCCTCGGCCACGCGGCGAAACAGACAGCTCAAGTTGTCGAGGATGAGCACCTCGATCTCGCGCTCTTCAATTAGGGCGCTCAGCGCTTGCTGCGCGTCGGGTATGGCAAGGTCGAGACTCTCGGCCCCGTCATCGTGTAGCGCCTGATGGTGTAGGAAAACGAGGTTCTCGCATGGCGCACCCGGAAGCAGAACCTCGCGGTCGCGCGTATTGTCGAGAGCCATCTCGCCATCGACGACGAGCACGCGTCGAGCTTTGGGCACTTCCCATGGCCCAAAGGGTTCGCCGGCGGCGATCGCCTTGGCGGCACCCATCGAGAACCAAGTTTTTCCCCGGCCGCGCGGTGCGAAGAGGAAACCGAGGTCGGCTTCGCGCCACCATAGGCCGAGCACCGGCTCGCGCGGCCTGATCTCACGCCGGCGAAGTTCCGGCGCGGTGAGTGTTGATTTACGGAACGCGGCGAGCAGTTCGTCCTGCCGGCTTTGTTCAACGACGACCGGCTCGAAGCGGGTGGCGGATTCGCTCATCGCGTGCCCTCCGGTTCGATGGTGCCCTCGAAGAGCTCGACGGCCCACCCGATCGACTCACGCTCCGCGGCTTCGAGCGGGCCGAGCTTGTGCAATTCCATGAGCGTGCGCCCGGTGAACCTCGACATGGTCGTCGGCTCGGCCGGCGGTGCGGCTGGTGAAGTCCTGGTCCCCGGCAGAATCCCCTGCCCTTCGAGCATCGAGACGAGGTCGTCGCGCGTCAGGGCGTGCTCTCGGTGCGCGTCGTTAATGTCTTTGCCGCCGATCGCGTGCACGGCCGAGACGCTGCGCACTTTTTTCCTGAGGGCGGTGGCGAAGCAGTCGGCGCCGGTAGTCCATCGAAGGCCGGCATCGTCGTCGTCGGGAATAAGTAGGGCGCGGGCCTTGGCTGAGAGCGGGTAGCGCTCGACGAGGTGGCGCCATGATCCGGCACCGCGTAAGCCAACGACGGCCAAGCCAGCCGGCACCTCGATCTCGCCGGCATCGAGCCAGCCGGCCGTGCCGGCCAACGTAATCGCGTCCCATTGTCCCTCGACGATAACGAGGCCGGTGGCGGTGGCGACGTTGCCGATAAAGAAGGGCAGACTCGGCACGCCGGTTGGAACGAAATGCCAACTCGCACGGGCGTCGGGCTCGGTGGGCTTTTGTCGCTGGTGGTAGCCAAGGAAGGCCCCGGAGGATGAGTGCACCGCAAAGGCGACGAGGCGCCGGCCGTCGCGTGATGTCGGGCATCCCATGATCTCGGCACGCGCGAGGGCGAGCACCCATTCCGGGCGCCACCGGCGCCACCGGCAGAGGTGGTCGATCATGCCGTCGTTTGCGGTCAGGTGCTCGCAGCCGGCACGCCACGCATTGAGCACGGCGCCCGGTGCGGGCTTCTCTATAGCGCGCCCGGCGTCCTTGTCCCTCGCGCTCGGAGAAAACGCGGCAGAGGGCATCCTCGCGCAAAGTTTTTTGCCGTTCGTCGGCGCCGAGCCTGTATTCGGCACGCCGGCCAACTCGACAAGGATGTCGGCGGCTTGGCTGCGCGAGCAACTCCGGGCGAGGACGACAAAGTCGATGAGACCGCCACGATGCTCGCCACCGTTGCCGTGATCGTGAAACGTCCGGCCGTCGCGGCTGATGGCGAAGTCTGGTCGCGTGTCGCGGTAGAATGGAGATCGGCACCGTCGGCCGGCTTCGAGCTCGCCGAGGCCGAGGGCGGTGGCGACGTCAGGAATGGTCAGACGCTCGACCGCATCTCGAAGCGGGCTTGTCTGACATGGAGAGTATGATAGAGTAGTCATGCAGTTAGTTTTTTGGGCCGAGGTTGGCGCCTCGGCCCTTTTCTTTTCCTCAGAATGGGAAGTTCCGATCTTCGAGGTAGTGCTCCAAGCAGGAGCAGAGCCCGGCCTTGCGGCTGATTTCCCGCCGGAGACATTCCGCGGCGTTGCACCATTCGTGCGACGGCACCGCGTGTAGCAATCGAGCCAGCGCTTGCGTTGTTGCGTGCTCGAAGTCTTGCCGCGCCGTGGACGGTTCAGGGAACGGCTCTCGACCCTTAAGGGCTTGAGCGAAGTCACGCTCGTAAAGCTGCTCCCTCATCTCAGCTTGCTCGGCCTCGGCTGCAAGTTCGGCGACGATGCCAGCGTAAAAGCGCCGGTTGGCTGCATCACGAATGGCGCGGCTGCGTCTCATGGTGGCGGTCTCATACAGACCGTAGCGTGTCGGGCGCATTAGTTGGCACCTCCCGGAAGGCCGACGATGTAGGCTTCGAGGCTGCGATCGCCGCGCATTTTGATAAGGCGGATTCCGCGCTTCGCGTCGGGTGTTACGCGGAAGAGCTTGCTCTCGACCGGTGCGTCGGGCCCAAGGACGAGTTGATTGATCGTCGAGCGGGTGAGGCCGGCGATGCGGTCTCCGGGCTTGGGCAGTCTGCCCCAGTCGTCGAGGTGGTTGCTGTTATGCGCGGCGGCTTCGTGCCCCGCGCCCGTGTTGGGCTTTGTTTTCTTTGCCATGCCATGAGCATCGTATAACATTTATACAGCAGCAAGACGAACTCGACGCTCCGCGACAAGTTGTGTATAAATTATACATGGCAAAAAAGGCGACCTCAAAGAATGAAAAGCGCACGCGGAACGAAGCGGTCGCGCAGTTAATGGCGACACTCGGCGATTCCTATAGCTACCGGAAACTCGCGAAGGATATCGGGTTGCCAGACACTTCTTTCTCCCTTTTGCACAAGGTTGTTGATGGCAGCATCAAAAAGCTACAGCCGGAGCTTGCGCTTCAGCTCATGGCTTTCACTGGAGCAGACTCGAAGAGCTTGGAAGAAGGCAAACGGGCGCTCGATCTCGGTGGCCGGCCTTACACGCGCCAGAGCTTTGATTCGTGGAGAAATACGCAACCAGCCGAGGATGTAGTCGAGGCAACGGCAGACCGCGCGGGCGAGCTTGCGCGGGCAATTGTGCTCGGCGCCTACGGAGCTGGCTCGGCGCACCGGTTCAACATGATTGCCTTGCTGCTAAGTCGAGCCTTTGAGGGATTGGTCGGACGCTTCGAGCTCGTCGGCCACGTTAATGCCGCTCTTAAAGACCGAGTGCGCATGGGCCCTTGGCAAGAGACGACACTCGGCCAGCTCAAAGCGGCGCTCGGTATCGAGCACGCCGGTGCGCCGGTATGGGATGAAAAGACAGCACGCTCTCACCCTGATGAAACGAAGGTCGAGGCTCGTGCCGGCTATCGCGCGCTATGGTCTCCTTTGGCCGGACGAGGCATGGCGACGGCCGCCGAGGGATTCTTTGTTCACCTTGTCGCCTTGAATGAAGAGGTCGTCGAGGTCAGGTTCCCTTGGGCGCCAAAGACGACGGCGACCTTCACGGGCACGCGCCTTATTACGGCCGGCACCGCCGATATGAGCTCGGCGCTCTTTGCAAAGCCGAAACCGGTGCAAACGCCAAAAGGGAAACGAAGCGCTCCGCGACAAGGACGGCGATCGACGACGAAGAAAAAGAGTCGGAAGTAGGAAACGAAGGGCCGTCGTCGTTTCCCGAAAACGTCTCCCTCACCTTATCAAGTCGCGCTCGGATCGTATCCAAGCTTTGCGCTTTTCCTCAAGTTTTCCTCGGCCCAGAGCGGCTGAAGGTTTGAGTAGTGAAAGCATGCTTTCTGCTCAGCCAAGAGGGTCAGATTAAATGCAGCGCAAGGCATAATGTGGTCGATATGCCAGGCCCCATGATTCGACCAACTCATGCCGGGTTTAAACTGACTTTCGAGGTGTGCTTTTAGATCAGAAATGGTGCAAGCCAAAAGCTCGCGTAAACTCTTTGACTTGCTTAGGCCCCGCGCTTTCAGTGCCATGACGATGCGCTTGCGAAGAACGACGGCCATCCGGAATTGCGGGTCCGTCTCGTATCTCTCCTTGTAGCGCTCACCCGCGCGCTTTTTTCCTCTCTGATGATGCTCTCGTTTTTTGGCTTTGCCCTCTGGCGTTCTCCGGTGGGCGCGTTGTCTTTCAAGCTCGCGCTGCCTTGCCGCCTGTCCGGCAGGGGTTTTGCGATATTCTCTCGCGCGCTGACTCTTCTTCTTGCGGACGTGCTCAGGAAGGTTGCGGGCGTATTCCTTTTTTCGTGCTTTTGCTTCTGGTTTGCTGTCGTATTTTTTCCTCGCCTTAACTCGCGCTTCGCGAGCTTTGGGGTCAGTGCGAGCTTTATGAGTCGTCGCTTGCATTCGTTGTTTTAGGATGTCTGGAGCAACGTATTTGTTTCGCGCGTAACTGACTTTGCCTTTCGTGACCCCCAGTTTTTGTGCAACTGCGGCATCGGATAAAGACGGGCCCAGCGGTCCTTGATCGGATAAGAGAAGAATCTTGGCGTTTATCGCCTCGTCGCTCTTTTCTTTGGCAGATGCGCGCAGAAGCTGCCGCTCTTTGTTTGAGAGCTTGAGCGATCTGCGCCTCGCGGATTTGAGCGCGCCCTCAAGGCAGACCTCGCGCGCATAGCATCCGCACGACTTCGTCGCACCGGAGTGAAGCGCGGGCGAGGCGATCCATTTTTCCTTCCCGCAATCGCACCGGCACCACCAATACACGACTTTGTTGCGGCGCTTTGTCTTATTACTGACCGAAAGCCGTCCAACTTTCTTGCCCGACAAGTCTTTGAGGAACCTGCGACTCGTAGACTCTCTCGTGAGGCAACCACACGACTTCGATGTTCCATCTCTTAGCGATTGACCACTCGGCCGTTCCTCTTTGCCACAGTCGCACCGGCAGAGCCATACGGACACGCCGTTCCGTTTCTCTCTCGGCCCAATTACTTGCCACCGGCCAAAGCGCTTTCCCATGAGGTCTATTAGCGCCCGACTCGGCTTGCGCGGAACGCACCCACAAGAGCGTGCCGCTCCTTCCCGAAGAGATTGTCCTCTTTTCCAACATCGCCCTCCGCAGTCACAGGCGCATTCCCACTCAACGAACGTCTTTATCTTTCGATGATTCTTCAGCACCAGCAATTTTCCAAATCGCTTGCCGGCCATAGACTTTAGTCCGCGCTGCGCCATCACCTCTTTGTGCAGGCATCCACAAGACTTCGTCCTGCCCTTCTTGAGTGCCTGTGCGTTGACCCAGCGCTCTTTTCCGCAGTCGCACTGGCACCTCCAGAGGGTGCCGCTCTTGGCTCGCTTGCAGGGCCCCAGCACCTTGAGTCGCGTAAAGCGCTTACCCGTGATGTCTATAAGATTAGGCACGGCCCATAATTTGTGCTGGATTTGGGATGAGATGGCGTGGGCATCTTGTGAGCATTAGAACGACAAAAAGCCCACCGCACAAGTCGCGGTAGTCGGAGCCGATAGTGCTGCGCCCTTAGTCCTCCAAGCCGTCCCGCATTTTGGCCTGTGCGGCCCTCAGGGCTTTGACCTGAGGCTTTGTGTAACGCTGGTGCATCGTCTTGTTTTTGTGGCCGGTGAGATTCATGGCGACACGCTCTTCGACGCCGGCGTTCGCGAGGGCGCTGGCGGCGGTATGCCGTAACGAGTGAAAACCTTTCGCAAACGTGCGCCGGCCCTTACTGCCCTCGGTCTTGCTTCGCACCTCGACGCGGTCGATGCCGGCCCTTGCCATGAGCTTTGAAAAACGTGCGCTCATGCCGTTGCACCCGCCGGCGCTAAGCTTCGAGAGTGTGGGCATGATGCACGCATCGCCGGCCTTATCTGCCGCCGGAAGGTCGAGCACGGCGCTCTCGGCCTCGTCGTCGAGTGGTATGGTGAGGGTCTTTTTCGTCTCGGTGCGGCGTTGTTTTTGCTGCTTCACGCGGATCTCGCTTTTCTCGAAGTCAAAGGCGCCCCACTTGATACGCAAGATGTCCTGAAGGCGCTGGCCGGTCGTTAGACCGAGAAGAATAGCCGCCCGCCATTCCTTGCCCTCGATGCCGCCGAGCTCTTTGGCTGCGCGAAGCAGGGCCCCGATCTCTCTCCGGGTCAAAACCTCACGCGTCTCCCCGTCGTTTGTAGCGGAGTCGCACGCGGCGGCGGCGTTGAGCTTTACCAGACCGCGCTTGTGGGCGGTGGCGAGTGCTGCCCGGAGCACTTTGATTTCGAGCGTTACGCTCGTGCCGGCCTTGCCTGTTTCGAGCTCGGCGTCGCGGAAGGCCTCGACCTGTTTGACCGTCAGGGTGTCGAGCGGTCGTTCCGCCTTGGCGCCGAGGTGGGCGATGAAGTCCTCGATGCTGCGCGTGTAGCGGGAGAGGCTGCCCTCGGCGAGTGTGGTTTTCTTGCCGGTGAGGTATTGCTTGAGCCACTCGGCGATTGTGTAGGTTTCGAGTGGCTTGCCGGTGCTGATCTGGACAAGGCGGCTGATGAGCTCGGTGGCGCGGGCGGTATGGAGTTCATGCCGACTCGCGGCCTCGGCGGCTTTTTCTACGCTTGTGGCGTATTCAAGAGCGTCGGCCTTGCTTTGCTTGTCCCGTTTGCGTTCTACTCCGGTGCTGATGCTTTTCCACGACCCATCCTCGGCCCTGACCCGGGCCCACCAGACCTTGCTGTCCTTGCGGCGGTATATCGAAGCCATGCCCTACACCGTAGCCGTAGCAAGCAACGTAGCAAGAATATTGCGTCGAGGAATGTCTAAATCGTCACCAATGCAGTATTCATGCGGCTTCGCGGGCGAGTGCCCTTTAGAAGCATAGAATCGCGAGTTCGAGTCTCGTCACCCGCTCTCCCTTTTTTTGATCCACGTGAAGCTCCTCTCCTCGCTTGTTTTGTTGCCACTGGCCGCCGTCATCTTTTTGGCCGGCTGTGGGCAGCCCATGCCGGATTCTTCTAAAGCGGAGGCGGGCCAGGGGGATGCGGAGGTGGTGGAGGTGGTGGAGATCGTGGAGTCGACCACGGATGGTGAAGAGGCTCCCTCAGCGGTTCTCCTGGACACCAAGGTTGAGCCAGTCTCTCCCGACGCACTGCCCGGAAGCTACCAGGACCCGGATGTTCCGGAAGTCATCTACACTTTTGCCGCCGACAATTCATGGGAAGCTGTCTGGCAACCGCAGGATGAGTCGCGCGGCCTTCTGATGAGCGGCGTCTACATGGTGGAGGACGGAGGCCTGTTGCACCTGCGTGTGCTCTCCTTCGGGCGGCGCGAGTCCTTCCTCGGTGACGACTGGGACCGGCGTGCTCCGCCGCACCCGCGTCCGCGCGCCTACTTCCGCGTCGAGGGCGGGCAACTTGTCATGATAGCGGACAATACCGCGCAGGCTTTCATTATGGCGCCGTTCACCGCGGTGCGTTTGGTCAAGGTAGCGGATAAGGAATGACTGGTTGAGCGTGTGGGGTCGGGGTGCTATCACTGCACTATGAACGAGCCGCACGTGTGTCAGAAATCGCCACTGGTGGAGGAAATGGAACCCGGAACTTATTGGTGGTGTTCCTGCGGGTATTCGACCACGCAACCTTTTTGCAACGGGATGCACAAGGACAAGGGATTCAAGCCGGTCAAGGTGGTCATCACGGAGAAGAAGCGGGTTGCTTGGTGCATGTGCAAGCACACGGCCTCGCCGCCATTTTGCGACGGCTCGCACGCCAAACTGGGCTAAGCCCGGAAGGGGGTAATATTTTCTGCTTCCGCGGGACGTGTTGTTCTGCCTCCCGCAGAGTTGATCCGGCGGCCCAGTTCGTTCATCGTGCATCGAAGGAGCCTGCTATGGCGCCAAGACCTTGAAACCGATCCAGAAAAAAATACCTCCCGCTGGGGCTGTCCCCGACAAGGTGCCGATGGCCCCGCCGTCGGCTTCGAATTCAAGGCCGTCGGTCCCGGCCGGGGCCTCTCCGGCGCCTCGGGCGGAGGCAGGCTTGCCGCCAAAGCCCGGGATTACGGCACCTCCTGTGGTGACCCCAGGCAGTCGTCCTCAAGCCGGGAGGTGGCGTGCCGTTGCCTTGGCCGTGCTTTTTGCCGGATTGGCAGGCGGAGCAGGTTGGTGGTGGCTCAATTCGGAACCCGCCCCGATTTCCGGGCGCGTGTTGCTCTCCGGCGACGAAACCGGTGCGGTCGAGATTCGCGTCTTCCAGAGGGAGGATTTGTCGGCTTCCTGGCGGGAATTGCTCGCCGCGGCGGAGGTGCGGGCCGCGGAGTTGGCCGAACTTTCGGCCGAGGCGCTGGCGCGGCACCGCCAAGCGTGGCTTGCCTATGACGAAGCGTCGCGTGTTTGCGCCGTCGGCGAGGAATATAACATGCCCGACTTGGCTGAACTCCGGGCGGAGCGCGACGCGAAGCAAGCCGGGGAAGTCGCGGCGATGGAGGAGTTGAAGAGACTGTCGGCCGAAAAGGAGGGCTTGGTAACCCTTGAGGGATTATTGGGTGTCCTGCCTGCGCCGCTGCAGACCTTGATGGCCGATACGCAGGGAACTTTTGCTCTGCCCCCGCCCGAGGGCACCGGGGTTGTTCTGGTGGCCGTCTCTCCGTCCGGCTCGGACGGAGCCGTCCCGTTGCGCGGTTGGTTTGAGGTGCTGGAACTGGAGGCCGACGGCAGATTGCCGGACACCGTGGAATTGTCCGGCGAGGACCAGCTTGAGGTGGATGCGATCCGCCAGTTCGTGGCGGGGGATATGCGGGCAGACTGAAACGGCCGTCAAGGGAGATAGGCAGCTCTTGACTCTGATCAGAGCAGACAGGGGTTGGCTGTTCCCCCTCAAAGGAGTCCGCGTCGCTTCCATTCCTCCATATTGCCCCCGGCGGAGCGCCGTGCGGTGTCGACCGCCAGTTTGAGCAGGGAGACTTCCCAGGCGTCATCCACGCTCTCGACCACGGCGCGCCGCGTCTCGCCCTCGTCGCGGGCACGATTCACGGCCTCGGCCACAACTTTGTCGAGTTGTCCGCTGACAATTTCCTCCTGCAGGTTGCTTTTGGTGAATTGGAAGCCGTAGCGGAGGAACTTGAGATCTTCTCCGTTTTCCTCCAGCCAGTCGGCGAACTCGCGGGCCTTCTCGCCGAAGCCCTCGAGCATGATGCGGGCGTAGTTGCCCGGTGACATGATGCGCGGGCGCTCGGCTTGCAGGGTGCCGCGCCGGAGACGGACACGATTGACTTCGTCCATCAATTCGCTGACCAGCACGAAGTCGAATGCGGTCGACCCGAATGTCTCGATGAGACTGGCGGGTTCCAGATGTGTCCTGGTGTTTTCCAGAGCGTAGAGAAAGTTGTCGCGGTCCATGGTGGTGGTGGCAAGACGATAAGCGTCCGGGGTGCGGATGCAAGAATGGGTGAACGTTCCCGTTGGACGCCGGGCCGGCCGGCGTTAGATTGCATGCTGTCCATGAGCACCGCGGTCCCGACCAAGCGCGTAAATCTCCGTACCCCGGAGGTCATGGAGGAGGTGCAGGCGGCGGTCGAATCACACTACCATAGCCCCATGGTGGAGCGTTTGCGGTCCTCGGGGGGCGTGGCCACCTTCGGCGATGTGACCGTGCTTCTGGCCAAGCAGTTCGGCTTCTGTTACGGCGTCGAGCGGGCTATCGACCTGGCTTACGCGGCGCGGAAAGTTTTTGCCGATCGCAATATCTTTCTCGTCGGCGAAATCATCCACAATCCGGACGTCAACGCGCAACTCGCCGCCATGGGCATCCGCACACTCTCCGGGCCGTGCAAACTGGCCGATATCGACAAGCTATCAGCCGAGGACGTGGTTATTGTGCCCGCTTTCGGTGCCGAGGTGGCGGTGCAGGAGCGGATCAAGGCTCGGGGTTGCCAGATTGTCGACACCACTTGCGGCGATGTCATGAGTGTGTGGAAGAGGGTGCGGCAATACGCCAACGATGGTGTGACTTCGATTATCCACGGCAAGTCCGATCATGAAGAGACGCGGGCCACCAGCTCCCGCGCGCGATCCACGGAGGGTGGTGGCCACTTCGTTGTGGTCTATGACCTTGAGGAGACGGACTTTCTTTGCGCCTACCTGCGCCAGGGCGGCGACCGTGCGGCTTTTCTGGACAAGTTTCGTGGTGCTTGCTCCGAGGGGTTCGACCCTGATCTGCATTTGCGCAAGGTCGGCGTGGCCAACCAGACCACCATGCTGCGTTCCGAAACCGAGGAAGTGCAGCGGCGGATCCGGGCCGCTGTGACGGCCCGCGACGGGACGGAGGACAACTTCCGCGTTTTCGACACGATTTGCGGTGCCACGCAGGAGCGGCAAGATGCGCTCCTCGACCTGCTCTCCGAACCACCCGATCTCATGCTCGTGGTTGGAGGCTACAACAGCTCAAACACCACGCACCTCGCCGACATGGCCCGGGAAAAATTGCCGACCTATTTCGTCCTCAATGCCGGCTGCCTCGAGTCCCCGCAACTTATCCGTCACTTCGATACCGGCGCGGGCCGCGAAACGACAACCGGAGACTGGTTGCCGTCCGGCCCGGTTTCTCTCGGCATCACCGCCGGCGCTTCGTGCCCGAGCAATTTGATCGAAGACGTCCTGCTCCGGGTTCTGGAGTTGCGCCAAGTTGCCGGTCCGGCAGTGGTTTGAGCCCAGCTCAAACCATGATTTCCTCGTGGAAGAGGCGACCCTCGGTCGTGGCCTTGACGTATCCGGCGCGGATGGTGAAGTCGCCGAAGTGTTCCCCCTCCTGACGTTCCGTGGCATAGCGGCGGATGATCGGTGCGAGTTCTTTGACCATGTCCTCCGCTTTGACCGAGGGCTTGTAGAGTTTGTTCAGCCGTGAGCCGTCATGGGCGGCCCCGAGGTAGATGTTGTATTTGCCCGGCGCGCGACCGACAAAACCGATTTCCCCGAGGTAAGGTCGGGCGCAACCGTTCGGGCAGCCGGTCATGCGGATGAGGATAGCATCGTGGTGCAGACCGCACTCCTCGATGACTTCGTCCAGTTCGCTTACCAGTTGGGGCAGATAGCGTTCGCTTTCCGCGAGGGCGAGGCCGCAGGTAGGAAGGGCGACGCAAGCCATCGAATTGAGCCGCAGACCGGTGATGCGCTCCGGGACATCGAGTTTGTATTGTTTGAGCAGCGCCTCGATGCGTGGCTTTTGCTCCGCCGTCACGCCGCCGATGACCAGATTCTGGTTGGCGGTGAGACGGAAGTCGCCGGTGTGGATCTTGGCAATTTCGCGCAGTCCAGTCTTGGCTGGGAGATCATCGGTGTCGCGTAGGCGGCCGTTCTGGATGAAGAGCCCGTAATACCAGCGTCCATCCGTGCCCTCGCTCCAGCCATAGCGGTCGCCCGAGCTGGTAAATTCAAAAGGACGCGTCTCGCCGAGTTTCCAACCAAGGCGGCTTTCCAGTTCGTTTTTGAACCAGTCGATACCGCGGTCCTCGATGGTGTATTTGAGGCGCGCGTGCTTGCGGTTGGTGCGGTCGCCGAAATCGCGTTGGACGGTCAGAACTTTTTCCGCGACCTCCACGACCTTTTCCCGAGGGAGGTAACCGATGACGTTGGCCAGACGCGGGTAGGTCTTGGTGTCGCCGTGCGACATGCCGAGACCGCCGCCGACCGAGAGGTTGTAGCCGAGCAGTTTGCCCTCCTCGCCGATGGCGATGAAACCGAGGTCTTGGGTGTAGACATCGATGTCATTGCTCGGGGGCACGGCAAAGCCGGTCTTGAATTTGCGCGGGAGGTAAGTTTTCCCGTAGAGCGGTTCTTCTTCGGCTTCGTCGGAAACTTTTTCCCCGTCGAGCCAGATTTCGTGGTAAGCGCTGGTGCTGGGGGTCAGGTGGGTGCTGACCGCGCGGGCGTCGTCGAGCACGGGAGCATGCAGGGCGGACTGCCACGGATTCGGGTTGGCCATGACGTTGCGATTCACATCGCCGCAGGCCGCGATGCAGTCCATGACCGCACCGTTGATCCCCTGCATGGTGGTTTTGAGGACGTCCTTGGTGATAAAATGCAACTGGAAGGCCTGGCGGGTGGTGAGCTTGAGGGTGTGGCTGCCGTATTGGTCGGCGAGAGCGTCGATCTTGAGCCATTGTTCCGGCGTGCAGACTCCGCCGGGTACGCGGATGCGGATCATGAAGATGAAAGCTTTCTCGAGGCCGGCCTTTTTTCGCTCGCCGCGCTGGTCGCGGTGGTCCTGCTGGTAAATGCCGTGGAATTTCGAAATATTCGTGTCTTCGTCCGCGATCGCTCCGGTCGTGCGGTCTTCGAGGCTGGCTACTAGGGTGCCGCGCAAGTAGTGGCTGGCCTCTTTGAGGACCTCGACTTTGGAAAGCGGCTTGGGATCGGCGTGGTCGGAAATCATGATGGATTGAAGCTCTGTAAGTAATGTCCTGCCGTCCCGGGGGCAACAGCGGAATGAGCGGGTTGCATGACGGGATGGTTTGCTGCAAAGGTTACGTTGCCATGTCGGATCTGGTTTCCCAGTCCTTTCCTCCCGAGCGCCTCACCGCGGTATCGGTCCTGCGCGCTTACCGGGACGGGTTCTTCCCGATGGGTTGCGGCGATGGGCGGTTGCGGTGGTTTTCGCCGGACCCGCGGGGCATCCTGCCTCTGGACGGCTTCCATTTGCCGCACGGATTCCGCCGGGTGCTCCCGCGTTTGGGTTTCACCGTGAGTGTGGATCTGGCCTTTTCGGAAGTTGTGGCGGGCTGTGCGGACCGACCCGAGACATGGATCGATCCCGCCATCGCGAGGGTGTATGCCGATCTTTTTGCCGCCCGTTCCGCCCACAGTGTCGAGGTCTGGCAGGCAGGAGACTTGGTCGGCGGGCTTTATGGCGTGCAGTTGAGCGGTGTTTTTTTCGGCGAGTCGATGTTTTCACGGGTCGGGGAGGCTTCGAAGGTGGCCCTGCTTGCGCTGGTCGGGATTCTCCGCGCGCATCAGTTCGGATTGCTTGATATCCAGTGG
>CAMBUL010000017.1 GCA_945871065.1 Chthoniobacter flavus | reverse complement strand
ACATCAACACCCCCCACAACGCCGAAAGCCCCCCGAACATCCCGCCCGAAAGCAGCGCCGTCTTCGCCCCGGCCGGATTCGACAAAAACCCCGCCACCCCGCAAAGCACGAGAAAAATCCCAAAACCGACAAACCAGCGTCCGCAAAAGTTCATAAGTCCCATTATTGACGCAGCACGAACGCGCACAAGGTGGATCGCACAGCCCCAGCCACTCCCTCGTTCCGTTGACTCCCTCGCTCCCGCTCATCTCGCCTGCGGTGGCCTGTGGCCATCTGCCCCGAGCGCCCGTGCGCTCCGGTGCTCGTTACCTTGTGTTCAAAAATTCCTCAGCCCAACTTTTTCGCCAACAAATCTCCAACCATGCCCGGATTCGCCTTCCCTTTGGAAAGTTTCATCACCTGCCCTTTGAGGAAATTCAGCGCGGCCTCTTTGCCCGCCTTGTAGTCGGCCACAGACTGCGAGTTGGCCGCGATCACCTCGTCGCACAGGCCACCGATCGCCCCGGCGTCGCTCTCCTGCTTCAGCCCCTTCTCCTCCACGATCACCGCCGCATCACGCCCGGTGGCGAACATCTCAGCAAAAACTTCCTTCGCCTGCTTGCCATTGATTTGCCCGCCGGCCAGCAGCGCGACGAGTCCATCGAGCTGCGCGGGCTTGACCGGACAAGCGGTGATCGCCTGGGCTGCCGCGGAAAGGGCGCTCTGCAAATCGTTGAGGACCCAGTTGGCGATCTGCTTTCCGCGCGGGGAACCCGTCGCGGCCTGCTCGAAGTAGGCACCCAACTCGGGGTTGTCGGCCAGCACGGCGGCATCGTATTCGCTCACCCCGAAATCCTTTTCATAGCGCGCGCGCTTCTCGGCCGGTAACTCGGGCAGCAGTTCCTTCGCGACGGCGAGGAGCTTTTCCGTTTTCACCGGCATCAGATCAGGATCCGGAAAATAGCGGTAATCGTGTGCCGACTCCTTGATGCGCATGAGCTGCGTCTCGCCCAAGTCGTCATCCCAGCGCCGCGTCTCCTGCTGCAACGCACCACCCCCGCGGAGGACCCCGCTCTGGCGATCAATCTCGTAAGCCAGGGCACGGCGCACCCCGCTGATCGTGTTCAAATTCTTCAGCTCGATCTTGGTGCCCCACTTTTCCGTGCCGGCGGGACGCACGGACACGTTGACGTCACAACGCATCTGGCCCTTTTCCATATCCGCATCCGAGACACCCGCGTATTCCAGATGCTGTTTGAGCGAGGTCAGATAAGCGAAGGCTTCCTCGGGATTGGCAATCTCCGCCTCGGAAACAATTTCCATGAGCGGTGTGCCCGCGCGGTTGAAATCGATGCCGGAAGAATTTTCCAAGTGGAAACTTTTGGCCACGTCCTCCTCGAGGTGAATGCGGGTCAGACGGAC
The DNA here is from genome assembly GCA_945871065.1 of Chthoniobacter flavus. GTDB lineage: Bacteria > Verrucomicrobiota > Verrucomicrobiia > Chthoniobacterales > JACTMZ01 > JACTMZ01. The sequence goes on along the minus strand of CAMBUL010000017.1, from coordinate 40,046 downwards.
CACTTTATCGTTCGTCGCAATGCTCTTCTGCGCGTCTTTCGGGTAGGCCAGATCGTGCAAGGGCACGCCGCCGCCGAGGCAGAGTGGCATGTCGTATTGCGAGATCTGGTAGTTCTTCGGCATGTCCGGGTAGTAGTAGCTCTTGCGGTCGAACTTGCAGACCTCGGCAATTTTGCAATCGAGCATGAGACCGGTCAGAATGGTCAACTTGAGTGCCTCTTCGTTCATGACCGGCAAGGCCCCGGGCAGCCCGAGACAAGTCGGACACGTATGGGTGTTCGGTGTGGCGCCGTATTCGACCGGGCAGGCGCAGAACATTTTGCTCCGCGTTTTCAGCTGCACGTGGACCTCGAGTCCGATGGTGGCGATGTAGTCCTGACTCATGGCGTGGGAACCGGCGAAGGTGCCGATTCTTGCAGGGCGTAGTCGAGAGCTTTTTGCAATTCGAAGTTCTTGAAGGTCTCTTGCACTGCGGGATCGGAGGCCACTTCGGCCAGCTTCGGATTGGTCAGCAAGGCAAAATAGTTCCCCTCGGAAGCCGCGCCCGCCACGGAAGGATCGGTGAAGAATTCGACCAGCTTTGATTGCCTGAGGAGATCCTGCGTTCCCGGATACGCAAAAAACCGCGCCGTGGCCTCCGGCGATTGCGTCACGCGCATGAGTTCGGTGACCAGCCCGTAGATATTGGCCGGCACAATATCGACTTTGTCGACCAGACCACCGGTCGCTCCCTCCTCAAGAGATTCCTTGATCGCGACCAACTGCGCGTCACCCGGAGCCGTTTGCCGCGCCTCGGCCACCGCACCCAGCGTGCGGAACATGGAAATGCCGCCCCACAAGACGAGCAGTCCGAAGACCAGCCCGAACAATCCCCCGCCCGCCCCGTAGAAAAGCCGCACCATCCCGGCACTTTGCTGTGACGTCTTTTTGAAGAGCAACGACGAAAGCACCAACGCTGCGATGTAAAACGCCAACCCCGCCGCGAGGCCGAAAAGGAGCCGTCCGCCGGGAGGCGGCAGCGGCACAATACGGTCCGAAATCATTCCGGTCATCCAGGCAAAGATCCACCCGATACCGCCCGCGACGAGCAGGGCAAAAACGCTCACCCCATGCCGCACCACCCCGCGCCGCCAACCGCGCCAGATTTCGAAAAGCAAATAAAGCCCGGCCGCGAGCCAGAGCCAAGAGGAGGAGAGTTGCATAGACGATTTTTTTCCAGGGCTACTCTATCCAATTCTCCGTCCGAAGATCAGGCACACGCAGGAATTCGCGGACGTTGTTGGTCACCAGCGTCAATTCCCGCTGCAGCGCGTGCGCGGCGAGGAGAAGATCATAACTGCCGACCGGGGTTCCGGCCCGCTGAAGATGTGTTCTGATTTCGCCGTAAACCACCGACGCGGCCGCGGGAAAATCCAGAATCTCGAGCGGACCGAGAAACTCCGTCAAGGCACGTTGGTTCTTCTCGGGTTGGGAACTGTTGGAGACACCGAATTGCAACTCGCAGACGGTGATGGCGGAAACGCCGACATCACCCACGCGAAGCCGCTTGAAGCGAAGCATCACCTGCTCAGGGGAACGCTTGATGATGTAGATACAGGTGTTGGTATCGAGCAGATATCGCATCAGCCGAAACTTTCGCGCTCGGATTGGGAACCCTGCTCGCGCTCGACCATGAAATCGTCGGTGAAAAGCTTGGTCGCGGCAAACATGGTCGACCACGGATCCTGTCTGGGCACCAAGACGACGCAGTTGCCGAGATGCTGGATAAAAACCGAGTCACCCTTGAAGCGGAACTCCTTGGGCAGCCGGACCGCCTGGCTCTGGCCGTTTTTGAAAAGCTTGGCTGTTTTCACCTGTTAAGCAGTCTATACTTTTAAATATAGACGTCAAGGACACTGACCCTGAACCGAGGGGCCTGGGTCAAACGGCCCGCTGCGCCCGCTGCCGCAGGGCGTGATCAGCCAACACGAGCCAGACCATCGCTTCCACGATGGGCACGGCGCGGGGGATGACGCAGGGATCATGGCGTCCGCGGGCGGCCAACTCCGTGTTTTCGCCGGAGGCGGTGACCGTCTGCTGGGCGCTGGCAATGGTGGCTGTCGGTTTGAAAGCCACCCGGAAAGTGATGTCTTCGCCATTGCTGATCCCGCCCTGTACCCCGCCCGACCGGTTGGTCACCGTGCGGGTGCGTCCCTCGCGCATTTCAAAGGCGTCGTTGTGCTCGAGTCCGGTCAGTTTGCTTCCCTCGAAACCCGAGCCGATTTCAAATCCTTTGGTCGCCGGCAGGCTAAGCATGGCTTTGGCCAGATCGGCCTCCAGTTTGTCGAAGGCCGGTTCGCCGAGGCCCGGCGGGCATTGGCGCACCACGCATTCGATGAGCCCTCCGACCGAGTCGCCCTTCGATCGCGCTTCTTTGATTCGCGCGATCATCTTTTCCGCCGCCGCGGCATCCGGACAACGGACCGCATTGGCTTCGACGGCTTCGGCGGTGACGCTGGCGGGATCGATTTGCGATTCGATTTGATGCACCCGGCTGACCCAGGCCAGCACCTCGATGCCGGGATGGAGCGCGTCGAGCACCTTGCGGGCCACCACACCGGCGGCAACCCGCCCGATGGTTTCCCGGGCCGAGGCGCGTCCCCCGCCCTGCCAATTGCGGATGCCGTATTTCGACTCGTAGGTGAAATCGGCGTGGGACGGACGGAAGGCCGTCTCCATTTCGCTGTAAGCCTCGGGGCGCGCGTCCTCGTTGCGGACGAGAATGGCGATCGGGGTCCCAAGGGTTTTGCCTTGGAAAACGCCGGACAAAATTTCGCAGCGGTCTGCTTCTTTGCGCGGGGTGACGATGTCGCTTTGCCCCGGGCGCCGGCGATCGAGTTCTTTCTGGATGTCGGCTTGGGTCAGTTCCAATTGCGGCAGGCAGCCATCGATGACCACCCCGACCCCGCCGCCGTGGGATTCCCCCCACGTGGCGATACGGAAAAGTTGGCCGGTGCTACTGGACATAAGAAGAGTCTAACGAAAAGGCAGGGCCACGGATAGCAGAGGATTAAAGAGGATATTTTTTGCGCCGGTGGCACCGGCGCAAAAAGGCCCATCCAAGCTGTTTATCTTCTTCATCCGTGGCTGGATTTATCTTCAGGGGAGTCGGGAAAACTTCGAGAAGTCGGGTTTCCGCTTTTCGATGAAGGCCTGCTTCCCTTCCTTGGCTTCTTCGCTCAGGTAGTAAAGCAAGGTGGCATTGCCGGCCATATCAAGCAGACCGATCTGCCCATCGCAGTCGGCATTGAGCGCCGCCTTCAGACACCGCAAAGCCATGGGCGAAAGCTCAAGGATTTCGCGGCTCCACTTGAGCGTTTCTTCCTCGAGTTGCGCGAGCGGAACGACAGTATTGACCAAGCCCATGTCGAGGGCCTGTTGCGCGTCGTATTGACGGCAAAGAAACCAGATCTCGCGCGCTTTTTTCTGTCCGACAATGCGCGAGAGATAGCTCGAGCCGAGTCCGCCGTCGAAGGACCCGACGCGCGGACCAGTCTGGCCGAAGCGCGCGTTGTCCGCCGCGATGGTCAGGTCGCAGACCACATGAAGAACGTGTCCACCGCCGATGGCGTAGCCCGCCACCATGGCAATGACCGGCTTGGGGAGGCTGCGGATCTGCTTCTGCACATCAAGAATATTGAGCCGCGGGACGCCATCTTCGCCGAGGTAGCCGCCGTCCCCGCGCACCTTCTGGTCCCCGCCGGAGCAGAAGGCCTGGTCGCCTTCCCCGGTGAGGATAATCACGCCGATCGAGGCATCTTCGCGGCAGTGATCGAAGGCGTTCTTCATTTCTTCGACGGTCTGGGGACGGAACGCGTTGCGGACCTCGGGGCGGTTGATCGTGATCTTGGCGATCCCGTCCTCCGTCTTTTCGAACTTCAGATCCGTGTAATCCTTGATCTTGTGCCAGACCGTTTTTGCCATGGGGGAAGGAAAGCAGAAGATGAAGTGTTTCGAAAGTAGAAGCGTCGTCCTCCCGCTCGCTCGCAGAGTCAAGAATCCCAGAAGCCACGTTTGCTTTTCAGATCCCTGCAGCCCGGAGGAGTAAGTCCGCGCAGCGGGCCGCTTCGCTGGCAAAAATGGCAGTGTGGGCGAGGAATTCGCGGCCGAAGCTTCGGAAGCTGACGTAAGGGGTGGCTAGGATGAGGAGCAGGGAAAGAACGAGCAGGTTCATCAAATAAATGACGGTGAGGGAGAAAAAAGTCCCACCGTAGGCCAGATCGGTCTGGCCGCGGGGGATCATGGAAAGGGTGAAGGTGGCGTGGAAGGCCCAGGTGAAACCGAGCAGTCCGTAAAGAATCCCGGTGGCCAACTCGGCGTGGGGTTGCAGGTCGTAGAGCAGGGAAACCAATCCGTAGAGAAGAATGACACCGACGCTGTAGATGGGGACGAAATACGGGGCGAGAGCGATCCACGTATTGATCTTGGAGGACACGATATAGCCCCCGTCGCGGCCGACGCTGAAGTCGGAAACCCGTCCCCCCATGAGTTTCACCGTGATGGCGTGGGTCAGTTCGTGGCCGTAGACGTAGACGATGAGCGGCGTGGGCAGTCCGAAATAAGCAATGAGCCAGCAGACCAGCCCGAGGGAAAAGAACCAGAACTCCGCGGTGGCCCAGAAGTGGGGGCGTCCGGAAGTCTGTGAAGTGAGGGCGTCGAGGAGCGCGCTGAAAAACGCGGCGGTCAGGATGTAGCAGAGCGGGAGGAGAAAAAGCCCGACGACAAATTTCACCCAGCGCACCGGCACGACGAGCGCGGCTTCGGCGGGGGCGGCGAACGAGGTGTTGAGACGCTGGCCCTTCGCGGCAACTTTGCGGCGGCGGTCGCGCTTGGCCATCGGGCGGGGCGGCGTCAGGCGCGGCCCATGTAGGCGCCGTTGCGCGTGTCGATTTTGATCATCTCGCCTTCCTTGATGAAGAGCGGGACATTGACGATGAGGCCGGACTCGAGGGTGGCCGGCTTTTGCACATTGCTCGCGGTGTCGCCGCGGAGGCCTTCGGCGGACTCGATGACTTTCATAATGACCGAAGCGGGCACCTCGACTTCCACCGCTTTGCCTTCGGCGTAGAGGACTTCGACTCGGAGATTTTCCACCAGATAATCCTTGGCCCCGGCAAGGAGGACCTCGTCCAATTCTACGGTCTCGTAGGACTCGGGGTCCATAAAGTGGTAGCCCTGATGATCCTTGTAGCTGAACTCGAGCGGACGGCGCTGGAGGTCGACGAGTTCGACTTTCTCGGTCGAACTGAAGCGGACGTCGCTCGACTTGCCGGTCTTGATGCTGCGGATGATGGCCTGGACGAAGGCGCGGAGGTTGCCGGGGGTGCGGTGGGTGACTTCGAGCACAACATACGTGTCGGTGTTGTATTTGATGGCCATTCCTTTGCGGAGATCGTTGGCTGCGGGCATAAAATTTTCGGGATAAGGTTGCGGGGCCGCGGGTCAGACGCCTTGGAGGCGCGAGAGGTCCTGCGAATCGATGATGCCGACCGGGCGGTTTTCTTCGTCCACCACGATCAAATCATCGATACGATGGGTCTTTAGCACGTGCAACGCCTCGGCGGCAAGCTTGTCGCCGCGAACCGTGATGGGGTTTTGCGTCATGAATTGACCGACCGGCAGGGCCCCCAGATCGGCATGCGCTTGGTAATGTCGCGCCAGATCGCCGTGGGTGAAGACGCCGCACAATTTGCCATCGGCATCGACGATGGCCGCGGCGCCAGTGCGGCATTGGGTCATTTTTTTCAGCACCTCGAGCACGGTGGCATCGGGGCCGGCCACCGCGAGCTGGGTCGCTTTGCGCATGATCTGGTTGACCCGGGTGAGCAGGACGCGGCCGAGACTGCCCCCCGGATGGAAGCGGGCAAAGTCGTCCTGCTGGAACCCGCGCGCCTCGAGCAGAACCATGGCCAAGGCATCACCAAGCGCGAGCATGGCCGTGGTGCTGGAGGTCGGGGCCAGATTGAGCGGGCAGGCTTCCTGGCTCACCGCGACATCGAGGACGATGTCGGCGGCTTGGCCGAGGGTGGAGTCGGGGCGGCCGGTCACGGCGATGAGTTTCACGTCAAAACGGGCCAGCGGCGGGAGGATGTTGAGGAGTTCCGCCGTCTCCCCGCCGTAGCTGAAGGTGAGGATGACGTCGCCGTCGGAGACCAGGCCGAGATCGCCGTGGAGGGCGTTGAGGGAGTTGAGGACAACCGCGGTGGCCCCCGTGCTGGTCAAGGTGGCGGCAATTTTGTCGCCGATGTGGCCTGACTTGCCCACGCCGCAAACCACGATCTTGCCGCGATGGTCGACACACGTTTTGAGGGTTTCGATCGCCCGGCTGAAGGCTTGGCCGTCAAGGTTCTCGGCGAGACGGCGCAATTCGTCCGCCTCGATGCCGATCACGCGGCGTGCTTTGGACAAGTGATCCATGGAACTTACATAATTCCGCCGAAGGGGCAACCAAGGCGAGAGCGATTTTCAGGGTTGCCCGGGACGGTGCCGATGCCTAATGGTCAGTCATGCGACGTCATTTGCTCATGGCCACAGGCCTGCTGGCCGCCGGTTCATGCTTGGCGCAAGATTTTGTCGCTCCTCGCCAACCGCGCCGCGCCGTGGAGGAACCCGCCCCGCGGGCTGTCTCGCCACTTGATCCGGATTCCACCGTGGAAGGGGTGGTCGCGGCGGCTTTTCAGATGAAGGAACCGTGGCAGCTGGTCAACCCGGCCGCGGCCAAGGGCTACGGCGACGGACGCTACCTCGTCTCGTGGGATCCGAATGACGAAGGCAAGCCTAAGGGCTTCATTCTTTTCGGGCTTCGTTTTTGGTGACGATTTGCCGCGGCAGTCACAGATTCCGCTCCGAGGGTCAGGAATCGCGCTGCAGCAAGCGCAGAGCGAGAAGATGCAAAGCTGCGCCGCGGGGCCCAAAGGTTTTGAGCGAGTCGATCGCCCCGGCAGTCCATTGCTCGGCGAGAAGACGGGATTTTTCCAACCCAAAGAGCGCGGGGAAGGTCATCTTGCCGGCCGCGGCATCCTTACCAGCGGTCTTGCCGAGCTTTTTGGCGCTTTGCGTAGCGTCGAGGATGTCATCCTGGATTTGAAAGGCGAGACCGAGAGCGAAGCCGAAGCGGTCGAGGGTAGCAACTTGCGTTTTTGTTCCCCCGGCGGACATCGCCCCCAGCTTGAGCGATGCACGCAGCAGCATGCCGGTTTTCGCAGCGTGGATGAAATAAAGCGCGGGCTCGGACGGCTTGCTTCCTTCCGCTGCCAGATCCGCGACTTGTCCGGCGATGAGTCCGCGGGAGCCCGCGGCACGGGCCAATTCGGTGACGAGATCGGACGCGGTGTAACGGCCGAGCGGCTTTGCCGCGGCGAGAACGGTGAAGGCCTCGGTCAGCAAGGCATCACCGGCGAGGACTGCTATCCCCTCCCCGAACATTTTGTGCGAGGTCGGCTTGCCGCGACGGAGGTCGTCGTTGTCCATGCAAGGAAGGTCATCGTGGATGAGAGAATAGGCATGGATCATTTCCACCGCGCACGCCGCAGGAAGGGCCGCACGCGCGGTGCCACCGCAGGCTTCGGATGCGGCGCAGCAAAGCAAGGGACGTAGACGTTTTCCGCCGGCCAGCAGACTATAGCGCATGGCGCGGTGGATAGTGGCGGGTTTGGTTGCGGCAGGAGGAACGGCGGCGCGGAGGGATTTTTCGAACAGAACGCGGGTACGCTCGAGCCAATGGTCGAACGCTCTGAAGGACGAGGGTGCCCCCGGGTTCCGGAGTGTCGAGACCGCTGAGGACGGCCCCCGACGAGAAATATTCTTCTTCATCGGTTCTTTTTCGCCGCGAGGACAGAAATAATTTTTTCCAGCGGGAGGCAATTGATGACGTCATTTTTGGTCAACCATCCCTTGCGCGCGGCCCCAATGCCGAAGAAGAGATTTTGGAGACCTTCGGTCGAGTGGGCGTCGGGATTGATCACACACCGGACGCCTTTTTCCTTGGCCAACCGCCACCAACGCCAATCCATGTCAAGACGGTGCGGATCGGCATTGAGTTCGAGGAAGGTACCGGTGGCGGCGGCCGCGTCGAGGACAGCGGGGACGTTGACCGCATAGGATTCGCGTTTGAGCAGGATGCGTCCGGTCACGTGACCGAGCATGGTCACGTGGGGATTTTCCATCGCGCGGATGAGGCGCTTGGTCATTTCGGCTTCGCCGAGGGTGAAGGACGAATGGACGCTGGCCACCACGTAATCGAGTTGGGAGAGGACGGAGTCGGGGAAATCGAGCAAGCCGTCCTTGAGGATATCGCACTCGGTGCCGCTGAAGAGCCGGAATTCGTCGAATTCCTTGTTGAGCGCTCCGATTTCGGCGATCTGCTTTTCGAGGCGGGCGGCGTCGAGGCCGTTGGCTTGGACGGAGGCTTTGCTGTGGTCGGCAATGCCGAGGTATTCCAAGCCCAGTTCTTGCGCGGCAGCGGCCATTTCGGCGAGCGTGCTGCGCCCGTCGCTGGCGCGGGTGTGGTTGTGGAACGTGCCTTTGAGTTGCTCGAGTTTGATCAGGTCCGGCAACTTATGCCCGGCCGCCGCCTCGAACTCGCCGCGGTTCTCGCGCAACTCGGGCTCGATGTAATCGAAACCGAACAACTCGTAGATCTCGCGCTCGTCGTGGATCGCGGGGATTTCCGGTGCGTCCTCCTTGACCGGCGCGAGGCGGTATTCATTGAGCGTCCAACCGCGGTCCTGGGCGAGGCCTCGCAGCACGATGTTGTGCTCCTTGCTCCCGGTGAAATACATGAGAGCGAACGGGTATTCCTCATCGGTCACAACCCGGAGGTCGGCTTGGAGCCCGTTCTTGAGCATGACACTCGACTTGGTCTCGCCCGCAGCAAGGATGCTTTCGACCAGCGGGTGTTCGCGGAAGGCTTGGGAAATGGCGGCGGGGTTCTTGGTCGAGACGATGATGTCGATATCGTGGACGGTTTCATTGCGGCGGCGGGTGCTGCCGCCGGCGGAGAGGCGGATGGTGTCCGGGTGCGCCCGCAGGTCGTCGAGCAGCGTAGCCGAGGCGTGGGCGGCGATGGAAGCGAGGTGGCGTCCGGCCCCCTGCTTGAGCATCCCGAGGCCGAGGAGGATTTTTTCCTGTGTCTTGGCCCCGAAGCCATCAAGGCCGGCGACTTTGTTGTCCTGGCAGGCTTTTTCCAGATCGGCGAGCGAGGCGACTTGGAGTTGTTCGTAGAGGGCCTTGATTTTTTTCGGGCCGAGGCCGGGAACGTCGAAAAGTTCGAACAATTTCGGGGGGAACTTGGCGACGAGTTCGTTATAGTAAGGCAGCTGGCCGGTGGTGACGAGGGTGCCGATTTTTTCGCGGAGGGCGTCACCGATGCCGGGGATGCCTTTCAATTTATCTTCGCGAACGAGTGTGCCGAGGTCGTCTTCGAGCATTTCGAGGGCGCGCGCGCCGTTGTGGTAGGCGCGGATCTTGAAGGGGTTTTCGCCCTGCAGTTCGAGCAAGAGGGCGATGCGCTCGAGGACCTCGATGACTTGGTCGCGGGTGACGGAAGGCATGAGGGGATTGTAGCCGCGGGAGATCCGGTTGCGCAGGGAAAAAACGGAAGGCTGTCCCCGCCTCCGGCCATTGGAGAAAATTGGCGTTGCCACCCTGCTGGTTTTGTCCTGCTCCGCAGGGAGGCAGCCGCTACAAATCAAGGGAGTCGCCCGCCAGTCATGGCACGTAGGTGGCGACACGGTTGCGCCAGCCGGGGAGCCAGCGTTTTTCACCGCGGGCGGGGGGCGAGAGTTCGATGCGACGGGTCAGGACGCGGTCGGCGCTTTTCGAGAACGCGGCGGTGGGGGAACCAGTGTCGGACATGCCGGCCAACACTTGCAGCAGGCCCCAGCCTTCGCCTTGGTAACGCTCGGTCGGCGAGGTCCCCTCGCCTTTGAAGTTCACGTAGTCCATCAGCGGGTAGAGCCCGCCGGGGGCGTTGGCTACGCGGGAGAAGTTGCGGCGGATTTTTTCGCGCTCGGACGCCGGAGCGGCGGCGAGCATTTGCGGCAGGGCCGATTCGAGGCGCAGGGCGGCGAAGCGGGCCTGTGGTCCCACGGTCGAGGCAAGGAGCGTGCGGAGTTCCTCCAGACGCGGCGAGCGAAAGTCGGCCATGAACGCCGCGCGGTCGGGCCAGGGGCAAGCTTTGGCCGAGGCGAGCCAGCCGGGGAGTTTGACCCCTTGGGCTTGGAGGTAGTCTTTGAGGGCGGGGAAGCTTTCTTTGAAAGGGCCGCGCTGGCCCTGCGGATACCAGATGAAGTGACCGATGCCGAGGGACGGGAAGTTTTCGCCTTTGTTCCACGCGGTGAGGCCGTCGCGGGTGCCGGCGCATTCGTTACGCCAAATTTTTTGGCCGATGCGGTCGGCTTCGGCGTCGGAGATCTTGATCGCGCTGTCGGCCATGACATTGCCCGCGCCGAGGGCCAGTGCGAGGAGTGCGGCGGCGAGGAGGCGCGGGATCACGACCGGACGCGCGTCAGGCCCCGACGCGCATGGGCATGAGCACGTAGACGAAAGGAGCGTTGATTTTGAGCACGCCGGGGCTGATGTCGTCGATGAGCTCAAAATGGATTTCGTCTTCGCTGAGATAACGCAGCGGGGCCATGAGGAATTCGGGGTTGAAAGCGATGGAGATGTCCTTGCCCTTGTAGCTGACGGCCATTTCCTCGCGGGCTTCGCCGACTTCGGGGGTGTTCGAGTTGATTTCGATTTTGCCTTTGGTGAAATTGAGGCGGACGGAGGCGGTTTTCTCGGTGTTGAGGAGGGAGACGCGGCGGACAGCATTGAGCAGGGTCTCGCGCTCGACGGTGACGCGCTCGTTGACTTTAGTCGGGATGACTTGGACGTAGTTCGGGTAGTTGCCTTCGACCAGTTTGGAAATGAGCGTGGTCGGACCGCAGTCGAACTGCACCATGTTCTGCGAGATGCGGACAACAACTTCGCCATCCTCCTTGAGGGCGCGCATCAATTCGGTGACCGCTTTGGTGCGGACGATGAATTCGCGTTCCTGGCTGGGAGGAATTTCCAGGTCGTTCACTTCGGCCAAGGCGAGGCGGCGTCCGTCGGTCGCAACGAGAGTAAGCTTGTCGCCTTTGAAGGAGAAAAAGATGCCGTTGAGCACGTAGCGGGTTTCGTCGAGGGAGATGGCGTAATGCGTTTTGCGCAGCCCGTCTTTCAGGTCGGAGGCTTTGAGCTTGAACTCGACGGCGCCTTCGAAGGCGGGAAGACCGGGGAATTCGGCTTCAGGCATGCCGAAAATTTTGTAAACACCGGCGCCGCTTTTCAGAGTGGCCATGCTTTTGCCGTCCACCTCGACCTCGATCTCGGTCTTGGGCAGATCCTTGACCAAGGTGCTCAAGCGCCGGGCCGGCAGGGTGGTCGATCCCGATTTGCCGACTTTGGCTTCGGCCTTGGTGCGGACGGTGAAGTCGAGGTCGGTAGCGGTGAGGATGAGCTCGCCGTCGGAGGCTTGAATGAGGACGTTGGTGAGAATGGGCAGTGTGCTGCGCGAATTGACCGCGCTGACCGCGTTTTGCAGTCCTTCGGCGAAGGCCTCCTGCGAGATGGTGAATTTCATGATGGCTCGTGTGGGTGACCGTGCGGAGCGCGGTTGGAAGGGATTTATGTCCGCAAATAAACCGCGGCTGTCAAAGCCTTCTTCACCTTTGCAGGGCGGTTTCGAGGAAGCGGACAATCTGGCGCAGGCTCTCTTCTTTGTCCATGCGCACCTGCACCGTCTTGCAAGCGTGGATCACGGTGCCGTGGTCCCGACCGCCGAAAGCCTCCCCGATGTCCTGGAGGGAGGATTTGGTCAGCCGGCGGGAAATGAACATGGCCACCTGCCGGGGGAAGGCAATGCTGGCTGGACGGCGTTTGCTCGTCATGTCGGCCAGGCGGACATCGTAATGCTCGGCGACCTTGCGCTGGACCTGGTCGATGGAGACGGCACGGCGGGCCTCCTCTTGAAGGATGTCGCGCAGGACGTGCTCGATCGACTCGTCGGTCAGGGGACGGCCGCTAAGGGACGAGAAGGATGCCACCCGGAGCAGCGCACCCTCAAGGCGGCGGACGTTCGATTTGATGCGGTGGGCGAGGAATTCGAGGACGTGGGCCGGCAGGCTGACCTCGAGGCGGGCCGCCTTTTTGCGCAGGATGGCGAGGCGCGTCTCCATGTCCGGCGGTTGGAGCTCGGCGGTGAGACCCCACTCGAAGCGCGAGACGAGGCGCTGTTCGAGTTGGGAGATTTCGCTGGGCGGCTGGTCGCTAGAGAGAACGATCTGTTTGCGGCCTTCAAAGAGCGAATTGAAGGTGTGGAAGAACTCCTCCTGCGAGCGCTCTTTGCCGGCCAAGAACTGGATGTCGTCGATGAGCAGGATGTCGGCCTGGCGGTAGCGGCGACGGAATTTGACCAAGGAATTCGTCTGAATGGCATTGATGAACTCGTTGGTGAAGGTCTCGCTGCGCACGTAAGCCACCTTGGTCCCGCGGCGCAAGGCGGCCAAATGGTGGCCGATGGCTTGGAGGAGGTGGGTCTTGCCGAGACCGACCCCGCCGTGGATGAAGAGCGGGTTGTAGGTGCGGGCCGGGGACTTGGCCACGGCCAGGGAAGCGGCGTGGGCGAATTCACTGTTGGCTCCGACCACGAACGTATCGAACACGTAGTGAGGATTGAGCCCCTTGGCGCCGGCGACTCCGGCCGCTTCTGCCGGCTCTTCGGGCGCGATGGCTTCCGGGGGAGCGACCGGTTCGCTGACGTGCCCGTTCTCGACCCGGAAAGTGATCTTCCGCTTGGCTCCAAAGACGGTCATCAACGAGGCCTGCAACTGCGAGCCGTAATTACTCTCGATCCAGACCTGATAGATGCTGTTGGGAATAACCAGCGTGACCTCGCGCGCATCGGCTTCGGCCAAGCGCAATGTGGAAAACCATCGGTCGTAAACTCCCTCACCCAATTCCGCTCTCAAGGCCGATGAAATCTGGGTCCACAGCGCTTCAAGACCCGGGTCGGCAGCCGAGTTATTCACGGCAGCGGGCGGGGCCGTGGGGACGGAAGGGGACAGAGAACGGTCGGAGCGGACCGGGGTGGCTTGGCGGATGCGGCTTATGGAACGCGGGGAAGTGGGGCGGGGCATGAAGTTATTCTGTTAAGCCCGGCCCTCAGAGGTTCCGCATCCGCCGGATCCGTGGGTCAAAAAGGAGGATCCTAGCTGGAGTGAAAACAACATTTGGTGGGGCGACGGGAGCCGGAGACCGAAAACCGTGGAACACGTATTCACAAGTTGTTCACAGGCTTCCTTGCTTTCTCTCGGCGTCACAGACGCAGCGTATCGATCGAGAAATTCGGGCTCAAGACTTTTGCAGCACTTGTAAACTTTTTCTCAAAATCGCTTGACCGGACTACGTTACCCGCGGGGCCGGTGTTTTCCGGCCGAGCACGATACCGCACGCGAGCGTGAGCAAACACGTGATTGGATAAAGCCAGGCGAAATTGATTTTCGGACGCCATGCGGCCGCTTCTTCGGTCGTGATCGCGCCCAGCGCGGCGAGAATGTTGTAGAGATCCGGACGCGCCCACAGCACGAGCAGAATGGAAATGGCCGTGCCGATGATGATGCCGCGGATATCGCGCCGCAGTGGACTTAACGCGAGGAGGAAGGCCGCCAACATCGGCCCGTAGGTGTAAGCGACCATGCCGAAGGCGAGCGAAAGCAGATTGATCTGCCCGCGCACGGCCTGCAACCCGATGGCCACGAGAATGAGCGCGATCCCCCACCCGACCACGGCGAAGCGCGATTGCTTGAGGAGGCGCTTTTGGTCGGCGGACTCGAGACCGTCCTTGCCATACCACAAGGCCATCGAGGTCTGCGACAAGGCCGCCAAGGCCGAATCCAAACTCGAAATCGCAGCGGCAAACGCCCCCGCGAGAATGAGCCCGCTCAAACCCGGCGGGATGACCGTGGTGATCCAGACGGGGAAAACCGAATCGGTGTCCTTGGCAAAAAGCGCCGCTTCACCGGGAGTCGGCGGACGCTGCTGGTAGTAGACAAAGAGCGCCGCGCCGACCGCCAGCATGAGCACGGTGACCAGGAGAGAGATGCTGCTCGCGATGATCGCCTTCGAGGCATCCGCCGCATTGCGACAGCAGAACATGCGCTGCGCGTTGAGCTGGTCGGTGCCGAAGGCGGCCACGTTTTGGAACGGCATGGCAAGCAATCCGACCCACAAAGTGAACTGCACATCGGGATTGGTCGAAAGGTCGAGCAAGCGCAACTTGCCGGCCGCCCCCGCCTCGGCGACGAACGCCGCGAAACCGCCATCGATGCCCGCCATGAGCAGGATGAAGGCGAGCAACCCACCGCCGATGAAGACAAAGAACTGGATCACATCGGTCCAAATGACCGTGGTCATCCCCCCCATCAGCGTCCACCCGATGGCGAAGACCCCGATGATGACAATGCACCATTCGAAAGCCAGGCCGGTGACGGTCCACAAAATGAGCGCCGTCACGAGCAACCGCACGCTTTGCCCGAGGATCGACCCGACAAAAAAGAGCGACGTGGTAAAGACCCGCGCCCCCGCGCCGAGACGCACCTGCATGTAGTCGTAGGGACTGAAGATGCCGCGCTCGTAGAAGACTTTGACAAACCAGATACCCACAATGAACCGTGCGAAGAGCGAACCGATCCCCCACTGGAGGTAAGTGAAATCACCGCCCGCGGCGAAAACCATGCCCGGCACACCGACGAAGGTGATCGCGCTGATTTCCGTGGCAACGATCGAACCGGTCACCGCCGGCCAAGGCAGGGAACGGCCGGCGAGGAAAAAATCCTGCATGGTCGACTGCTTGCCGCGCAACGCGTGACCAATCCAAGTGGTGAGCAGCAAGTAGACCGCCAGCACGACCCAGTCGATCCAGAGGAAATGGGTGTGGACACCTTCCATGCCGGGCGCCTCAGGCGAGGTCCTTGACCAGGACCTTGGACTGCCGTCCGCCGGCGTCGTATTGTTTCCGACGCACAGCGGGCATGATGTCCGGCGAGGACTCGCGGAAGCCGCCTTTGATTTGCAAATATTTGTAAGCCTGCGTGCTGAGGGCGAACAATTGCCGGACGCCTTTTTCCCGCGCGAGGTTGTCAACGAAAGCCATCAGCTTCCGTCCGTGCCCCTCGTTCTCGTGCTCCTTCTGCACGTAAAGGCAGGCGAGTTCGCCGCAGCCCTCCGCCGGATAAACATGCAGCGCGACGCACCCCATCACCTTGCCGTCGATTTCCAGCACCCAAAAATCCTGCATCTGCTCGAGAACGTCGGTCCGCGTCCGCCGCACAAGTTCCTCGGTGTCCATCGATTGCCGGATAAGCGACATCACCGCCCTCACGTCTTTTTTGAAAATTTTCCGGATTTGCTGGTATTCATTCGAGTAGATCATCGTCCCGATCCCCTCGTTGCTGAACACCTCGTCGAGCAAGGCCTCGTCGACCGTGCCATCAAGGATGTGGATCCGCGACACGCCCTGCCGGCAAGCCTTCGCACCATAGTCGACCTTCGAATAAAGATTCGGCGCCTCGCCGTTCTTCCTCTTTTTCAACAACTCCTCGGCCTCCGCGATGCCCAACTGCCGCGGCAAGGACGCGCCGCCCGGCAACTTGGCGTCGGCCGACAAATAAACCACCTTGGCCGCATGGAGGGCCTCGGCGAGTTCCGCCGCCGCATGGTCGGAATTGACCCGGTAAGTGTGTCCCTCGCCATCAAAGCCGAGTGGCGGCACCACGGGAATGATCCCCTCGTGCAGGAGCACGTGCAGGCACTTGACGTCGACCCGCTCAATCCGCCCGGTGTGGCCTTGGTCGACACCGCCGAGGATGCCGGCAGGGTGCGCAATGACCGCATTCGCGTAGGCGGCCCGCAAATCCACGGAGGCCAAACCTTCGAGGATCTCATGGGTCAACCGCATGGCCGCACCGATGCTCAACTCCAGCGTGGCCTCATCCGTGATGCCGGTACCGTCCGTGTTACTCGCTTTGACCCCGGCGCGTTCGGCCGCCTCCTGCACCTGATGGCTCGCGCCGTGCACGAGCACGACTCGGATGCTCAGCGAGCGCAGCACGGCAAGATCGAGCAGAATGTTGGCAAAGTTGGGCGAAGCGGCAATCTCCCCGTCGATGGACACCACGAAGATCTTTTCGCGGAACCGCGGGACGTATTGCAGGATTTCCCTCAGATCAGAGACGTTCACAGTCCGAGACTTAGGGCATTCCACCGGAAAAGATCAACGCGGAAACAAGTTCGTGCCTGCTTTGCACCTTGGGCGGATCCGGACCCGGACCTCAAGCGGACGGACAAACACCTGCGGCCGGTAACGTCTTTACATCCGGGCAGGCACCTGCCAATTTGCACGGTTCATGTCGGTTTTGATTCCTATCCTCATTGCCTTTCACGTGTTGGTCTGCGTCCTCATGGTGGGCGTCGTCCTCATGCAGCGTCCGAAGAACGAGGGGCTCGGCGCCGCCTTCGGCGGAGGAATGACGGAAAACATTTTCGGCGCGCAAACCACGCATGTCCTGCAGAAGTTCACGGTGTGGCTCGGTATCGTCTTTTTTGCTCTCACCCTCCTGCTGGCCATCATCTATGCCAAGCGCGGCACCGGCGAAACGAGCATCCAGAAAGAACTCCTCGGCCAGCCCGTGCCCCAAGCGGTCGCGCCGGCCACGGCGGAACCCGCTGCCACGACAACACCCGAAACCGCCGCCGCTCCCTCCGTGGTGACCACCGAACCGGTGTCGGTTGAAGAAGTCGTTGTCGAAGCGACCGAAGCCCCCGCTGCCGCGCCGGCTGGCAACTGACCGCCGGGCGCGACCCATGCGCACCCTCAGCACGCTTGCGGAGCTGGCTTCTTTTCGCACCCGCGCCCCCTCGGCTGTTGTCCTTGTCCCGACCATGGGCGCGCTGCACACGGGCCACGCCGCCTTGATGGATGCCGCCCGGAGCCGAGCAGGCGGAGGCGGAACGGTTATCGTCAGCATCTTTGTCAACCCGACCCAGTTTGCCCCTCACGAAGACTTGGACAAATACCCGCGCCCGTTCGAGGCCGACCTGGCGCGGTGCCACGAACACGGCGCCGACGCCGTGTTCGCGCCCTCCGTGCCGGAAATGTATCCGCCCGGCGACTCGACCTTCGTTGAGGAGACAACCCTCTCGCGCGGGTTGTGCGGGGCCCGCCGCCCCAGCCACTTCCGCGGGGTCTGCACCGTGGTGGCCAAACTTTTCCACCTGACCCGCCCGGACGCCGCCATTTTCGGCGAGAAGGATTTCCAGCAGCTGGCCGTCATCGGCCGCATGGCCCGCGACCTCTTCCCCGGCCTCGAAATCATCGGCTGTCCCACGGTGCGCGAGCCGGACGGCCTCGCCTTGAGTTCGCGCAATCGCTACCTCGCGCCGGAAGAACGCCGCCGCGCCGCAGCGTTCCCTGCCGCCCTCCGCACGGCGGCGGAAAACAGTTCGCCGCGGGAAGTGATTGCCACGGCCACCGCGCTCATCACCCAAGGGACCGGATCCGTGCCGGAGTATGTCGAGGTGGTCGACGCCGAAACGCTAGAGCCCCTGCAAACGCTCGACCGCCCCGCCGTGCTTGCCGCCGCGGTGAAAATCGGCGAAACACGGCTCATCGACAACGTGCACCTCGCGGCGCGGCATGCAAAAATTTGACCACATCGTCCTTGGCTCGGGTATCGCCGGCCTGACCTACGCCCTCAAGGCCGCCGCCCATGGCACGGTGGCCGTGGTGACCAAGCGGGCCAAAACCACGACCAACACCGCATGGGCCCAAGGCGGCGTGGCCTGTGTGACCAGTCCGGAAGATTCGTTCGAGCTGCACGTCAAAGATACCCTCGAGGCGGGCGCGGGTCTGTGCCACGAGGATGTGGTCAATCTTGTCGTCCGCGAGGGTCCCGACCGCATCAAGGAGCTGGTCGAACTCGGCATGTCCTTCGACCTGCGGGAAAAACCCGAGGGCGGCACGGAACTCGATCTGGGGCGCGAGGGCGGGCACTCCAAGCGCCGCATTCTGCATGCTCATGACTTCACGGGTCTGGAAATCGAAAAAACCCTCGTTACCGCGGTCGAACGTCATCCCTCCATCACCGTCCTCGAAGACCACATGGCCATCGACCTTATCACCACTGGAAAGCTCGGCTACGCCACCGAGGACCGGGTGGTCGGCGTCTACGTCCTCGACGAAAAATCCGGCGAGGTACTCACCCTGCGCAGCGACCGCATCGTGCTCGCCACCGGGGGCTGCGGCAAAGTCTATCTCTACACCACCAATCCCGACATCGCCTCAGGCGACGGAGTGGCCATGGCGTGGCGGGCCGGCGCGGCGGTCAGTAACATGGAATTCATCCAGTTCCACCCGACGTGTCTCTTCCATCCCGAGGCCAAGTCCTTCCTCATCAGCGAAGCCGTGCGGGGGGAAGGCGCGCGCCTGGTCGACGGGCAGGGCACGGCATTCATGGCGGGTTACCATGCGCTGAAAGATCTCGCCCCGCGTGACATCGTGGCCCGCGCCATTGACGCCGAAATGAAGCGCACCGGCGCGAAGTGCGTTTTCCTCGACATCACGCACCAGCCGCGCGAATTCCTGCGGGAGCGCTTCCCCAAAATCTACGAAACCTGCGCCGACCTCGGCATCGACATCGCCACCCAACCCGTTCCCGTGGTACCCGCCGCCCACTACCAGTGCGGTGGCGTGAAAACCAATGACCAGGGCGAGACCACCCTGCGCGGCCTCTTCGCCATCGGTGAGGTCGCCTGCACCGGACTGCACGGGGCCAACCGCCTGGCCAGCAACTCGCTGCTTGAGGCCCTCGTCTTCGCCCACCGGGCCTTTCTCAAAGCGACGAAAAACCACCGCCAGACCGATCCCATCCAACTCCCCGAATGGCGCCCCGGCCGCGTGGTCGACGTGGACGAGTTGGTCGTGATCTACCACAACTGGGACGAAATACGCCGCCTGATGTGGGACTACGTCGGCATTGTCCGCACCGACAAGCGCCTCCAGCGCGCCGCCACCCGCCTGCGCAACCTGCAGAAAGAGGTCCAAGAATTCTACTGGAATTTCAAAGTCACCACCGATCTCCTCGAGCTGCGCAATCTGGTCACCGTCGCCGCCCTCATCGTCGATTGTGCGCTCAGCCGCAAAGAAAGCCGGGGCCTCCATTACACGCTCGACTACCGCGAAACCGGCCAACTTTTCGTTCAGGACACCGTCATGCGCCGGGCCTGACCATTGGTCCAGCGCGGTCGCCAAAGGGTATTTACGCTGTTCGGGCAGGGGTGTTTCCGGTAGATGGTGCGTTCGCTGTTTGCTTCCCGATGTCCCTGCACCGCTCCATTTTGTTCGTCGCTGTTCTCTCCGTGGCAGCGGTGCCGTGCTCCGCTCTGGCCGAGGAGGGCCAACCCGCACCTGAGAATGCCGCCTCGGAATCAGAGGTGGAGACCCCGCAGTTCCGCATGACCTATCCGGTTCGCGACTCTGCCTCGGGCCAAACCTTCACCGAGCAAGCCCCTTCTACCTCCGGTCCGGTCGAGGCCACCACTGTGGGCGAGGCCGAAACCTCCGACTTGGCTCTGCCCGAACTGGGCGAAACGGCCTTTGGCGTCGAGCAACCGGCCCCGGCTCCCCCCCCGTCCGAGCCTCAGGTCATCACGGAGGCGGCGGCCGAGGCTGCTTTCGAAACGGTGGGTACGGCCGGGAGCGAAACCGAGGAGGTGGATGCCGGCGGGCGGTTCGATTCCGGCGGGATAGAATTCCGCTACAGCTTCACGGTGCAGCAGGGCTACAACAGCAACGTGACCTACGCGACGGATAACGAGGTCGAAAGCCTTTACACCGACATCGGGGGCGGCGTCGATCTGGTCCTCGGTGGCTCGCGCCTCGACATCATCTTCGGTTTCGACCTGGGAGCGGCGTACTACTACAACAACAGCCAGCTGCAGAATGGCGGCATCTATCCCAATGGAGCACTGAACCTCGACGTCGACTACGCGGTCACCGAGCGACTCGATCTCTCCTTCAACAGCAACACGATCCTTTCCTCGCAACCGAGCTTCACCATTGTCGGGGCGTCGGACACCTTCTTCGGGAACTATGTGATCAGCAACAACTCCTTCGATGTCAGCTACCGGTGGCTGCCCAAGCTCGAGACCATCACGGGTTTCGACACGCTTTTCTTTTATTACACCGAGCCCTTGGGCGACGACTTCAGCCGGGTCGATCAGACCTTCGACCAGCAGTTTTTGTATCTCTGGAAGCCGTCCACCTCGATCGTTTACGAATACCGGTTTTCCACCAGCACCTACTGGGAGGTCGAAAATTATGACAGTGTTGGTAATTTTCTCCTCCTCGGCTTCAACCACACTCTCAATCCGCGGTCAGTGCTCAACTTCCGCGCCGGCGCCGAGCAGCGGGTCAGCCAGGTTCCGGTCACAGGAGGAACTTCCACTTACCTCGGTCCGTTCGGCCAGTTGGAGCTGAATTATTCGCTGCGCCCGCAGACCGTCGTGGCGCTTAATGCCCGCTACGGCACCACCGCGGCCAGCCAGGCGGGCTACACCCAAGACCAGCAGTTCCTCAGCGGCCTCACCCTGCAGCATGCCTTCGGACGCCGTTTGAGCGGCAGCCTCTTCTTCAACTACCAGAACAATTTTTACGACCAGCCCGATGGCGTGGTGCCGGATTACACCACCGAAGTCTTCAACACCGGCCTGAATTTGACCTTCGCCGTCAACCAGATCTGGTCAGTCAATGTCGGCGGTAGCCTCACCGGTCTTTATTCCTCCAACGAAAACCTGCGGGGCAACTACAACCAAAACGTGCTTTTCATCGGCACGGTCTTCAACTTCTGACCGCCCCTCGCCCGTCAGCCCGTCGCGCGCCGCAGGTCGGCCGTGAACTCCCGGAAAATTTGCCCTAGCCCCTCGCTCCAAGCATCCACCGCGGCGGCCGGGGAAACGGCTTTCATCGGGACGGAGCGGCGGTAGGTCCGCTCGAAAATCTCGCTACTCCCATCCGTGCCGCGCTCGATCAGCACCAGCACCATGGTCACCGTGGCGCTCGGACGCGGCTCGTCGCGGTAGTCGGCATAGAGTTCGACCAAACGCGGTTGCACCAGCAGATCAGAACCAAGCGGCGTTCCGGGCTCCCTCACCTGGCCGGCGCGGGCTTGGGAGAGATGGCGCCGGAGCGCGCCGGTCAGCAACTGCGGCGGCGGCGCGAGTAAACGGTTGTAGAAGTCGTGCTCATATCGCGTCTCGCCCACCCGGTAGAGTAGCATCTGACCGGCCGCTTTCGGCCCGGCGGTGAAAGGAGCGACCGCGATGGACTTCATCCCGGCCGGACCGCGCGCGGCTGCCGGAAGAGCGAAGGCATAATCCACCGTACTCACCGCCGGTTGGCGCAAGCTGCACGAGGCCACCAGGCACAGACCCAAACAGGCCGGCAGGATCCTCCACGCTTTCATCGCCGCCCCGGCTTGCCTGCCGGATCGAAGCGCGAGCGCTTGGGAGGCTCGCCGAAAAGCATTTGCGAAGGGTATTCGCGCAAATTTTCGCTCAACACGCGGAAGTTTTCCGCGGTGGCCTGGAAGTCCCCGACGATCGACCCGACCGCGTCGGCATTAAGCAGAGGATTGGTCTGCAAGGCGTCGACCAACCTTTGCATTTCCCCCGCCACCGTGGTCAACGACTGCATCATTTTCATCCCGTCCGCGCTCAGCTTTTCCACCGGCACCTGATCGACTTTGAGGCGCAACTCGGTCAAAACCGCCTGCAAGTCGGTGCTCACCCTGGACAAATCCAATTTGTCCATGCTGCTGCTGAATCCTTCGAGCGTGGTATTGAAGTTCTTCAGGGCCTGGTCAACCCCCTTGAGCGTCGGACCCAATTCCAGTCCGCCGAAGGTGTCCATCAGCTTGTTCAGCGATTCGACCAGGCTGGTCAAAGTCCCCGGCGCGGACGGGATGTAGTGGTGCCGCGGCGTCCACCAGATTTGCAATGGCGGGAAGAGCGCCGGGTCGGACACGTAGTTCAACTCGGCAAAATTCAGCCCGGTCACCCCCTGGGGTTGCAATTTGACCCGCAGCCCCTGACGGACCGCCTGCTCGACCACCGGCGTGATGTCCTCGGTGAACATCCCGTGGAAGACCTGCACGTCGACTTCCATCTCGAGATAAACGTAGTCGAGGCGCTCCTCACCCGGTTGCGGACCATAGATGTTGAAGCAGAAATCCACCTTGGAGATGCGTCCGATCTGCACGCCGCGAAATTTGACCGGTGAACCCAGATCGATCCCCTGCACCGTGCCATCGACATACGTCTCGAGGTAGATGCGCGGGCGGAACACATTGCCCGCCCCGAGAAAAATAAGCGCGGCAGCAAGGAGAGAGAATCCCGCCAGGACAAAGACGCCGATTTTGAAATAGTTGGCCCGGTTCGACATGGTTTGGTTCAGGCCGCGCGCGCCCTTTCCGGTTCCCGGCGGAAAAAGGCCCGCACGTAGTTGTTGGGCGGGTTGTCGCGCAATTGCACGGGACTACCCTCGGCCGCAATGCCACCGTTCTCCAGCAGGATCGCACGGTCGCCGATGGCATAGACGCTGGCCAGTTCGTGGCTGGCGATGACAAAGGTTATTCCGTAGTCGCGGGACAACGCCCGGATCAATTCGTCCAACTCGGCCGAGGTGATCGGGTCCAGCCCGGCCGAAGGCTCGTCGAGGAAAAGAATCCCCGGATCCAGCGCCATGGCCCGCGCCACCGCGGCACGCTTGACCATGCCGCCGCTTGTTTCGGACGGCAGATAATCAGCGAATTGTCCCAGGCCGACCTGCTGCAGCTTGAGCCGCGCCAGCAGCGCCCGCGCTTCCCGGGGCAGGCGCGTGCATTCCTCAAGGGGTAGCGCCACGTTTTCAGCCAGAGTCATCGATCCAAAAAGCGCCCCGCCCTGGTACATCACGCCGAACTGCCTGAGCAAACGTTCCCGTACCGCTCCAACGGCGCCGATCATGTTTTCGCCGCGGATGAGAACTTCGCCGGACATCGCCGGATATAGCCCGATCATGTTCTTCAAGAGCGTGCTTTTGCCGGATCCGGATCCGCCGAGGATGATGAAAATTTCCCCCTGCCGCACGTCGAAGGACACGTCGCTGAGGATGGCGCGCCCCGCATAGCCGGCCGACAACCTTCTCACCTCGATGATTTTTTCTTCCTTCATCGCTCAGAATTTCAACTGGTAGTAAACCACGGCAAAAACCGCATCGAGCAGAACGATGAGAAAAATGGCCGTCACCACCGACCGCGTCGTGGAGTCACCCACCGCGGCGGCCCCCGCCCCGGTCTGCAAACCGCGCAGGCAACCCACCCCGGCGACCACCGCGCCGAAGAAAAATGATTTGATCAACCCGGCCAGCACGTCGTCGACCCGCAGCGAGCCGGAAAGCTGGTGCATCAGCGTGGCCAGGGGGAAGCCGAGCAACATCATGACGGCCAACCCGCCGGCCACCCCGATGGCCATGGAATAGACGGTCAACACCGGGGTGACCACGATACCGGCCAGCACGCGCGGTACGGCAAGGAAACGGACCGGGCTGAGCCCCATGGTGGTAAGGGCCGCCACCTCTTCGTTCACTTTCATCGTCCCGATCTCCGCGGCAAAGGCCGAGCCCGAGCGTCCCGCCAGCACGATGGCCGTCATCAACGGACCGAGTTCCCGCGTGATGGTCAGGGCAACCAGATTAACCACGAAAAGATCCACTCCGAATTGCCGCATCGGCATGGCCGCCTGGAAAGCCATGATCATGCCCATCAAGAAGCTGATCAAGGCCACGATGGGCAGGGCATTCGTCCCGGCCTTTTCCACCATGACCCACCACTCGCGAAGCCGGAGCCGGCGCGGCTCACGGCCCAAACCGGCCAGACCCACGCCGACTTCACCGACAAATTCCGTCTCCTCGCGCCACTCCGCGGCGCGGTCCGCCACCGCCTGACCGACCGAGGCCACCGGACCGTATTTTTCGCGCTGCGGTGTTTCGGTCTGCCCGAGCTTCGAACGGTCGATGCCGTCATACATGGAACGGAATTGCGGCGCGAGACCGTCCACCACGAAGGACTGCTTTCTCTCCTCCGCCATTTCCGCCAGGGCAACCAGCAGGGCAAACCCGGCTCCGCCGCAGGAGTCAACCCGTGCGCAGTCCACCCGCACGGGACCCTGCGAGGTCCTCGCCGCACCGAGGGCGCGTGACCAACAACGCGCCACCGCCGCGTCATCGAGCGTCCCGGACAAAGCCAAAATCGTCTCGCTGCCGCTGCTTTCCACCCGCAACGGCGCCGACTGCCCTGCTGAATCAGTGGCCATGCTCCGATACAATCTGCCACCCGCCCGCTTGGCGTGCGAGTAGTTTCCCCTCCGGAGAAGACCTACCGCCACTCGTGCTTCGGATACCGCCGTGCGTATTCCGGACGGATTTGCGGGTAGGTGTTTTTCCAAAAGCTGCCCAGGTCGTCGGTCACTTGGATCGGACGTTGGTTCGGGGCGAGAATTTCCACCCGCACCCGTTGACCTCCGCCCGCCACCGTGAGCGGGGCTTCCACCCCGTAAAGATCCTGCACGCGCGCAGCCATGACCGGCGCCTGACCCGCCGCATAGACCAGACGCGCATGGCGGCCTCCGGGCAGTTTGATTTTGTCCGGGGCGTAGGCGTCGAGTGCGGCGAGTTGCCCGGCGGAGAGCCATCCACGCAGCACCGGCCAAGGATCTTTGTCCTTCAGCGCCCGGTAGTTGGTCACACGCTGCGCCAACTGCTCGAAGAGAAAACGTCTTTCCTCCTCCCCGATCCGCGGCAATTCCAATTCCGGCCTCCACTCCGCGAGGCAGTTCAACCGCGCGATCCATTGCTCGATTGAGTCATTCCAGAGCGGGAGCGACAAATCTCCCGCGACCACCTTGTCGGCAAAGATCTTCGCCGCCGAGATCGGGTCAGGCTCGCCGCCCGGACCGGAGCGCAATACGAGATCGCGGAAACGCGTGACCCGGCGCGCGGTCACCCCGCGGGTGATCGGATCAAACATCGTCGCGACCTCGTCCGAAAATTCCTCCGGAAACATTTCCTGCAGCCATTCCTCGCGCACCGGCGAAGCCAGGGTGAGCAAGGTCTGCACGTCGCCCTCGCGTCCGCCGATCTCCGTGATTTCGCCGGCGACAAAAAGTTCGTCGGTCACCACGCTCTCGCGCGCCAGCGTCCCGCGCCGCGCGTGGACCAGATCACAGCGCAGGGTCCCCCGATCCAGACGCTTGGCCAGATGGTCGGGAAAGGCGGCGAGCATGCATTTTTCCATCGAATGCTCCGGCGGCGGCTCGTCGGTCAGATTGAGCCCCTCGCCGTGCGCGATATCCTCGAATTTCTCGGCCAGCTGCGCGGCCTGCCGCGCCGACTGCATGTGGATGCCGAGCGAGCGGCCCCGCGCCGGATCAAAGCCGGACTTGCGGGCGACCGAAAAGGCACGCAGTTGCACCAAAACATCGGAATCCGCCCCGTCCCGGAGCATTTCGTCACGACGCTTGTCCATCTCGCGCGAAGTGCTTTTGACCAGCAACCCGCGTCCTTGCGTGAGGGAGGCCAACCAACAGGCGGCTTTGACACAACCAAGCCTCTCCGCCTCGAGAAGCAGACGCGCGTAACGCGGATGCACCGGGAAGGCGAGCATGCGACGTCCGAGGTCCGTGATGTGTCCTCCGTGGTCGAGCGCCCCGAGATCGCCCAACAATTCCACGGCCCGCGCCAAAGCCCGCGGTTCGGGCGGTTCGAGCCAGCGGAATCGGGTCAAATCCCCGACCCCCGCGGCTTTGAGCGAAAGCACCACCTCGGCCAAATCCAGCCGCTTCACTTCGGGCAACTCGCTCTCCGCCCGTTGTTCATGGTCCTTGGTCATCCAGAGCCGCACACAACAACCCGGCGCGGTGCGCCCCGCCCGCCCGGCGCGCTGGTCGGCTGACGCGCGGCTAATTTTTTCCACCAGCAAGGTATTGATCCCGCGCCGTGCATCATGACACGCCATGCGGGCCAAGCCGCTGTCGACCACCAGCGTCACGCCCTCGATGGTCAGCGATGTCTCGGCCACATTGGTCGAGACGATGATCTTGCGTCCGCCGCCCGGCGCAACCGCCTCATCCTGCTCGCGGGGCGGCATTTCGCCGTGCAAAGCGAAAACGGCAAAGTCACGCAGCGCGGAGGTGGCGCGGATTTCACTGATCGTCCGCTGGATTTCGTAGGCACCCGGCATGAAGACCAACGCGTGGCCCGCCTCGGGCGCGTGCACGGTCAATGCCTCCGCGGCCAACTCCCACGGCGGCGTGTCGCCAGGCGAGCGTTCCGCATGACGGATCTCCACCGGAAACGTCCGCCCAGCCGATTCGAGCACCTCGCAGGGCGAGAGGTATTTTTCCAACTCGCCGACCTCCAGCGTGGCCGACATGACGACAAGCTTCAGATCCGGACGCGAGGTCTCCTGCAAGTCGAGCGCCCGCGCCAGGGTGATGTCGCCGTAAAGGTGCCGCTCGTGGAATTCGTCGAAGACCACGGCCGCTACCCCGCGCAACTCCGGGTCGCCGATCATGCGACGGAGCAGAATGCCTTCCGTAATGTAAAGGATGCGCGTGTGCGCGGAGCTTTTGCCCTCCATCCGCACCTGGTAACCGACCGTTTGACCAAGCGCCTCCCCGCGTTCCTGCGCAACCCGCGAAGCGAGCATGCGTGCCGCCATGCGTCGCGGTTGCAGGACAACGATTTGTCCGACGTCCGGCACCACCCGGTCGAGGAGCATCTGCGGCACCTGCGTCGATTTGCCCGAGCCGGTCGGGGCGCGCAGAATCAGACGCGACTGGGCCTTCGCCGCCTCGACGACGCGGTCCTCAATCTCGTAAATGGGCAGTTGCCGCGGATCCACCGCGATAATCTGCCTGTGATGTCCACCGTCCGCCAAGCTTTGCAATCTGCGCTCGATGAAAACGGCGGGACGATTCCGTTCGACACCTTCATGGGAATCGCCCTGCACCATCCGCAGGACGGTTATTACGCGCGGAATATCCGCGGCATCGGCAGCCGCGGGGATTTCACCACGGTTCCGCAACTGACCCCGGCGCTGGGCGAGGCGATTGGACAGTGGCTGCAAGGGAAAGCCGAGCAGCGGGGTTGGAAGCGGTTCAACGTGATCGAATGCGGTCCGGGTTCCGGCGCCTTGGCTTCAGCGGTGATGAAAAGCTTCGGATGGTTCGGGAAGCGGAAGGTCGATCTGCATTTGGTGGAGACGTCCGAGCCATTGCGCGCAGAGCAGCAGAAACGCGGGCGCGGCACATGGCATTCGACGATCGAAGAGGCGCTGGCCGCGGGCGAAGGCCGCGCGCTGGTTTATCACAACGAGTTTTTCGATGCTTTTCCCTGCCGCGTGTTCCGCAAAGAAAACGACGGATGGACCGAACTGTATCTCAAAGTGATCGAGGGAAAACTGCAGGAAGTTTTTCTCCCGCCCACGCGTCCCCTGCCCGCTTCAACCGTTTTTGCGCGCGAATGGACCACGGGCCAAAGAGTGGAAGCCTTCGAGTCGGTCCGCAATTGGATGCGCGACATGGCGGGGTCATGGAAGCAGGGAGCAATGCTGGTCGTGGACTACGGCGGCAGCGCTGATCAGATCTACCAGCGCCGCCCGGCCGGAACTCTGCGCGCTTACCGCGGCCAACAACGCCTGGCCGGCGACGCGGTCTACGAAATGTCCGGACGCCAAGACATCACCTCCGATGTGAATTTCGACGATCTGGCGATTTGGGCGCGGGAGTTTGGATGGGAAGCTGACGGAATCAAATCGCTCGCCGCCATCGCTCCGAACGCACCCGGAGCAGAGGCGTTCCATTGCCTGGCTTTGGCCAAAGGTTGAGCAGACAACTTGATCTGGTTCATGCACTCGTGTATCATGCATGCATGAAGACGATTACTCTGTCGGAGGAGGCCTATCAGCGGCTGAAATCCTGGAAAACGGATTCCTCGGAGTCCTTCTCCAAGGTGGTGTTGAAGGCCGTGCCGAAGAGGGGCACGGCGGAGGACATGGACGAGGCTTTTGATCAGCTACCCAAATTGACCGGCCGCCAAGCGGAGGTCATCGAAGCGGAAGCCGGATGGGCCAATGACTGGCGAAGCTGTCCCGATCCGTGGGCCACACCCTCGGTCAACGAAGGCGCCCCATGATCGCGGTCGACCGCCTCCTCGACACCAACTTCCTGATTTCGCGTTGGCGCGAAGGCCGGAATTCTCCGGCGGCTCAATGGTTGCGCGACAATGCGGACCTCGCCGTCGGTCTGCCCTGGATCGTCAAAGGTGAATTCCTCCGCGGTGCGGCGGTGGCCGGCCATCAACCCGGCGCGGTGCGCGCCTTCCTCGACCGCTTTCCCGCGATCTGGCCGGACAACACAACGCTCGACATCTACGCCTCGCAGTTCGCCCGTTTGCGCGCCACCAACTCCTTGCCTGGGCCCCACGACTTGTGGATCGCAGCCACCGCGCTGCAATTCGGCCTTCCCCTGGTCACGCGCAACACCGCGCAATTTGCCCGCATCGAAGGAATCCGGTTGGAAAGTTACTGAGCGATCCGGCGCCGAGGCAGTCCGCTTACTCAAGCACGCCCCCGCCGGCGCCAGCCCGCGTAAGCCGCACCCCCCCCGCAAAAATGGCCATCGCAGCCCAGGTGCCCGGTTCGGGGATGGGAGCGGCAACCGGACTTGCGAGACGAAAACCGAACACCGAACACTGAAAACTCTTCTCCTACTAGGCTAACCATCCCCTCCAGACAGTAATTGACCACCATCCTCGCAATCTTGCGAAAGAGGCAATGCGATGGTATGTAGTAATGGTATGCCAACCATGACTCATCGCACCACCTTCGCCTTGGATGCAGCCACGGCCCGTCGTCTCAGGCACTTGGCCAAGCTCTGGAATGTGTCCCAAGCCGAGGTCGTCCGGCGTTCCGTCGAGCGCTCCGAGCAGACGGTGCAGTCGGCGAAGCGCGATCCGGTGTCCCTGCTGCGCGAACTGCACGCCAAGGGCGGCGGAATCGGCAAGGCGCAGGCCGATCGCTGGATGGCCGAGACCTACGAGGATCGCCAAAACTGGCGCGCCTCCTCGTGATCTGTCTCGACACCAACTACCTCATCCGCTGCCTCGAAGCCGGCTCGGAGGAAGCCGAACGCATCACCGCGTGGTATCGGCACGGCGAGCGCCTCCTCGCACCGGTGACGGCGTGGTATGAATTCCTTTGCGGCCCGGTCACGGCGGAGCAGGAGGAAATCGTGCGCGCTTTTCTCGTCGAGGTGATCCCCTTTGCCGAGGAACAAGCGCGCGAAGCAGCGCACCTCTTCAACGCGACTGGCCGCAAGCGCCATCTGCGCGTGGACGCCATGATCGCCGCCACTTCCATCGTGGCCGGAGCCCCCTTGGCCACCGGCAATCGCGAAGACTTCCAACTTTTCCTCGCGCACGGGCTCAAGCTGGCCTGACAACTCCATCGAGGGACCACCGCCAAAGGTTCAACTCGATCAACCCTCAACCCTCAACTCCCCTCAAACTCCCTGCGCCGGCTCACCCAACTCGCGCCGGATGAAGGTGCGGTTGATTGCGTTCAGATACGCACGCGCACTGGCCTCGATCACGTCGGTGCTCGCACCTTTGCCCGTAATCAAGCGTCCGTCGCCGAAATCCACCTTCAGCGTCACTTCACCTAGGGCATCGTGCCCCTGCGTGACGGCCTGCACGTTGTATTCGAGAAGATTGCCCGAGCGTCCAACCACCGCATCGATGGCGCGCATCGCTGCATCGACGGCGCCGTTGCCGTCGGCATTGCCTTCGCTGCTTTCGTTGTCGCGGCTGAGCACCACGCTGGCCCGCGGCGGCTGTCCGGTGGCGACTGAAACATCCAATTTCTGCAGCTGCCAGCCCTCGTCCTGCGGCATCATCGAATCATCGACCAAGGCCGACAAATCATCGTCATAGACGAATTTCTTTTTGTCCCCGATTTCCTTGAAGCGGACAAAGACCGCGCCGATTTCCGCATCGCTCAATTTGAACCCGAGATGCTCGAGGCGCGCGGCCATGGCGTGGCGTCCGCTGTGCTTGGTCAGGGGCAACTCGGTGCCGCCCCAACCCACTTCGACCGGATTCATGATCTCATAGGTCTCGCGCATCTTGAGCATGCCGTCCTGGTGGATCCCCGAGCTGTGGGCGAAGGCGTTCTCGCCCACGATGGCCTTGCTGCGCTGGACGTGCAGCCCGCTCATCCGGCTGACAATGCGCGAGGTTTTCAAAATTTCCCGGGTATGCACCTCGGTGCGCAACTGACCGAAAATATCGGCCCGGGTTTTCAGGGCCATGACCACTTCCTCCAGCGCAACATTGCCGGCCCGCTCGCCGATCCCGTTGATCGTGCCCTCGATCTGACGCGCCCCGTTCTGCACGGCGGCCAGTGAGTTGGCCACGGCCAGACCGAGGTCGTTGTGGCAGTGCACGCTGATGATGGCGTCGTCAATATTGCGCACATTGTCCTTCAGGTATTTGATCAGCGCCCCGAATTGCTCTGGCACGGCAAAGCCGACGGTGTCCGGGATATTGACTGTGGTCGCACCCGCGGCAATGACCGTTTCGACGACCTGGGCGAGAAATTCCGGCTCGGTGCGCGAGGCGTCCTCGGGCGAGAACTCGACATCTTTGTTGTGCGACTTGGCCAGCCTCACCCCCTCGGCGGCGAGACGCAAAATCTCCTCGTGCGCCTTCCTCAATTTATGCTCACGGTGGATTTTCGAAGTGGCGAGAAAAACATGGATGCGTCCGCGTTCCCCGGCCGGCTTGACCGCCGCGGCGGCGGCTTCGATGTCCTTGGTCACACAGCGGGCCAGTCCCGCAATGATCGGTCCCCTCACTTCCGTGGCGATGCGCTGCACCGCCTCGAAGTCGCCCTCGCTGGTGACCGGAAACCCCGCCTCGATGACATCGACATTGAGCCGCTCAAGTTGGCGCGCGACCTCCATTTTCTCACGCAAATTCATCGAAGCGCCGGGGCATTGCTCCCCGTCGCGCAGCGTGGTGTCGAAAATGATAATTTTGTCGGACATTTAAGCAGTAAATCTATCATGGTCTACCCAGACTAGGCGAGTGCCACGCAAAAACGGGTGAATGCCATTGACTCGGGCACGCGGGGGAACGAGAAGACAGGCCCTTAAAACCGCAAAACACATGAGTGCTCCTACCTCCCCCGAACCCGTCCAATTAGTCCCTGGCAACACCCTGTTGACCAAAACTCCAGAAGATGGCCGCCAACTCGCCGTAAAAATGGCGCGCCTCATCATCAAAGCCACCCAGCCCGATGCCGCGGTGCGCGAAAGATTGCGTCCCATCTACGCCGAAGATCCCGCCATGCTCATCGCTATTGGGCAAACCGTGGCGCAGGAATTCGCGACCATCGCCGCGGCCAACAACTACTGGCGCTGAACGCCGCCCCGAACGATCGGTGGCGTGGCGTCGGATAAAATGTCCGCAAGTCCCACTGAATCCGTGAAGAACATGACGGGCCAAACCATCACCGGCACGCTCTCCGGGCGTGCAATGCGGCACAAACATGAGCATGACCGCGGTCACCGAAAAACTGGAGCCGCAGCTCGGCATCCCCATCTTGGGCATCAATGCCACCATCCTCTGGTATGCCCTGCGCGAAAACGGCTTCTCCGCGCCGGTCCAGCATGCCGGCCGCCCTCTGCGGGAATTTTGAGGACTGACATCGACAACCTCCCGTTACATGCTCCGAGACCCCAAGGCGCCCAACCCCGCCCGGGAAAGAAACCCATGAAAAACACCCTCCTCGCCGCAGCAGTTGCCGCGGCACTCGCCACCACCCCGCACCAGTCACCGGCCGCCGACAGCCCGGCGGACCAACTCGAAATCGTCACCACCGCGATGAATTCTCTCCCGGACGTCATCTTCTACAAAGACATGGCCGGCGTGTACCGCGGCGGCAATACGGCCTGGGCCGCCTTGATCGGGCGCCCATTCGCCGAGCTGGTCGGAAAAACGGACGCCGAGATCTTCCCGGCCGCACTCGCCACGGCCTACCGCGCCGATGACCAGAAGACGATTGACGGCGGAAAGCCACGGCAATTCCAAGAATGGCTGGTCTACCCCGACGGCCGCAAAGTTTACGCCGACACCTTGAAGGCACCTTGGGTCGGCGAGGACGGCAAGGTCTTGGGCGTGGTCGGGATCTGCCGCGAGGTGGCGGCACCCGCTGGAGAAAAACCCGCGCAGGATTAGGAGAAAGCAAAGCGAAGCCCCAAGAAATACGTGGACATCGCCACCGAAACAGCCGGCGACAAGCTCACGGTCAAACTCGACGGACGCCTTGACGCCGTCACGGCCCCGCCGCTCGATGCCAAGCTCGCCTTAGACGGCGTGCGCGAAATCGTCCTCGACTTTGCGAAATGCCACTACATTTCCAGCGCCGGGATCCGCAGCGTGCTGAAAGCTCATCAGGCCATGGCCAAAGCGCAGGGCAAGATGGTGGTGACCAATGTCTCGCCTCACGTGCGCGAGGTTTTCGATCTCACCGGCCTGTCCGATATGATCACCATCGGGAAAAAGACGCGCGAGATTTCGCTCGAGGGCCTTGAGTTGCTCTCGGCCGGGGTCTGCGGCGAGTGCTACCGCCTCGACCACGAGACGGTGGTCAAAGTCTACAACGAGGGTGTCGAACCCGAGATCGCCGAGCGGGAGAAGCAATATTCCAAGGCCGCGTTCGTCATGGGCGTGCCCACCGCCATTTCCTACGACGTCGTCTCCTGCGGCACGCGCTCGGGAGTTGTCTACGAACTGCTCGACGCGGAACTCTTCAGCGCGGTGATCCGCGAGGACACCGCCAATCTGGACCGCTACGCGAAGATGTTGTCCGACACAGCCAAGACCCTGCACGCGGCCCAGGGCGACAAAAACGTCCTGCCGGACCTGAAGGACCGCTTGCGCGGCTACATCCGCGACGTCGGTTACCTGCTCACGCCCGAGCAGGGCGAATACCTCATGGAGAAGCTCGAGGCCATGCCCGATGCGGACACCTGCGTCCATTTCGACCTGCACTCAAGCAACATTATGATGCAGAACGGCGAGCTGGTCATCATCGACATGGGAGACTTTTCCGCCGGCAGCTACCTCTTTGATCTCGGTCTGATCTACATGATCTACGGCGTGCCCGAACTGGGGCTCAGCATGCTCGCCACGAAAATCCCGACCGAGCAGGGCCTGGAATTCTGGAACCACTTCGAGCAGCACTACTTCGCCGACATCAGCGCCGAAGAACGCGCGTTCTGGGAGGAGAACAAATACTTCCTCGCCTCGCTGCGCCTCATCTACTCGGTCACCTTCCTTCCGCACCTTCGCGGTGTTCTCGAGATCTGGATCAAGGACATCATGCTGCCGCGCATCATGGCCACGCGCCGCGCGGCGTGATCTTGGCGTTCTGACGCCTATTGTGAAGCTCTTGACTGCCCCCCTCGCCATCCTTGTCAACGGCCCGAGTTCCTCCGGCAAGTCGACTCTCTGCCACGGCTTGCAGGATCGGCTAACCGAACTCGCCGATGGCAATGCCAACGCCGCGTTCGCCCGCGTCGCCTTCGACGACATCGGTCGCTTGATGTCGGACAAACTTTACCCGGTCAGCTTTGTGAAGCTGCAAGGCCGCGATCTCTCACGTCTGGTTTCCCGCCAGCCCCACGACGGACGCGCCGGCTGAGAATACGTCGATGAAAGCAACGAGTCGGGCTCGCACGGAGGAAGCCCCCGTCTGCGCCTGGTCTTCAGCCCGCACGGCCGCAAACTGCTGGCCGGCATGCACCGGAGCTGGGGAAAACATCTCGAGCTAGAGACGAATCTTATCATCGACCACTTCCTGCAAGACGGAGAATGGAAAGAGGATGTCCTCGAGATTTTCCGCGATTCCGGGGCCCACGTATTCTCCGTCGGTGTTTTCTGCTCCGTGGCCGAGCTGGAGCGGCGCGAATCTT
The DNA here is from genome assembly GCA_945871065.1 of Chthoniobacter flavus. Taxonomy (GTDB): domain Bacteria; phylum Verrucomicrobiota; class Verrucomicrobiia; order Chthoniobacterales; family JACTMZ01; genus JACTMZ01. The sequence goes on along the minus strand of CAMBUL010000017.1, from coordinate 5,852 downwards.
CCCGCGGCGATGGCGGCTTCGAGGGCAGGCCCCTCGGCCTCGCCCGCCGCAGCGACGAACTGTGTCACGCTCACGATCTCGAATACGACGTCACCGTGCGCACCGACGAGCAGAGCACGACCGAATCGGTCGAAGCGATCATCGCAGCCATGCGCGATGCCGGTCTGCTGATGTAGCCTTGCGGCGCGGGCAAGGACAGAGAGCCACCGATTAACGCAGATAGACGCGGATAAAAGCCAAGATAAGAGTTTGGCTGACTGACATCAGCCAAACTCAATGCCTTCATAAGAAAACGGCAATCGCCGGAGTTGCGCGGCAAACGTCATTCCTCTGTCAGTTTCTCCCGCCGTAAGCCTGCGAAGGCGGATCCGCGTTAATCCGTGCCCGGCGACCCCGGGCCATCGCGGTGGTCCGCCAAGCTCATTGACGCCCGCAGCATTGTTGACGACCATACGTCCGTGCATGGCTAATGAGCAGGAAATTGTTCTCGAAGCAGCAACACCCCTTGGCTTCACGGTGCGTGTGACCAAGGCCTACTGGGAGATCATTTCCACACTGAAGCATCCTGTAATGCAAGGGCACCTCGAGGATGTGCGCACCGCGCTGGAGGCACCGGACGAAATACGGCTTAGCAAAAGCGACGACCAGGTGTATCTTTTCTACAAGACAAGGCGCCGGGGGCGCTGGGTGTGTGCAGTAAGTCGTCGGACCGGCTCCGATGGCTTCCTCATCACCGCCTACCCGACGGACGCCATCAAAGAAGGAGAACATATATGGCCGATCTGAACGTTTACCACGATGTGACCGGGCGCACGCTGACGGTGTGGTTCGGTGCGCCACAAAAGGAGTATGTCTGCGAGGAAACCGGTGATGAGGTTGTCCTTATGAAGGACAAGGACGGCCACGTCATTGGCTTCGAGAGGCTGAACTATCCCGATGCCGCACAGGAGCCCGTGCGCGTGCTGTTCGAGTCCGTCGGCACCGCATCAAACGCGGCTTAGGCCAAAAAGTTAAGCCGGAACGTAGATCGAAAACTCGTCAACCGGCCGGTAACCCATCCTGACGTACGAGAGATAGCCATCCGCGGTGGCATGGAGGACGGTTCGCGTGATGCCCGTTTCCTCCGACGCCTTCTCCAAGCAGCGACGCATGACGAGTTCGGCCAGGCCGCGGCGGCGATGGGCAGCGGCTGTGGCCACGAAGGCGACGTAGAGGACGCCGTTCAACGGTGCGGCGAAGCCCGTCGCCACGGGCTGGCCTTCGACAAACGCGTTGTAGCCGTAGAGAGGCGTTTGCCACAGGGACGGGCTGGCGGCCACACCGCGCACCCAATCGGTCGGAAGGTCGTAGGTGACGGCGTTGAGATCCGAGAGGGCCAAGCGGCCGCTCTCGTCGTCGATGCGACGCGTTTCCACCTCCGGCAGCGGACGGGACGGCGGGGCAAGTTGTTCGGCGACCATGCCGGTGACACTGAATGCTTCTGTGAGACCGAGTCGTGACAAAGTCTCGGAGGAACCGTCACCGAGCCATTCCTCGCTGCCGATGAAGAACCACGGATGCTGTTCGTTGGCGAAATAGGCCATCGCCTCGTTGGCCCGTGCGGCCAGTTCCGCTTGGGAAGACACGGGCTTGCCGAGCGATGCGGCGTTCATGAGGAACCACGGTGAACGACTGTTCGCGATACAAAGACCTTTCATGTCGACGACCTCTCCGGTGCCGCTGCGGCGCGCATAGAGCGACCACGCCGCGCTGAACAGCTCGTGAGATTCCCTCAATTCTTGTTGATCGGTCATAGCCAGTTTCTCCTTGATGTGTTGGTCGGCTCTCCGGATCGTCTCCTACTTTTTCTCCAGGTTGTCTTCGGCCGCGCGGTCCTGAGAGTTCCAAAGAAGGAACGCCGCGCAAAGCACAGCGCCGACAAGACGGAGGGATTTTGGTTTATTCACAGCTGAGGTGGTAACAAGAACGCGGGGCCGGACACAATCAGCGTCGAATCCGCCCGGAATAAAAAAACCGGGCCGACGTCAGGCGCCCGCCCGCATTCAGGCCGCAAGGAAAGCGTGGCCCGCGGCATCAGCGGCGCGGATGGCTGCGGCAACCATCGGGGCGGTGACGGGGAATGGTTCGTTGTGCGTCCATTCGCCCGGCGCGGTGGCGCGTGCCGCAACCAGGTCGAGGACATCGTCGGGGAGATTCGCGCAGCCGATTTGCGCCAGCGTGACGGGCAGTCCCACCGAACAGCAGAAGCCCAGCACCTCGTCCACTTGCGCTTGCTCGGCCTTCTCGAGCATGAGTTGCACAAGGACGCCGAAAGCGACTTTTTCCCCGTGGAGGAATGCGTGCGTGCCGGGGGCGGCGGTCAGACCGTTGTGCACCCCGTGCGCTCCGGCCAGTCCGGCAGATTCGAAGCCCAAGCCGGAGAGCAAGGTGTTCGCCTCGATGATGCGTTCGACCGCGGGGCTGACTTCGCCGTTTTTCGCCGCGCGGAGCGCCTCGGCGCCGTCGGCCAGCAGCGTACGGTAGCAGAGTTCGGCCAGAGCCATGGCGCTGATCGTGCAGGCACCGCCGCGGGTGTTGGGTTTCTTCGCGGCCACGCAAGCCCGCGCCTCGAACATGGTCGAGAGCGCGTCGCCCATTCCGGCCACGAGCATGCGCGCCGGCGCACGCGAGATGACATGCGAGTCGACAAGGACAAGCGCTGGATTGACCCCGTGGAAGAGCGTCTTTTCATAAACACCATCCGCCGTGTAGACGACGGAGATCGCACAGGTGGGAGAATCTGTGGTCGCGACCGTGGGGCAGCAGACGAAAGGAACGCGCAACTCCGCGGCGGCCGCACGCGCCGCGTCGAGCACCTTGCCGCCGCCCGCACCGATCACAGCGGCCGCACCGGCGGCACCAGCCACCGCGACGATGCGCGCGATCTCAGCGCTCGTGCACTCGCCCGCGAAATCATGGATGACATGGGCGATGCCCGCGTCGCCCAGCGTTTTCGCCCAGACGGGTTCGAGCAATTTGCGCGGGGATGGGCTGGTCACGAGAAGCACTGGGCCGGACAACCCGAGAGCGGCCATCTCGGCCCCAAGCGATTGCGTGGCGTCGTATCCCTGCGTGTAGCGCAGCGGGGAGCAGAAGAGAGAGTTCATGATTTTTCGGCGGGAAAAGTCACTTGTTAGTGACAGCAGCCCAGCGTAGAGACAAGCCGCATATGCCGCAATCCGGCGGGGTACGGCGCTTTGCCGAAGTCTCCGCCCGGCGTTTGGCGCAAGATTCAGACCGCTCCCTTGCGCGATGGCCAGCTCACGAGGAAAATCTCGCTCGAATCCTTTCCGCCATGGTCTCCGCCGCAGCGACGAACTGTATCAGGCGCACGATCTCGCCTACGACGTCACGGTCCGCGCCGCCGAACAGACAACGGCAGAATCGGTCGACGAGATTGTCAGCGCCCTGCGCCGCACCAGCCCACTCCCCTCATTCTGAGACGTACGCTCAGCCGGCGTCACTCGTCGCGCGGACGCCGTGGCGGAGGCGGACCCTCGGGTTCTTCGCGACGGTGGAATGTTTCTTTCCGGCCATCTGGAAAGCTGAAGACTACCGAGCTGTCGGGGTTCACCGTGTAGACGATTTCTCGAGTGGTGCCGCCTTCCTTATAGGTGAGTTCGCTCCGGTTGCCGTAGGTCATGAAACCGGTGATGCGCGCGCCGCGCAGCGGCGGCAGGGCTGGACGAACCGGACGGGCCCGCGGTTGCGGGTCGACCTGACCCTCGCGCTCCGTCACCTCGCCGTGGAATCCGCCGATGACGTAGGGATATTTTTCCGACGCGTGGTAGTGATAGCCGAGCGCCTCGGTGGAATGCCCGCCGAACGTATCAAGATCCGCAGGGGTCGAGCCATCCGGTTCAGTCAGACCGTAGATCGGATAGCCGTCCAGCGCATAGGCGATCGGTTTGTCACGACTGACGACCTCCTGCAAATGCAGCGGTGCGATGTGGTAGTGGTAGTCGTCGGCCCGGCCGCAATGTCCGCCCCACTGGTCGAGTTCACCGATCTCGTAGGAGAGTTCGCCGCGATTGTTCTGCGGATTGAAGATCGGCACACCATTGACCGCGAGGGCGATGGCTCCGCGCAGGAAGTGGTTTTCCAACGGGATGGGTGTCGCGGCCGGCACGGGCGCGAGCGGAATTCTCCACGCATTGGCGCCCGTGTAATCCTGGGGCAAAGGCACCTGCTGCTGCCACGCCGTGATGCCGATCATCATGTTGTGGGCCGGCAGGCCGTGGCACTCGACGAAAAGAAATTGTTCGTCCCAACGTACTTTGACCCCGGGTGCGAAAGGCGCGAAGGCGGAAGCCTGGGCCGGTGCCGCGGACGAGCTTGGCGCTTCCTTTGTCCCGGCGCTGCCGGTGGCGAATGACGAAGGATCGTGCGCGCGCGCGGGGCACAGCGTGAGGAGGATGCAGAACGCAGCCAATTTTCCCACCTCGCGCATGGGTGTTGCTGTCTCACGTTTTTTCATAGGACGTTGGTGGGGTCGTTGGTAGGTGACGTACAGCGCGGCCCAGTCGAGAATTTTGTCTTCATCGCCTCGAGCAGAGATTCGCGCGTCACCTGCACTGCAGGTTGGTTGATTTCCAGCAATCCGGACAAGGCGTAAACGGTGATGATCTAAGTCTTCGGCCTGGGGCCCTTTGAGTGCGGGGGTTCGCGGGCAAGGCTGCACTTAAAAAGGCCCACGGCCATGAAACCTGAGAAAGTGGCATCGTTGCGACGATACCCTCCCCCCGCCGTGGGGGTGGGAGAAGAAAATTACGGGCAAAATCAGCCACCCCGACAGGCACGGATAAAAGACAGGTAACCACCTCGCCAACCTGGCCGATGGAAATCCCGGTGTTACCTTCGCGTTGCTCAGGGCGGGCTCTCCTGACACGGTCGTCCGAGACGGGCGGCGGACCTGTGGTCCCCTCCCCCTCACCGGCAAAACTCTTCATGCGCATCGCCATTTCCGGTTCTCATTCGCTCGGAAAGTCGACCGTGGTCAACGACTGGGTCGCCTCCCACGCCGGCTACACGCGCGAGGAAGAACCCTACCGCGCCCTTAGCCTGCACGGACCCTACGAAATTCTTTTCCGCGACGCCTCGACGCGCCTGCACAATGGGATCCAGCTTTTCTACAACATTAGCCGGGTCCATCGCTACGCCTCAGGCACGGACAATGTCATCTTCGATCGTGCGCCGGTCGATTATCTCGCCTATTCGCAATACACCGCGGATTGCGGCACGACGGACATCGATGATGCCTTTGTGCAATCGATGGTTCCCGCCGTGCGCGAGTCCCTCGATCATCTTGATATCCTCGCCTTCGTTCCTTGCTCGGAGCAGTGGCCGGTGGCCATGGAGGAGGACGGCATCCGTCCGGTCGACCACTCTTACCGCGACGAGGTCGACGCCATTTTCAAGCAGATCTACCGCGAGGGCAGGTTCGGCGTGATGCCCGGAGAAAACGCACCCCGCCTGATCGAGCTTTGCGGCTCGCGCGAGCAGCGGCTGGAGCAGCTGGCCTCGGCCCTCGCCGACCTCGGCACGGTCTGATATCATCAGCTCGACGGGCGCCAGCGCAGCTGAGAAAGCCCCAGTGAGCAGCCGGGAGCTTTCGTCCGCGAGAACAAGATCAAGGCTCTCGGGGCGGGGCGGGAGCTTACTTTTTGGTTCTTCGTGAAAAAGCGTGGGGTTGAGGTACATCCAGAGGGTAGAAGAGGTGGATGGAAGACAAAGAGTTTTTCGATCGGGCACTTCAGCTTGAGGCGCCGTGGTTTGTGCGCAGCGTGAAGCTGGATTTGCAGGAAAAGAAGGTG